>NZ_JAZHEE010000028.1:0-57863 GCF_036620675.1 Rosenbergiella sp. YN46
TAGGCTGCGGATGCGTTGGCTGCGCTTACGCGCCCCGGTCACATAGTGGGCTATGCTCCCGGGGACTTGTGCGCTTGCCGCCTTCCTGCAACCCAAATTATTTTGCAGAATCTGCTTCATTCTTTAGGCTGCGGATGCGTTGGCTGCGCTTACGCGCCCCGGTCACATAGTGGGCTATGCTCCCGGGGACTTGTGCGCTTGTTGCCTTCCTGCAACCCAAATTATTTTGCAGAATCTGCTTCATACTTCAGGGCGGGTCACAGGTAATAAAAAAGGCGACATGTTGTCGCCTTTTTGGTGTCTGACGGGGGTCAGTCATCGGCCTCTTTTTTCAGCGACAATAGCAGACCATCGCGGCGCATGGTCGCCGCCTCTTCCGGCATTTTCAGACGATCCAGGGTGTCGGCAAGCCAGGCGTAGTCGAAGGCGTCCGGACGCTGTTTCAGGGCTGCACGGAAGGCCAGGCTGGCCTCTTTCCACTCGCCGTGCTTCATCAGCATCTGCCCCAGGGTGCTCCACAGCAGCGGGCGATTGCCGTGGGTTTTTATCTGCTGGCGCAGCACTTTTTCCACTTCTTCCGGCGTTGCGGTTTTCAGGCGCGGCATTAACATCACCAGGCGCTCGTCATACTGGCGCTTAAGGCCGTCCAGGATAATTTTCTGTGCGGCTTCATGGTCGTCGCACTCAATCAGGTGTTCGGCCATCGCGACCTGCAGCGTTGGCTGATGGCGGGTTTTACGGTTCTGGTTCTGCCACCAGCGCTTCAGGCCATCGCTGCCTTGTTCCGCCATGGCCTGATCCATCAGTCCGATCCAGGCTCGCTCTTCCAGTGCGGCACGGTGTGCATCATCGCCCACGCCCGCTTTTTCCATCGGGTAGAGGATGTCCAGCAGTGAACTCCAGGCGCCGGTACGAATGTAGGCCTGCTCCGCCAGACGTAATACTTCCGGGTGGCGGGGGGTGATTTCCAGCAGCTTATCGATACCGTGCCGGGCTGCGTGGTCCTCATTGCGCGCCAGTTGCAGACGAACCCGGGTAATCTCTACCGGAATAGGAGAATCTTCCGCCATGCTGGCCGCGTTATCGAGATACTGGCTGGCGCGAGCGTCATCGCCGCGCTGTTGTGCCGCTTCGGCGGCCAGCAAATAGTTAACCACGGGCTGCTCGGCGTGATCGGCATGTTTAGACAGCAGCCTTTCTACCTGCTGATAGTCGCCTTCCGCCAGCTTGAGCAGCGCCTGACTTGTTTGCTTACGGGCGCGCTTGCTTTTACGCCCAAGGAACCAGCCGTGGGTGCGGGCACCGGTACGGAAAATGCGGCGCAGTATCCATTCCAGAATAAACAGCGCAGCGATAAGCACCAGCAGCATAATGGTCAGGGCAGTGATACTGGTTTCAATGTTCCAGCTTTCCGTCTGGATTAGCACGTATCCCTGATTACCGGCAAAGATGGGGCCGATAACGATCCCGGCGATCAGCAGCAGGAACAGCAGCAGAACTTTTAACATGGATTACTCTCCCTGCTGCACAGCCGGGGACGCACTGTTCCCGTCTGTGGTCGGTTGGCCGTTATCCGACGGCACCGTCTGATTACGAACCCGTTGACGCATCAGTTTTTCCAGCACTGGCTGACTGGCGAGCGAATCAGGTAAGTCCATCGCAATGCTCTGTTGGCTTAACGCATCCAGCTCGGCCAGGAAGCCTTTGGTCGTCGCATCGTTGGTATCGTAGTATGCGCGTATCCAGGTGGCGACGGTTTCCAGCGACTGCTTGTAGACCTCCTCCTGGTGGCGTGGCACAGCCTGAGCGGCCACCAGCAGACGGGAACGGATGTTCTCGCGCAGATAAACGTCCTGGTTCGGGGCCAGTAGCGGGACTTCGGTGGCGTCGCGGCGACGAATAGTGATGAAGTTGTCCATAAAATTATGCCAGCTTCGGGTTAGATTCTGGCGCCATTCGCTCAGCGAGCCGGAAAGCTCCTGACTGTCGGCATCCATTGGCGCATCATCGTTGTCGTTATCGGCAAGGCGCAGGTTATCCACCTGATTGGATAGCTGATTAACGCGCAGAATGATACCGTCAAAATCGATTTGCGACACTCCGGCAAGGTCGGCGATATCACTGTTCAGCGCGCGCCGTGCGGCGATCAGGCTGGGATCGTTCATCTGTCCCAGACTGGCGTCGGCGCTTTTTAGCAGCGCGGTGGCGGTAGCGACATCCTGTTCGCTCCATAACTTACGCCCGGCCAGTTTGACCAGGTAATCCGCTTCGGCCAGCAGCCAGTTATTGGTATCGCCACCGGTGATAGAGGCGATTTTCTCGCGGGTTTCTTCCAGCGATTTCGCCATGGCTTGTTCCCGCTGTTGCGCGGCGTCCAGACTACTTTGCTGTTGCTGAAGTCGCGACTCCAGCTCGGTTTTCTGCTGGCTCATCTGCTGCTGGAGAGCGGTGACCTGGGCTGCCAGGGTTTGCGTGCTGGCATTCTGGCTGTCGGCCTGGCGCTTATTCCAGGTATAAAGCCCGGCGCCAGCGGCCAGTGCGATGGCGATAGCAATCACACTGAGCGTAATGCCAACGCCCGCACCGCGTTTTTGTTTCTCCTGTGGCTGAGTTTGCACCGGCGTTTCCACGTCTGGCGTGGTCTCTTCAACTCTGGCGGAGGATTCTTTTGGTTCCGTCATTATTAGTCCCATTCTTCTCAGTGTTGTTGTCTACCCGTTTCCTGCGGGCACATTCTTCCGGAAAGCTCCCGGCATGGCCCATCAAGTTGGGCATAACGCGCGCAGCAGCGCATCGTTGTCGGCGTTATCTGCAATACTGACATCCCGCCAGCCTGATTCCCTGGCATGCGTGGCCAGACGTTCACTGACAACAATAAGCCTGCAGTTCAGTAACCAGTTATTACGATACCATTCAGGCACCAATGTATAGAGTTGGCGCAACATTTCGCCGCTGGTGACTACCAGAGTATCAACCCCCTGATTTTGCCAGCGCCAGGCAATTTCTGCGCCGTCATACTGTCTGGGACAGCGCTGATAGCATTCGCACAGGGTGACCTGAGCGCCGCGCTGGCGCAGGGTGTCACCTAACAGCTCGCGGCCGCCATTACCGCGCAGAATTAGCGCCTGCTTGCCTTTTATATCTTGTAATTCAGGTAATTGTAGCAAGACTTCGCTGATTTCCCGATCGCGCGGGTAGTTGACTGGCAGACCACTGACTTTGTGCAGAGCCAGCGCGCTGGATCGGCCGATGGAAAACCATGATAGCCCCGCGGGCCAGGAGACGCCCTGGCGGGAGAGAGTGGCATGGGCATATTCCACTGCGTGGCGGGAAAGAACAAAGGCAAGATCGCCCGGACGCAGCGTATTAAGATAGCCCGGGAGCCTGGAAAGCTCACGACCCGGCGAAAACTCGATCAGAGGAAAGCTCCAGGCCACCAGCCCCATCGCGCGCAGTCGGCTGACTAAGACCTCTCCGTCTGGGGAGGGGCGGGTGACCAGAATTCTCATGCCGGGGCGTCTCCGTTATAAACGTCGGACAGGATCTCCCGGGCACCGTTATCCAGCAGTTCCTCGGCAAGTGAGATCCCCATCGCTTCGGCATCTTCCGGGCGACCGCGACGCTCGCCGCGCACCATTCGGATACCGTCCGGTGAGCCGACCAGCGCCCGCAACCAGAGTTCGCCGTCACGCAATTCAGCATAGCTGCCGATCGGCACCTGGCAACCTCCTTCCAGGCGGGTATTCATCGCGCGCTCCGCAGTGACCCGAATCGCGGTCTCTTGATGATTGAGCGGTGCCAGGAGTCCCAGGGTCCAGTTATCGTCCAGACGGCATTCAATGCCGACGGCGCCCTGGCCTACTGCCGGAAGCGATTCTTCAGGCGTCAGAGGACAGCGGATACGTTCTTCCATCTTCAGGCGTTGCAGGCCCGCGACGGCGAGAATGATGGCGTCATAATCGCCAGCATCAAGCTTACCGAGCCGGGTGCCGAGGTTGCCGCGCAGGGAGCGCACGTTCAGATCCGGACGGCGGGCCATTAGCTGGCACTGGCGGCGCAGGCTGGAGGTGCCCACGCAACTGCCTGGGGGGAGTGCATCCAGGCTGTCATAGCGTCCGGAAACAAAGGCATCGCGGGGATCGCCGCGTTCGCAGATCGTGGCCAGCCCCAGACCCGCCGGGAACTCTACCGGCACGTCCTTCATGGAATGCACGGCGATATCGGCGCGATTCTCCAGCAGAGCCAGTTCCAGCTCCTTGACAAACAGCCCTTTGCCCCCCACTTTAGCCAGCGGCGTGTCGAGAATAATGTCGCCGCGAGTGACCATCGGCACCAGCTCCACGCGGAGTCCCGGATGGCATGCCTCAAGGCGATCCTTGACGTAATGTGCCTGCCACAGCGCCAGCGGGCTTTGTCGGGTGGCAATTCTTAATACTTTGTCTACCATTGCTTGTTACCGTAATGATCGTCTGTTGACCATCCTATCATTGTTAGTGGAATGCTGTCAGTTTACGGTCAGACCGGGGGAGAGGAGCGCAATACTGATAACGGAAAATAAGCCGGGCTTTTGATGCTACACTTGGTGTAGTGCATCTTTCTTTACGGTCAACCGGCAAGGTGTTAAATTGATCACGTTTCCAGCAATTGCCCGTCTAACTAACCATAAACATAACGATGGCAGGCTGGATCGATCTTTTCGAAATACTGAACAATCAGGCGATACGTCTTGTACCTCTATATTGAGACTCTGAAACAGAGGCTGGATGCCATCAATCAGCTGCGCGTGGACCGCGCACTGGCAGCTCAGGGACCCGCTTTCCAGCAGGTCTATAGTTTGCTGCCTGGGCTGTTGCACTACCATCATCCGCTGATGCCGGGTTACCTTGACGGTAACGTTCCCTGTGGCATCTGTCTCTACACGCCTGATGAAACCCAACAACACTATCTACAGCAGTTGGAAGCGCGTCGCGGTCTGCCGAAATTGCAGACGCCGGATGGTGAGTTGCCGATAACCGGTATCTACTCGATGGGCAGTACCTCATCGGTTGGCCAGAGCTGTTCGTCGGATCTTGATATCTGGGTCTGTCATCAGGCCTGGCTGGATAACGACGAACGTCAGTTGTTACAGCGTAAGTGTAGCCTGCTTGAGAGCTGGGCCGCCTCTATGGGGGTGGAAGTCAGCTTCTTCCTGATCGATGAGAATCGTTTTCGCCATAATGAAAGCGGCAGTCTGGGGGGGGAGGACTGCGGTTCGACTCAGCACATCCTGCTGCTTGATGAATTCTACCGTACCGCGGTTCGGATGGCCGGCAAGCGTATCCTGTGGAATATGGTGCCGGTCGACCAGGAAGAGCACTACGACGATTATGTGATGACACTGTACGCCCAGGGGGTACTGACGCCTAACGAGTGGCTCGATCTGGGCGGGTTGAGTTCGCTGTCCGCCGAAGAGTACTTTGGCGCCAGTCTGTGGCAGCTTTATAAGAGCATTGACTCACCCTATAAAGCGGTGCTGAAGACGCTGCTGCTGGAGGCCTACTCCTGGGAATACCCCAATACCCGCCTGCTGGCGGAAGATATGAAGCAGCGCCTGCATGACGGTGAGATCGTCTGCTTTGGTCTGGATCCCTACTGCATGATGCTGGAGCGGGTTACGCACTACCTGACCCAGATAAACGATGAGGCGCGGTTGGATCTGGTACGCCGCTGCTTTTACCTGAAAGTGTGTGAAAAGCTGTCACGCGAGCGGGCCTGCGTGGGCTGGCGTCGTGAGGTGCTGAGCCAGATGGTGAAAGCCTGGGGATGGGACGAGAACCGGCTGACGATTCTGGATAACCGCGCTAACTGGAAGATCGATCGGGTGCGTGAGGCGCATAACGAATTGCTCGACGCCATGATGCAGAGCTACCGTAACCTGATCCGCTTTGCGCGCCGTAATAATCTGAGCGTCAGCGCCAGTCCGCAGGACATTGGCGTACTAACCCGTAAGCTTTATGCCGCTTTTGAAGCGCTACCGGGAAAGGTTACCCTGGTGAACCCGCAGATTTCGCCGGATCTTTCCGAACCAAATCTGACCTTTATTTATGTGCCTCCCGGTCGCGCCAACCGTACTGGCTGGTATCTGTACAACCGTGCGCCGCACATGGATTCAATTATCAGCCATCAGCCGCTGGAGTATAATCGCTACCTGAACAAACTGGTGGCCTGGGCCTGGTTCAATGGGCTGCTGACTTCCCGAACCCGGTTATTTATTAAAGGCAATGAGGTCTGTGACCTGCCGAAGCTGCAGGAGATGGTGGCGGATGTTTCCAGCCATTTCCCACTGCGTTTGCCTGCACCAACGCCCAAAGCGCTGTACAGCCCCTGCGAAATTCGCCACCTGGCGATTATCGTCAACCTGGAATACGATCCAACGGCAGCATTTCGCGATCGGGTAGTGCATTTTGACTTCCGTAAGCTGGATGTCTTTAGCTTCGGTCAGCAACAGCAGTGCCTGGTCGGCAGTATCGATCTGCTGTACCGCAATTCCTGGAACGAGGTGCGAACCCTGCACTTCAACGGCGAGCAGGCGATGATTGAGGCACTGAAAACCATTCTTGGTAAGATGCACCAGGATGCCGCGCCGCCGGATAGTGTAGAGGTTCTCTGTTACAGCCAGCATCTTCGTGGTCTGATTCGCACCCGGGTTCAGCAACTGGTATCGGAATGTATTGAACTGCGGTTGACCAGCACCCGTCAGGAAGCCGGGCGCTTTAAGGCGCTACGAGTGGCGGGCCAGACCTGGGGCCTGTTCTTTGAACGCCTGAATGTATCGGTACAGAAGCTGGAAAATGCCGTGGAATTTTACGGCGCCATCTCCAATAACAAACTGCACGGGCTGTCGATGCAGGTTGAAACACACCATGTACAGCTGCCTTCGGTGGTGGATGGTTTCGCCAGTGAAGGGATTATTCAGTTCTTCTTCGAGGAGAGTTATGACCGGGAAGGCTTTAACATCTATATTCTGGATGAGAGCAACCGGGCGGAAGCCTATCATCATTGCGAAGGCAGTAAAGAAGAGCTGGTGCGCGACGTCAGCCGCTTCTATTCATCTTCCCACGATCGCTTTACTTATGGTTCAAGCTTTATCAACTTCAACCTACCGCAGTTCTACCAGATCGTGAAGGTGGACGGGCGTCAGCAGGTCATTCCTTTCCGTTCGCAGCCCGTCCGTACGGCGACGGCATCGCTCCCTCCTGAGGATGATTCCCGTACGCCGCCTGCGCCGCCGCTGGTGCAGCAATATCAGTCCTGATTAAAGCGTACTGTTTCGCCTGCCTGGGCTGTGCAGGCCTGTTCCAGCAGCTCCCAGAAAGGCTCGCCGCTGCGATCGCAAATCCATTTATTGTCCTGTAGCGAGAAGTGGTAGCCGCCTGCTTTGGTGGCCAGCCACACCTGATGCAGCGGCTCCTGACGGTTAATAATGATTTTGCTGCCGTTTTCAAAACTCAGCGTCAGTACGCTGCCGTTGATCTCGCAGTCGATGTCGCTATCGCCATCCCAGTCGTCCAGATGCTCTTCAATTGTTCTCCAGAGACCGTCGGCCAGGCGGTGAAATTCGCTGTCATTCATGGTTACTTCCCGTTTTATCATGTGAATGAAGACGCGATGTTGTCGACTTCACTGGTGAATCGGCAACGCAGGCGCCTTCGGTTCCTATTCTATCTATATTTAGTGGCTTTTCACGGAAAAGATGCTGCAAGGGATAGAAGGAAAGCCGCGCACCATAAAACAAACTGATGCGGGCATAAATACTCAGAAGCGATTAATAACACAGGTAAACATTGGGGAGTATCCGGAGCCGATAAGTAAAGTGTCTTCGTTGATGTGCTTTATGACATACAGCGTTCCCTTCTTCTGATAAGTCTGGAACAGAAAGTTGTTCCCCAACCGATCTGGCGCCGAGTCTGTCCAGAATTTATCGCTGCCGATCAGGCGCATATTGATCATCTCAGCCTGAGGCGTGTGGCGCTGTTCTATCTGATAAGTCAGTTTACGATTCACCACGTACTCTTCGCTGTCGGTTCGTAATGTGCTTTGAACCGACAGCGAGAGACGGTCTGCGGTATCTTCAAGCAGAATAAAAATCCCCTGGGCGTTAACGGCGTTATTCCCCATATGACGCGTAACCTGAAATTCTGCGACACAGGGCAACTGTGTCTCTTTGCGATGCGATGCGATAACGGCGCCGGTGGCTAAAATTGCTAATGTCAGCGTCGACAGTAACGTGAATAAAATAGTTTTATTTTTATTAATGAACAACATGTCATACCTCATCACCATAATAGAAGCTATTGCAGTGATAGTATCCAGATGATTTCTCGCAGATGGAGTAGAACCGCCACTTCAGTGCAGCTCCATCGTTTTCATGGATGTAAAAGTAGATATCTTTGGGAGAAGCGCAGTCCAGCTTGCGCTTTATGTCATCAAACATCCTGCGTTCTTTTGGCACATTACCGGCGATCGAATTCTGGTAATCAATGAAGTACGCCCGGCATTGTTGATAGGTAAAGGTCACCTCCAGTGAGCGATTGCTGGTTTCCGTTGCCCTGGTAGCGAAGAAGAAAATACTCGCCAGTAGTGCGGCGCTGACGGCAATAACAAGAAACGTTTTTTTATACAGATAGTTGTTTTTTATACGGATAACTGGTTTGGGTTCTGTTATCTCCTTATTTTGTAGCGACACCTGTCCGGGAGGCGGTAATGAACGGCACTCCTTAACCCGGAACCCCATTCTGGGCACGGTAATAATGATATCGTCTTCATAACCTGTCTGATGTATCGCTTTACGTAAGAAAGAGATGTACTGGTTCAGGTTTGCATGAGTAGGTCTGGCACCATTTTTAATGAAAACCTGCTCCAGGATACTTTCGCGTGATACCAGAGTATTTCTATGTTGTAGCAAGTAAAGCAGCAGATTAGCAGCAGTGCCATTTATCTCAGTATATAAATCGGTGGTAATGTTTTTTATATATCCTTTGGCTGTATCTAAGAACAGCGTCTCATCTATATATATGATGGTTCGCTCTGCCTGTGGGCTATCACATAACGACGTCACACGTCCTCCTGAATACAGGGTGAGCGGGAATAACGATTGGATTTATTATACATGAAAAGTCTTATGTTTATAGTGGTAAAGTTAAAATATTGCTGGCAATGTTTTATAAATGAAAGATTAAAAAGAAAGGGACTTGATAAGCCGTTTCTAGAGAGGTAGTGAAAATAGTCTGAGACACCTCGTAAATGTAGATGTTGTGGATAAATCCTGGTCGATCTTGAGTGATGTCTTTGGCGTTATGAACCACTTAAGTGATGAATTTGCTTTATTTTATTCTGATATTTTTTGTGAATTTAGTGTTTTTATCTGGTTTTTGTTTTTTTTATCACTGGGGTGGAGTTTTTTTATTAATGTTAATTAATCTGATGGAGAAGTAACTGAAATTGTTCTGGATGGTATTTTCTTGTTTATTTATTGCTGTCTCTGGCTATTATTAATGACGCCAACACAGGGATGCCTGAATGATGTTGCTTACAGGGAATGACTACGCATTTACCAGTACGCGATGACGTAATGAGGAAAACCTCTATTGCGGGCGACGTATTGTTTATAGGTAGTCATCAGGCAAATAAACAGGACGCCATATAAATAGAACTTTCTCAGGTAATTATCTGAAAGATGATGGTTTGTGATTCAGCTATCAATTATTTATTGGCAACTCAATCAAGAAACTACAATAGGTTCGAAAAAAATGAAATTTAATAAAATCGCTCTGGCTATGGCCTGTGCGGCTGGGATGGTATCGGCGTCTGCAATGGCGGCGAAGGACAATGTGCAACCGACTGAAGGAAAAATTGAATTCAGCGGCGAGTTAGTAAACTCTGCATGTGGTCTGGCTCCGTCTTCCAGCCCGGTGAAAGTGGACTTTGGGCAGATTCCGACCTCTCAGCTGAAAGATGGTCAGCGTGCCGGTGAAAAGCAGGCGAAGATTGAGCTGCAGTACTGCGATACCACAGTCGCGAAAACTGCGACCGTCACTTATAACCCGACCACCGTGGATGTTCAGGATAACACGCTGGCAGCCATTACCTCTGGCTCTGCGAAAGGCGCAGGTATTGGTCTGGTAGATAGTGGAAACCAGGATGTAGTTTGGGGTAAGGCGAGCGCGCAGGTTACGCTGACCGATGATACGACTGAAATTCCGTTCATTGCTTATCTGAAAGCAGACAATGCCTCTGGCAGCGTTACTCCGGGTGACTTCCAGTCCACGATCAACTTCAAGATCGATTATCAGTAATTCCCGGTGCCGGGTGGGGCGGTAATGCTGCGCCCGGCATGATTCTACCTGGGGTATTCCACAATGTCGGCACTGCGATTTTCATTATCCTGCCTGATGCTATTGACGGTGTCGGCAACGGCTGAAGAGCTCGTTAATACGCACGGCAATGTAAAAATGCAGGGTGAAATTGTTGAAGCGGCCTGTTATGTCGATCCTCAAGACCGGGATCTGCTGGTTGAGTTTGGCGATATGTCTGCCAGAGAAATATCGGATATTCCGGAAGGGTTAACCAGCCATAATTTCAGTATTCACCTCCGAGGCTGTTCGCTGGCCAGCACCAAGAAACCTGGCAGCGTCTATCACAGCGCCACCATTACGTTTACCGGAAATACCGATAGACATAATAAAAATTTATTTGTTGCGTACTCTCCGGGCGACACCTTTGGCATCGAATTATTTGATTATAAAGGGCGAAGCATTAAGCCAGGCGTGCCATCCCCTGATTATGAACTTAGTTCGGGAAGTAATGTTCTGCGCTTTCGTGCCGCGCTGGTTTCCCACGATCGGCATGTGACTGCCGGAGAATTTAGCGCTGTGGCGCATTTTGTTATCGATTATCAGTAAGGCAGGGATCCTGTTCGCATAAAGAACAGGCAAAAAATCATGGCAAGAAAACTTAAAACAAAAAAGACTTTCTTTGCTGTCTTTATTGCGTTGTTCTGTTATTCGCAGGTGGCAAAGTCTGATGATGTCGTTGAATTCAATACCGATGTGCTGGATGCCAGCGATCGCCAGAATGTCGACCTGAAGCGTTTCGCATCGGGAAACTATATTGCGCCGGGTACTTACCTGCTGGATGTGCGTATTAATGGTCAGCAGATCCCGGAGCAGCAAATTCGCTATGTTGCTGACCCTAAATTACCGGAAAAATCCAGAGTATGCCTGACGCCAGACCAGCTGGCGCTGCTCGCACTGAAGGAAGAGGCGCAGGACAAAGTTGCCATGCTGTCGTCGGAGTGCGCGGATATCAGCACGCTGCCCGGCGTGATGGTTAATAACAGCGCAGGCGTGCTCAGTATTACGGTTCCCCAGGCATGGATGAAATATTCGGATCCGGACTGGGTGCCGCCGGAACGCTGGGATAATGGGGTGGCTGGTCTGTTGTTTGACTACAACCTGACCGGACAGTTGAGCCACTACCAGGACAGCGGCAGCGATTATCGTTCTCTTTCCGGATACGGACAGGCAGGAATGAACCTGGGGGGATGGCGGCTGCGAGCCCAGTACCAGGCTGAACTGACTTCCAACAATGGTGGAAACAGTGTGAGCTGGGATCAGATATACGCCTATCGCCCGCTACCGATGATGGCAGCGAAGCTAGCCGTGGGTGAAATCTACCTCGACTCTCAGCTTTTTGACTCGGTACGCTTCACCGGGATCAACCTGGCGAGCGATGAGCGGATGCTGCCGCCAAACCTGCAGGGGTATGCGCCGGAGATCCACGGGATCGCGAAAAGTAACGCCAGGGTGACGGTCAGCCAGAATGATCATGTGGTATACCAGACCACGGTGCCCGCCGGTCCTTTTAACATTCAGGATCTGCGTAGCGCGGTGCGTGGCACCCTGGACGTCAAAGTCGAAGAGCAGGACGGATCGGTTCAGACATTCCAGGTCAATACCGCCAACATTCCTTATCTTACGCGACCTGGTTACGTCCGTTACAACACCGCGGTCGGGAAGCCTTCTCGCTACAACCACAAACTGCAGGGGCCTGCTTTTTATACCGGTGATTTTTCGTGGGGTATCAGTAATGCCTGGTCTCTGTACGGCGGGAGGTGAACGCTATAACGCGTGGTCGCTGGGGATCGGGCGCGATCTCGACGTTCTGGGGGCGATGTCTATGGATGTCACCCAGTCCAGCAGCCGGGTTCACGACACCCAGCGCGGAAACTCGGTGAAGTTTAGCTACGCCAAAACCTTTGATGAATTCCAGAGCTCCATTACCTTCGCCGGTTATCGCTTCTCGCAGAAGTCCTACCGTACGCTGTCGCAGTTTCTGGACGAAATGTACCAGCACTACGACAGCATCGGCCATGAGCGGGAGATGTATACCATCACCGGGAATAAAACCTTCTGGGCGGACGATCCGGCCCGGGCGACCACGCTGTTCCTGACTTACACCCACCAGAATTACTGGGATCGCGCTTCGCAGGATCGCTACGGTCTTTCGGTGGCGCACTCCTTCAATATTGCCGGGCTGAGTGGAATTACCGCCAACCTGTCCGCCTGGCGTTCGGATTATCAGGGGCAGCGGGACGATAGCCTGTCTCTGTCGCTTTCTGTCCCATGGGGGGATGGCAACTGGGCGGGTTATGACCTGCAGAGTACCGGCGGCGATGTCAGTCAGATGGTTTCCTGGAACGATAACCGCCAGGTGAACGATTCGTGGCGCGTTCGCGCGGGACATAGCAGTGATGGCCGGGTGGCCGTGGACGGTTATTACCAGCATCGGGCCACGATGGCGGAAATGGAGTCCAGTGTGAGCTATCAGCAGGGGCGTTATGCCTCGGTAGGCGGCACACTGCGTGGCGGCATTACGGCAACCCGCCACGGCGCCGCGCTGCATAACAGCGACGCCAGCCTTAATAGCGCCCGGGTGATGGTGGATACCGACGGTGTGGCAAACGTGCCGCTGAATGGTCAACGGGTGCACTCCAACCGCTTTGGGATTGCCGTAGTACCTGATGTGGTCAGTTACCACAGTTTCGATACCCGTATCGACGTTGACAACATGGATCAGGACATCGAAGCCAACAAAGCCATTGCCACCAGCACGCTGACAGAAGGCGCCATTGGTTATCAGCACTTTGCTGTGGCGCAGGGCGAAAGAATGATGGCCCATATTCGCAGGCCGGACGGTTCGGCACCGCCTTTTGGCGCCGATGTCTTCAGCCACGCAGGTGTCAGCGTGGGCATGGTGATGGAGAGAGGCGAAGTGTGGCTCGCAGGCGTCCAGCCGGATGAAACGCTCTCTGTGGTCTGGAGTGGTCAGGCGCGTTGCCAGCTGCGCGTACCGCAGGTCATTCGCCACGATAGCGCCGTATTACTGCCGTGCCGCTAATGCGACCGGTCAATTAGTCAGATAAGTGAGAGATTAGGGAATGCATGTGAAACCGTTATGTCGTTTGACGTTAGGCTGCCTGCTGGCGCTTTCCGTTTACAGTTCGGGCGCGCTGGCGGGCATTGCGCCTGACCGGACACGACTCATTATTACCGGCAGCGATCGCTCCGCCAGCGTCAACATGGTGAATACCAGTCCGGATGTGCCATTCCTGGCTCAGTCGTGGGTGGAAGACGCCAGCGGTAAGAAAATCACTGCGCCGCTGGTGGTGGTGCCGCCGCTGCAGCGCATTAATGGCGGCCAGAAGGGGGTCGCTCGGGTGACGAAAACCGATGGTATTAACAATCTGCCGCAGGATCGCGAATCTCTGTTCTATCTGAATATTCGGGAAATTCCTCCTCGTCCGGACAAGCCCAACGTGCTGCAACTGGCGATGCAGTCGCGTATCAAGCTGTTCTATCGGCCGACGGCTATTATTCCCGCCCATCGCGGCGATGTCTGGCAGAACAAAGTGGTGTTCCACAAAAACGGTAATCAGTTTGTCGCCGATAACCCCACGCCTTATTACATCACCATACTGGGGCTCAGCAAAAAGACCGAACGTGAAGGGGGCGGCAAGCTCATGACTTTCCCGGGCGTCATGATCGCGCCGCGGTCATCGCTTGATATTAAGGTTACCGATCCGTCGGTCAGTAGCTTCGTCATCATGTATGTGAACGACTACGGTGGCCATCCGGAGCTGAAGTATCACTGCGCCGGACAAACCTGTACTGCGCTGCCGATGGAGCAGCAACCCCGCTAATAACCGGAGGGAAGCAATGAGATGGACCATTTTGGCACTGCTGGCGTCGACGGCATTGCTCAGTAGCGGTCAGGCTGCCGAAGGAACGCACGCCCGCGGCGAAGTTTCCGGCGAATACGGTAATGTACATTTTCACGGCAGGGTTTATACCTCGCCCTGCGTCCTGGATATGGCCTCCCGTGAACAGACGATCGATCTGGGGGATATCTCGGCCCGTCACTTCCGTCAGAAGGGGGATCGCAGCCAGCCGGTGCCGATCACGCTGCACCTGAATGACTGCCTGAAGGGGGCCGCCAGGATTATTTCGGATACGCCGGCGCTGGGCGGCGGTGGGGTGACCGTGACGCATTCAACGGCAGAAACCGGAATTGGGTTGACCTTTATGGCCGAAGCGGCGCCAGGCAACAGCGATCTGGTTCGGATTCGCGGTGATGTTCAGGGCGCGGGGCTGCGGTTGCTGACCAGCCGTGAGCGGCCGTTGAGTCTGCACCAGCCGCAGCAGCTCTATGTGCTGAAGCCGGGAGATAACGTGATTACTCTGATGGCGGCGCTGGAGTCGACGGAAAGCAGCGTGACCGCAGGTGAATTTTACGGACTGGTCCGCCTGAAGCTGGAGTATCTATGAGTATCCTGTTGAGCCGGACCCGGCGGTTAGCACTGGGCGTTACGTTGTTTATCGGCGCGGCTTCCGCATGGGGGTATACCAACGGAGAGGGGGCGCCAGAAGGGACACTGCACCAGTACAGTATCGATCTGAATCACCTGAGCATTGAGGATAATGTGCCCGGGGGGATGGTGGATGATAGCTGGAACCTGGGCGGAGAGTATTCGGTGCGTTTTTACTGCACCAGCAATATCCCCGTGTCGCCGATTTATTACACCGTGACATCAACCATGACCCCATCAAGTCAGGGAAACAAAGACTATCTGAAACTGAATGACTATATGGACGTTAAGGTCGAAGTCTATATTGCCGGGCAGCGTAAGCAATATGTGGTCGCGCCTTTTACCAACGAGTCGAATCAATATAACTACGTCGGCTGCCGGCCTCCTTCTCAACTGGTCAGCAACGTAGAGAGCGGTTCACGAGGCAAAGTGACCTTTATGGTCACCAAACCCATTGTTAACGGCCTGAACCTGACCTCGCAGGATCTGGTGAAAGTGATGGGACGTCTTGGAAATATGGGCGGCGTGCCTGCCACGCCGATCTCTCAGGTGGTGATCACCTCCGGCATTATTACCGTTCCGGATAAATGCATCATTAATCAGGGAAAGACCATTGAAGTGGAGTTTGGCGATATTCCCGGCTCGGCGGAAAAATTAACCGGTAATAACTACGTCAAAAGTGTTCCTGTGCATGTGGAGTGTAAAGGGGGCAGTTTCGAAACCGGGGCGCTAAATATTCGTATGGGTATTCAGCCTGCTGGCGCTGGCGTAGCCGGTTTTAATACGGACTATCTGGGCACCAGTGGTTCAGTCGATCGCAGCAATCTGGGCATTGTTCTGAAAGATGAGTCGGGGGCGATAGTCCAGCCGAATAAATTTTATGAGATACCTGACTTTAACAATAACAAAGGCGACTGGAATCTGACGGCGGCGCCGGTAGCGAAGCCGGGTACCACCGTGACCGAAGGCGAGTTTGAATCTTCGGCGACGATCGTTGCGGAATTTCAGTAGGTGGGCGGACGATGAAATTTATTTCTATTCGGCGAGCGGTAGCGGGAAGTCTGCTGCTGATGCCGCTGATGGCCTCTGCGGGGGTAACGCTGCTCGGCGGTGATATGAAATTTCACGGCACCGTCATAGCCTTGCCCTGCGAGGTAGTGAGCGGCGATGAGGTGATTGATATCGATTTCGGCAAAGTGAATGTCAAAGATATCTATCTGAATAAAAAGGTGGCGATTAAGCCATTGAATATTCATCTGGAGCACTGCCGTACCGATGTGTTTAACAGCGTCTCCGTTACATTTAACGGCACGGAAGACGATGCGCTGGAGGATCATATCGCCATTACGCCGGATGGGCAGGATGGCGCTTCCGGTGTGGCGATTGGCTTTCAGGAACTGAATGGCACGCCGATAAAGCTGGGAGAACCCACCGCTGCGCATACGATAACGAAAGACAGTATGGTGCTGAGCTGGCAGGTTTATCTTGAAGGTTCGCAGGATGCTATTGAGCATCAGACCATCCGCTACGGCGCCTTTGGCGCCACCGCGACCTGGACTCTGAACTACCAGTGATGGAAAGAACACCGCCGGCGTCGTCGCGCGCTTACCGTCTTTTTATTCTGCTCAGCATTCTGTTCTGGTGCGGCACGCTGCATGTTTATGGTGTAAATAACGGCGGTAGCGGCCTGGAACTTCCCGTAAATATCGGCGCTTGGCTGTATGCCTGTGGTGTGCTGTTCATTATTGGCATCGGCGCCGGACGCAACTGGGCGCTTACCCGTCCGGCACAGCTGTTTTGCGCCGGAGCGGTACTGTTGATACTGCTTTGTCTGCTGACGCCTGCGGTATGGCGCAGTACCGCGATGATACGCGCCGCTGGTATTGCGGGCGGGCTGCTGTTCTATCTGCTGTTGTTTCGGCTGCCGCTGGAAGGGCGCGGCAGACGCACGATACTGACTATTTTGTGGTTTGCCGTGAATATCGAATGCCTGGCGTTTCTGGCCCAGTATTTACGGCTGGCGACATCGCTGTGGGAATTTCCCTGGTGGCGCTATGCCCGCCCCTACGGGATCTTTCAGCAGGTGAACGTGATGGCGGATTTCGCGGCCTGCGGCGTGCTGCTGTCGATGCTGTTATTTTTTTGCTGCGGGACGTGGCCGCGCCGGGGAATCATGGCGGCGCTTTTGCTGCAGGGCTTTGTTATCGGCGAATGTCAGTCCCAGACCGGTTATCTGGGCGTTGCCGTAGGGTGGGGATTGCTGATCCTGCTCTTTCCCGGGCGGCGGCGGCAGCTTACGGGTCTGTTGCTGCTGTTGATTGGTGGCGTTCTGGCAGGAGTCCTGGTTCGCCATCTGTTTATGCTGCCGTTTGTCGATCATAACGAAAGTGTTTACACGCGCTGGGTGGTACTGGCTAACGCCTGGCACATGTTTCTGCTCAACCCCTGGCGCGGCTGGGGCGTTGGTAGCTTTGGCTGGCATTACCTACGGCTGTTTGGCGGTGAATTCGTGACCAATATGTCCCATCCCCACAATGAAATTTTACTGTGGATGGTGGAAGGGGGCATTGCCGGGCTGGCGGCGGCGGTTATGATGCTGAGCGGCGGATGGCTGTTGTGGCTGAAGGGAAACGTATGGCGGCGTGCCACGCTGGTGACGGCGCTGCCGGTAGTGATTCACCTGTTGACGGAGTATCCGCTCTACCTTTCCACACCGCACTGGCTTCTGCTGCTGACCGTGCTACGTTGCGCTGACAAGGGGGCGGGATATCGGCTGCCGGTAAACAGAATCACGAAACTGGTCAGTGGCGTGACCGTACTGCTGGCGCTGGCAGCGGTCCCGATGCTGGTGAGTACGCTGATGGTGCAGCATCGGCTGACCTGGCTGGAGCGCAACATGCAACAGCGGCGCCTGGCGCTGCCGGTTCCCCCTGTCGCCTGGCTGCTGTACGACCGCTATCGGTTTGATGCCAGCATGGGCTACCTTCAGCGTTATCAGGCTAGCGGTGATGCGCGCTGGCTCCGGCAGTTTCGCGACGAGTCCGGCGATGCCATGCGCGTTGATCCGGATCCGAATATCGCTTTCGTCCGTGTCCGGGTTGCGCTTGCCGAAAGAGATAGCGTAGCGGCACAGCGACTGCTACGGATCTTTGCCTGGTATTACCCTCATGACGAACGCCTTCCCTGGCTGCGTCAACGCCTGGCCCGCCTGAACCATCCATCCCTGGAAACACCATGACCGAAGAATCAGAAAGCCGTTGCGTCAGCATGCCGCCGCTGGCGGCCGTACAGGGGATGCGATTGCAGCCTGTTATTAGCCTGGAAAATGACCGATTGGTGGTCAGTGAAGCACTCAGCCTGCTCCGCCCACAGACTAATATTGAGCATTTTTTCCAGCGACTGCCGGCTTCGCAGACATTCGCTCTTTTTTTATGGCAGGTTCGTGAGCTGATATCGATAGGTGGCACCTTTACGGTTAACTTGCCTCTGGCTATTTTCTACGATCCCACAAAGGTGGATCGCATTGTGGCGCTTGATGTCGGGCATTGCATCATTCTGGAGATTCAGGATGCGGAGCGGCTACCACAATTAAGCGTGACATTGCGGCGACAGTTGATAGAACAATTGAACCGCATTCAACAGGCAGGGTATCGAATCTGGCTGGACGATATGCCGCCGACGATGGTCGGGCAATGGAGCCTTTCCGGGGTTCGTTTTCACGGCGTTAAGGTTTCTGCCGCCGTCTGGCGGCGTTGCTGCCTGCGTGAAATGCCTTTCCGGCCTCTGGTAAAAAGCCTGCGACTGTTAGGCGACCTGGTCGTGGTGGAGGGGATTGAAACCGGAGCCGATCTGGCGCGTTGTCGCTGCGCCGGCGTTGATTATGTGCAGGGATTTCTGTTCCCGGAAACCGTGCTGGCAACGCCCTGACGGCCAGAACGCCGACGGGCGTCAAGCTTCCCGCCAGGCATTTTCGACAGATGCTTGCTTTTCAGTGGTCACCTGCGATGATAGACGGCAGTACGCATAAACGACAGGCACCCAGGAATGAAAAAGATTTTCTGTCCGCTGGCCGTAGGGCTGGCACTGTTTACCCTGACGGGCTGTGGTCTGAAGGGGCCGCTCTATTTTCCTCCGGAAGAGAAAAAACCGACTGAAAACCCGCAACAGGCCGCGCAGCCGCAGCCGGAAGAACCGACGATCCAGTCCACCGTTCCCGATCGCAACGATCGCGCAACGGGCGACGGCCCGACTCAGGTTATCTATTGATTGATGTCGTCACCGCGCTAAATGGAGCAAAGAATGCAGTTTTCCAAAATGCATGGCCTTGGCAACGATTTTATGGTCGTCGACGCGGTAACGCAGAATGTCTTTTTCTCCCCTGAGCTGATCCGCCGTCTGGCGGATCGCCATCTGGGAGTGGGGTTTGATCAGCTACTGGTGGTCGAGCCACCTTACGATCCCGATCTCGATTTCCACTATCGCATCTTTAATGCTGACGGCAGCGAAGTGTCCCAGTGCGGCAATGGCGCTCGCTGTTTTGCGCGTTTTGTGCGTCTGAAAGGGCTGACCAATAAGCGGGATATCCGGGTCAGCACCGCCAAAGGGCGCATGGTATTGAGCGTCACCGAGAATGAGCTGGTGCGGGTAAATATGGGCGAGCCGGACTTCGAACCTGCCCAGGTGCCGTTTCGCGCCAATAAAGCGGAGAAAACCTATATCCTGCGTGCTGCTGAACAGACGGTGCTGTGCGGGGTGGTTTCTATGGGCAACCCCCATGCGGTCATTACTGTGGATGATGTAGATAGCGCACCAGTCGAAACGCTGGGGCCAGCCATGGAAAGCCACGAACGGTTTCCCGAACGCGCCAATATCGGCTTTATGCAGGTGGTCAACCGCCAGCATATTCGCCTGCGGGTGTATGAGCGCGGTGCTGGCGAAACCCAGGCCTGCGGCAGCGGCGCCTGCGGCGCGGTGGCGGTTGGGATTCAGCAAGGTTTATTACACGAGCAGGTGCGTGTCGATTTGCCCGGCGGGCGGCTCGACATCGCCTGGAAAGGGCCCGGTAATGCGTTGTATATGACCGGGCCGGCGACCCATGTTTACGATGGATTCATACACCTATGAAGAACGCCGGTGAACAGCAGGAGAGCCTGACGGAACTGGATGACAGCGCGGTATGCGAATACCTGCTGCGCCATCCCGATTTCTTTATTCGCAATGCCCATAGTGTCGAACAGATGCGGGTGCCGCATCCGGTACGCGGCACCGTTTCGCTGGTGGAGTGGCATATGGCCCGGGCGCGTAACTATATCGACCAGCTGGAACAGAACATCGGTCTGCTGATGGAGCAGGCCAGCGTCAATGAGGGGCTGTTTTCCAGTTTGCTTAAATTGCAGGGGCGACTGTCTTCGGCCGGGAGCCTGGAGGAATTGCTGAATCGCCTGCATCGCTGGGCGCGGGAACTGGGGCTGGCCGGAGCCCACATTCGGCTCTTTCCAGAACGCTGGCGCATTGGCGCGCCGTCCAGTTTTACCCATCTTGCCCTGCCTCGTCAGGCGTTCGAGCCGCTGCGCATTCAGCGTTTTGGCGATGAGCGTCACTATCTGGGGCCGCTGAACGGCCCTGAACTGCTGGTAATGCTGCCGCAGTCGATGGCGGTGGGGTCGGTGGCGATGTCCCTGATGGGGCGCGACGGCGATCTGGGCGTAGTGATCTTTACCAGCCGCGATCCCCAGCATTATCAGGCAGGGCAGGGGACGCAGCTGTTGCAGGCGCTGGCGCAGATGTTACCGACGGTGCTTGAGCGCTGGATCGAACGGCTGTGAGTCTGCAAAATAGCGTCGAGCGTTTTTTGCGCTACCTGAAGGTGGAGCGTCAGCTTAGCCCGGTCACGCTGCTTAACTATGGTCGCCAGCTGGAGGCTATTGTCCGAATGCTGGAACAGCGCGGCATACATGAATGGTCGTGTTGCGACGTTGCCGTCGTGCGTTCGCTGGCGGTCAGTAGTCGACGCGATGGCCTACAGGCCGCAAGCCTTGCCCTGCGTCTGTCGGCGCTGCGCAGCCTGCTGGACTGGCTGGTCAGCCAGGGTGAGCTTTCCGCAAACCCCGCCCGGGGCGTTCAGGCGCCGAAGGCGCCACGTCATCTGCCGAAAAATATCGAAGTGGATGACGTTAACCGTCTGCTGGATATCGACATCAACGACCCGCTGGCGGTGCGCGATCGGGCGATGCTGGAGACGATGTATGGCGCCGGGCTGCGTCTTTCCGAACTGGTGGGGCTGAACCTGAAAGATCTGGATTTGGCCAGCGGCGAAGTCTGGGTGATGGGAAAGGGCAGCAAGGAGCGGCGCCTGCCTGTTGGCCGTAGCGCCGTCGCCTGGATTGAACACTGGCTCGATCTGCGCGAACTGTTCGGGCCGGAAGACGACGCGCTGTTTCTGGCGCGTCAGGGGAAACGCATCTCGACCCGTAATGTGCAGAAGCGTTTTGCTGAATGGGGCGTGAAGCAGGGATTGAACGCGCACGTACACCCTCATAAACTGCGCCACTCTTTCGCGACCCATATGCTGGAATCGAGTGGAGATCTGCGTGCGGTGCAGGAACTGCTGGGGCATGCCAATCTCTCCACAACTCAAATCTATACTCATCTTGATTTCCAGCATCTGGCTGCGGTTTACGATGCCGCCCATCCACGGGCCAAACGAGGGAAACACTGATGCATTTTTATCGTCCGCTGGGGCCCATTGCGGCATTAACCTTCGATTTGGATGACACACTTTACGATAACGGCCCGGTGATTCAGCGTACCGAGCAGGAGTCGCTGGACTTTATTCGTCGTTACCATCCCGAGCTGCGTGAATTGTCCGGCCCGGCGTTCCTGCAACTGCGTCAGCAACTGCGTCAGGAAGAGCCGGATATTTTTCATGATGTCACCCGCTGGCGCTGGCGAGCAGTCGAACGCGTAATGCGTCAGGCGGGCCTGGCGCCGCAGGCGGCTGCCAGGGGCGCCGACGACGCCATGGAGAATTTTGCCCAGTGGCGCAGCCGTATCGATGTGCCGCAGGAGACCTTTGATACCCTGGCGCGGCTGGCGGAAAAGTGGCCGCTGGTGGCCATCACCAACGGCAATGCCGATCCTGAACTGTTCGGACTGGGGGACTATTTCCGCTTTGTGCTGCGGGCCGGGCCGGACGGGCGTGCCAAGCCGTTCGCGGATATGTATCTGCGGGCGGCGGAAAAGCTGGCGCTGGCGCCGGAACAGATTCTGCACGTGGGCGATGATTTAACGACCGACGTGGCGGGAGCGATTCGCAGCGGCGTTCAGGCCTGCTGGATCAATCTTAATCAGCGTTCGCTGATGCGGGCTGGCGATGCCCGGCTGTTGCCGCATCTGGAAATTTCGCGGTTGGCATCCCTCAGCGCGCTGATATAATTCAGCCAGCTCTGTATAAAAACCCAGGGGTCTGCGGACTCCGTTTTCACTATTTCGGCGGTGCCAATGGACGTTTCTTACCTGCTCGACAGCCTCAACGATAAACAGCGTGATGCCGTGGCCGCGCCGCGCAGCAATATGCTGGTGCTGGCCGGGGCTGGTAGCGGTAAGACCCGCGTTCTGGTGCATCGCATCGCCTGGCTGCTGACGGTGGAAAACTGCTCACCCTATTCCATTATGGCGGTGACCTTTACCAACAAAGCGGCGGCGGAGATGCGTCACCGTATTGGCGAACTGGTCGGCACCAGCCAGGGCGGCATGTGGGTGGGCACCTTCCACGGGCTGGCGCACCGTCTGTTGCGCGCCCACCATATGGATGCCGGACTGCCCCAGGATTTTCAGATTCTGGACAGTGAGGATCAGCTCAGACTGCTTAAACGTCTGATCCGCGCCATGAATCTGGACGAAAAACAGTGGCCGCCGCGTCAGGCAATGTGGTACATCAACGGCAAAAAAGACGAGGGACTGCGTCCGCATCACATCGAAAGCTACGGCAATCCGGTGGAGCAGACCTGGCAAAAGGTGTATCAGGCCTACCAGGAAGCCTGCGATCGCGCCGGGCTGGTGGATTTTGCCGAACTGCTGCTGCGCGCCCACGAGCTATGGCTTAACAAACCGCATATCCTTAACCACTACCGCGAACGTTTCACCAATATTCTGGTGGATGAATTCCAGGACACCAACAGCATTCAGTACGCCTGGATCCGACTGCTGGCGGGGGATACCGGAAAGGTGATGATAGTCGGTGATGACGATCAGTCTATCTACGGCTGGCGCGGCGCCCAGGTGGAAAACATTCAGCGTTTTCTGAATGATTTCCCCGGCGCCGGGACTATCCGCCTGGAGCAGAACTACCGCTCCACCAACACGATTCTGAGCGCCGCGAACGCCCTGATTGCGCATAACGCCGGGCGACTGGGGAAAGAACTCTGGACCGACGGCAGCGACGGTGAGCCGATCTCGCTCTACTGCGCCTTTAACGAACTGGATGAAGCCCGCTTTGTGGTCAACCGGATCAAGGCCTGGCAGGAAGGGGGTGGCCCGCTCAGCCAGTGCGCCATTCTTTACCGCAGCAATGCCCAGTCGCGCGTGCTGGAAGAGGCACTGCTTCAGGCAAGCATGCCTTATCGCATCTATGGCGGCATGCGCTTCTTCGAACGTCAGGAGATCAAAGACGCGCTCTCTTACCTGCGGCTGATCGCTAACCGTAACGACGACGCGGCTTTCGAGCGTGTGGTTAACACCCCGACCCGTGGTATTGGCGATCGCACTCTGGAAGTGGTGCGCCAGACAGCCCGCGACAGCCAGTTGACGCTGTGGCAGGCCTGTCGTCAGCTGTTACAGGCACGCTCTCTGGCCGGGCGCGCCGCCTCTGCGCTGACGCGCTTTATGGAGCTTATTGACGCTCTCGCTCAGGAGACGGCGGATATGCCGCTGCACGTTCAAACCGACCGGGTTATCAAAGATTCCGGACTGTGGATCATGTACGAGCAGGAAAAGGGCGAGAAAGGCCAGACGCGCATCGAAAACCTGGAAGAACTGGTGACGGCGACACGCCAGTTCAGCTACCAGGATGAAGACGAAGATTTGCTGCCGCTTCAGGCTTTCCTTTCCCATGCCGCGCTGGAGGCCGGTGAAGGTCAGGCGGATACCTGGCAGGATGCCGTACAGCTAATGACGCTGCACTCCGCCAAGGGCCTGGAGTTCCCGCAGGTCTTTATTGTCGGAATGGAAGAAGGGATGTTCCCGAGCCAGATGTCGCTGGATGAAGGCGGGCGTCTGGAAGAGGAGCGTCGGCTGGCCTATGTGGGGGTGACCCGTGCGATGCAGAAGCTGACCATCACCTATGCCGAAACCCGTCGTCTGTACGGTAAAGAGGCGTATCACCGCCCGTCGCGCTTTATCGGCGAGCTGCCGCCGGAGTGCGTGGAAGAAGTCCGGCTGCGCGCCACTGTCAGCCGGCCGGTCACCAGTCAACGCACCACCACGCCGCTGACCAGCAACGACACCGGCTATACTCTGGGGCAACGCGTTCGCCATCCGAAATTTGGCGAAGGAACTATCGTTAATCTGGAAGGGAGCGGAGAACACAGCCGCATTCAGGTTGCCTTTCAGGGGCAGGGGATCAAATGGCTGGTTGCGGCCTATGCGCGCCTGGAGACAGTATAAATCCGTCTGTTGACGCTTTGTTGAGGCTGGCGTAACATGCGCGCACGATTACATTAAGAGGACAATCGCCTTGGACACACCCAGTAGATACTGGCTCAATTACCTGGTTCCCAGGTACAACTCCTAAGGCTTTCCTCTTATGCTGATGGCCTTAGCGGTTGTCGGCGACCCGTCATTTTTCCTGTCGCTCTGAGTCAGTCACGTTGAATGGTCATGCCGTGACCGTTTCTGTGTGCCCCGCGAACTTGTCCTGATTTTCTGCATTGGGAGTTCTGGTCATGCTGAGCGCATTTCAACTGGAAAAAAACCGTCTGTCCCGTCTGGAACTGGATGAGGATGCCCCTCTGAACAACTCCGTCTGGGTCGATCTTATCGAGCCAGAAGAGGAAGAGCGCCAGCGCGTACAGACCGAGCTGGGGCAGAGCCTGGCTACTCGCCCGGAGCTGGAGGATATCGAAGCATCAGCCCGTTTTTTTGAAGACGAAGACGGACTGCATATTCACTCCTTCTTCTTTTATGAAGATGCCGAAGACCACGCCGGTAACTCGACGGTGGCGTTCACTATTCGCAACGATCGTCTGTTTACCCTGCGCGAGCGTGAACTGCCTGCTTTTCGGCTTTATCGTATGCGCGCCCGTAACCAGCAGATGGTGGATGGCAACGCGTACGAACTGCTGCTGGATCTGTTTGAAACCAAAGTGGAACAGCTGGCGGACGAGATCGAAAACATCTACAGCGATCTGGAAAAGCTGAGTCGGGTCATTATGGAAAAGCAGCAGGGTGATGAGTACGACGAAGCGCTCTCCACCCTGGCAGAGCTGGAGGATATCGGCTGGAAGGTGCGGCTGTGCCTGATGGATTCTCAGCGAGCCCTGAATTTTCTGGTGCGCAAGACGCGGCTGCCGGGCAACCAGCTGGAGCAGGCGCGCGAGATCCTGCGTGATATCGAGTCCCTGCTGCCGCACAATGAATCGTTGTTCCAGAAGGTAAACTTCCTGATGCAGGCGGCTATGGGTTTTATCAATATCGATCAGAACCGCATCATCAAGATCTTCTCAGTGGTTTCGGTTGTGTTCCTGCCGCCAACGCTGGTGGCGTCCAGCTACGGGATGAACTTTGAATTTATGCCGGAGTTGCACTGGAGCTTTGGCTATCCAGGGGCTATCGTGCTGATGATTCTGGCGGGGCTGGCGCCGTATCTTTACTTCAAACGCAAAAACTGGCTGTAATCGTTTCAGGCATAAAAAACTGACGGGTGTGAACTGCACCCCAAAAGTTGGATAGTGCCCGATATGAAGCTGGTAACTCTGACCGGGCGAGGCAGTATTAGTCTGGCGAAGGCGTTTTACCCCGGAACATAATCTGTGTACAAAAATGTACAACCTTTGTCGTTTCTGCCAAATCGATGGGTATCATCGTTCGGATTAGTGATGGTTGTTCACTCTGGAATGGTGAATGTGGGTGATTAAGCCGTTAAGGGCAGGGAGCCACGGCTCCCTGCCCTATAACATGTCAGACAGCCGTGTTTTTACGCAGCCGTCCCTGGGTGTAGATGGCATCCATAATGAATAGCGCCAGTGCGGCCCAGATAAAGGCGAAGGTTACCATCTTATCGGCTCCCGGCGTTTCGCCGTAGAATATCACCGCCAGCAGGAACATCAGCGTCGGGCCAATGTACTGGAAGAAACCCAGCGTCGACAGCCGCAGGCGCGTCGCGGCGCCGGTAAAGCACAGCAGCGGCACGGTGGTTACAATACCCGCCGCTATCAGTAGCAGATTCAGCGACAGAGGATTATTACCCATATGGCTGGTGGGGCTGTCGGCAATACCAAACAGATAGATTGCCGCGACCGGCAGCAGCCACAGCGTTTCGATCAGCATGCCGGCGCTGGCGTCTACCGCGATTTTCTTACGTAGCAACCCATAGAAGGCAAAGCTGAACGCCAGCCCCAGGCCGATGATGGGCAGTGAGCCGAAACTCCAGAGCTGCACCAGTACGCCGCATATTGCCAGCGTTACTGCCAGCCATTGCATACGACGAAAGCGTTCGCCCAGAAACAGCATTCCCAGCAGTACGTTCACCAGCGGATTAATAAAATAACCGAGGCTGGCTTCCAGCATATGATGATTATTTACGGCCCAGATAAACAGCAGCCAGTTGCCGCCGATAAGGACAGCGGTTAGCGCCAGTCCCAGCGCTTTTTTCGGCGTTTGGGTGATAGCGCGGACCTTTTTCCACTGGTGTCCCAGTGAAACCAGGGCCACCATAAAGAAAAACGACCAGATAACGCGGTGCGTCAGAATCTCGTCGGCCGGAACATAATCAATAAATTTAAAGTAGGCAGGGGCTATTCCCCATATAAAATAAGCGGCAAGGGCCAGCATAACCCCAAGCCGCGTCTGTTTTGCATCCATAACCAACCCTGAAGGAAAAACGGCGCTGAAAAAGACGCCAGAAGGATCCACACCATATAAGCCGTTAGCCGTACTGGCAAGTGCGTCGTGTTTTACATTCAGGCAGTTTTTTGCTCTTGAGCAGGATAAATCCCGGTAGTATTGACATACCGACCCGGGAATCTTTGCAATTTATTAAGAATCTGCTGGTAATTTGCATGAGGTAAATCTGTAGAATGCAGTCAGGAAAAAACATTAACCTTTTAGTTGTTCAGGAGAACAGTGCCAATGCGCAAATTGTTGGGTGGTGTGGTAGTGGCAGGCTTACTGCCTTATGCGGCAATCGCAGAGGAAGCGACAATCTCAGAGGTACATGATAAACCCGCGGTACGTGGCAGCATTATCGCTAACCTGCTGCAGGAACATGAAAATCCCTTCACGCTTTATCCTTACGACAGTAACTATTTACTTTATACCTATACCGATCGGATTAATAAAAAGGCCATTGATTCCTATGACTGGGGTCATGATGCTAAAAAGGATGAAGTCAAATTCCAGCTGAGTCTGGCTTTCCCTATCTGGCGCGGTATCGCTGGCGATAACTCCGTACTGGCTGCCTCTTACACTCAGCGCTCCTGGTGGCAGCTTTCCAATAGCGATCACTCTTCGCCGTTTCGTGAAAATAACTATGAACCGCAGCTGTTCCTGGGCTTCGCTACCGACTATGAGTTTGCTGGCTGGACGTTACGTGACGTTGAATATGGTTTTAACCACCAGTCTAACGGCCATTCCGATCCGACATCACGTAGCTGGAACCGCCTGTATACCCGCCTGATGGCCGAAAATGGAAACTGGCTGGTAGAGGTGAAACCCTGGATTACCGTAGGCGATAAAGACGATAACCCCGATATTACGAAGTATATGGGTTATTATCAGCTGCGCGTCGGTTATTCCCTGGGCGACCTGGTGATGAGTGCCAAAGGGCAATATAACTGGAACACCGGTTACGGCGGTGCGGAACTGGGTCTGAGCTACCCCATAACCAAACACGTGCGTCTCTACGGTCAGGTTTATAGCGGCTACGGCGAGTCGCTTATCGATTACAACTATAACCAGACGCGCGTAGGTATCGGCGTTATGCTGAACGACATCCTGTGATGCGAGCCGTATAGAAGAAAATCATCACGACAGGATAAATCATTGCAGTTTGACTCACAGGCGCTGACAATAGCGCCTGTGTTTTTTTAGTTGATGGGGGGCGCGTGGCGCAGGCGGAAGTTATCAATCAGGAGCGGCTTGCGGCGCAGGTGCTTCAGGAAACCTTCGGCTATCAGCAGTTCCGCCCGGGCCAGGAGACCATCATCAACACGGTGCTGGAAGGGCGGGACTGCCTGGTGGTGATGCCCACCGGCGGCGGTAAGTCGCTCTGTTACCAGATCCCCGCGCTGGTATTGGGCGGCATAACGGTAGTGGTTTCGCCGCTTATCTCCCTGATGAAAGATCAGGTCGACCAGCTTCAGGCGAACGGCGTGGCCGCCGCCTGTCTGAACTCCACCCAGAGTCGCGAAGAGCAGCAGTCGGTACTGGCGGGATGCCACAGCGGTGAGGTGCGCCTGTTGTATATCGCGCCTGAGCGCTTGATGATGGATAACTTCATCGAGCGGCTCAGCCACTGGAATCTGTCGCTGCTGGCGGTGGACGAAGCGCACTGTATTTCCCAGTGGGGGCACGACTTCCGCCCCGAATATGCCGCTCTGGGCCAGCTACGCGCCCGTTTGCCGCAGGTGCCTTTCGTGGCGCTGACCGCCACCGCGGATGACACCACCCGGCGTGATATCGTCCGCCTGCTGGGACTGAACGATCCCCTGATTCAGGTCAGCAGCTTCGACCGTCCCAACATCCGCTATATGCTGATGGAGAAGTTCAAACCCCTCGAACAACTGATGCGCTACGTGCAGGAGCAGCGCGGTAAGTCCGGTATTATTTACTGCAACAGCCGTTCGAAGGTGGAAGATACCGCCGCTCGTCTGCAAAGCCGGGGAATTAGCGCCGCGGCCTACCATGCGGGGCTGGATAACGCCGTACGCGCCGACGTGCAGGAAAAATTCCAGCGTGACGATTTGCAGATCGTGGTGGCGACGGTGGCCTTCGGTATGGGCATCAATAAACCCAACGTGCGCTTCGTGGTGCATTTTGACATCCCCCGTAATATCGAATCCTACTATCAGGAGACTGGCCGTGCAGGGCGCGATGGCCTGCCTGCCGAAGCGATGCTGTTTTACGATCCGGCGGATATGGCCTGGCTACGTCGCTGCCTGGAAGAGAAGCCCGCCGGGCAGTTGCAGGACATAGAACGCCACAAACTCAACGCCATGGGGGCTTTTGCCGAAGCGCAGACCTGCCGCCGCCTGGTGCTGTTGAATTACTTCGGGGAAGGGCGCCAGGAGCCTTGCGGCAACTGCGATATTTGTCTCGATCCCCCACGCCGCTACGATGCGCTGGTGGATGCTCAGAAGGCGCTCTCTACCATTTATCGCGTCAACCAGCGCTTTGGGATGGGCTATGTGGTGGAGGTATTGCGCGGGGCCAATAATCAGCGCATCCGTGAACTGCAGCATGACAAACTGCCGGTCTATGGAATCGGTCGGGATCACAGTCATGAACACTGGGTGAGCGTGATCCGTCAGCTGATCCACCTGGGGGTCGTGACCCAAAATATCGCCAGCCATTCGGCGCTTCAGTTGACCGAAGCGGCGCGTCCGCTACTGCGCGGCGAATCGCCGCTGATGCTGGCAGTGCCCAGGGTGCAGGCTCTGAAACCCCGGGTGAGCCAACGAGCGACGGCCAGCAATTACGATCGTAAGCTGTTCGCCAAACTGCGTAAGTTGCGTAAAGCGATTGCCGATGAAGAGAATATTCCGCCGTACGTGGTGTTTAACGATGCGACGTTGATTGAGATGGCGGAACAGATGCCGTTAAGTCCTGGTGAGATGCTCGGTGTTAACGGTGTGGGCACCCGCAAGCTGGAACGCTTTGGTCGCCCGTTTATGACGCTGATTCGCGAACACGTCGACGGGGACGATGAGCAGGACGGCTATTCCCCTTTTGCCTGAGCCGGACTGGTCTGGGCCATAAGCGCGTGCTATGGTGAATTCTCTCTGATTTATTCCTGAGCGTTTCTATGTTGATGCTATTTTTGACGGTGGCGTTGGTGCACATTGTGGCGCTGATGAGCCCCGGGCCGGACTTCTTTTTTGTTTCCCAGACCGCATTAAGCCGCTCGCGCAAAGAGGCTATGCTTGGCGTGCTGGGTATTACCGGCGGCGTTATGGTCTGGTCGGCGCTGGCGCTGCTGGGGCTGAACCTGCTACTGGCGAAAATGGCCTGGCTGCACACCATCATTATGGTGGGCGGCGGCCTTTATCTGTGCTGGATGGGGTGGCAGATGCTGCGCGGCGCTCTGAAGCGGCGCGGCCAGGTGACGGAAGATGAGCCGCAGGTGGCGCTGGCGCATGGTGGAAAAAGCTTTATTAAGGGCCTGCTGACTAACCTGGCGAACCCTAAAGCGATTATCTATTTCGGCAGTATCTTTTCGCTGTTTGTCGGTGACAGCGTCGGTACTTCCGCGCGTTGGGGGATCTTTGCGCTGATTACCCTGGAAACCTTCGCCTGGTTTACTCTGGTAGCCAGCGTTTTCGCGCTGCCTAAAATGCGCTACGGCTATCAGAAACTGGCGCGCTGGATAGATGGTGTGGCCGGCGCCCTGTTTGCCGGATTTGGCGTTCATCTTATTATTTCCCGTTAGAGTCTCCCACATCAGGGAAGTGGCGACGGTGGCACCACTCATAAGGTTCTTTCGTCACCTCCCTTTTATGCCAGAATAGAAAAACGTTGGCGGCATGCGGAGGCGCAACAGGGTCTATGTCACAGCACAGAGAGCGCTGGTTAAAAAGGGAAAAAACGTTCGCGGCATTTGCTATGGGGCCTCTGGCGGCGTTCTGGCAGCAGCGGGAAGAGTGCGAACTGGCGGGGGTGGACGGCATTGCATTACGCTTTGTACGTTTTCGTTCCCCGCGTCACGATCGGGTGATCCTGGTCTCGCCGGGGCGCATCGAAAGCTATGTGAAGTATGCCGAGCTGGCCTACGACCTGTTTCATTGCGGCTTCGATGTATTGATCCTCGACCATCGTGGGCAGGGACGATCCGGGCGAATGCTCTCCGATACCCACCGGGGTCATGTGGTGCACTTCAGCGACTATGTAGACGATCTTGAACTGCTGTGGCAACGCGAAATTGCGCAAGGCCCGTGGCGTAAGCGCTATGCGCTGGCCCACTCAATGGGGGGCGCTATCACCACGCTGTTTTTGCAGCGTAATCCCCGCGCATTTGATGCCGTGGCGCTCTGCGCGCCGATGTTTGGTATCATCATCCGGCTCCCGGACTGGATGGTGCGTCATCTGCTGGACTGGGCGGAAGGGCATCAGCGGGTGCGGGAGGATTATGCGATCGGAACCGGTCGCTGGCGTCCGCTGCCGTTCGCGCTGAACGTGCTAACCCATAGCCGGATTCGCTATCGTCGCAATCTACGGTTTTACGCCGATGAACCCGGGCTGCGGGTGGGCGGCCCTACCTGGCACTGGGTGCGTGAAGGCATTCTGGCCGGGGAGCAGGTGCTGGCTGGGGCCGCTGAGACAACAACGCCCATGCTGCTGATACAGGCGGAAGACGATCGGGTGGTGGATAACCGCATGCACGATCGTTTCTGCGAACTGCGGGCCGATGCGGGAGCTCCCTGTGAGGGGGAAAAGCCGTTAATGATTAACGGCGCATGGCACGAGATCCTGTTTGAAAAGGACGCTATGCGAGCCGAGGCGCTGAATGCCATTGTCGATTTTTTCGACCGCCACAATGAATGATTTGATAAATAAGGTAGAGTTTTCTTTATGTACCCAATTATTGCGTCCGATCTGGACGGCACGCTGCTGTCCCCCGATCACCGCCTTTCTCCTTACGCTCGGGAGACGCTGCAACTGCTGACCGAACGCGGTCTGCACTTTGTTTTCGCGACCGGACGCCACTATATCGATGTCGGGCAGATCCGCGACGGCCTGGGGATTCGCGCCTGCATGATCACCTCTAACGGTGCCCGGGTGCATGATGCCGACGGTAAACTGATCTTCTCCCATAATCTGGATCAAGAGATCGCCAGCGACCTGTTCGCCATGAAGTATCAGGATCCTGCAATCGTCACTAATGTCTATCGTGACGACGAATGGTTTATCAGCCGGCATCGTCCGGAAGATATGAAATATTTTCAGGAGGCGGTGTTCCGCTATAACGTTTACCAACCAGGCCTGCTGGCGCCGGAAGGTGTGAGTAAAGTCTTTTTCACCTGTGAAGATCACGACAAGCTGCTGCCGCTGGAGCAGGCGATTAATGCGCGCTGGGGCGATCGGGTGAACGTCAGCTTTTCTACTATTACCTGTCTGGAAGTGATGGCCGGTGGCGTTTCGAAAGGTCACGCTCTGGAAGCGGTAGCGAACGGCATGGGCTATTCGCTTGCGGACTGTATCGCTTTTGGCGACGGCATGAACGATAAAGAAATGCTGACCATGGCCGGCAAGGGCTGCATTATGGGAAATGCTCACCAGCGTCTGAAGGATCTGTTGCCGGAGCTGGAAGTGATCGGCACCAATGGCGATAACGCCGTGCCACATTATCTGCGCCGACTCTGCCTGGGCAATGACTGACTTAGCAATGTGATTGGGTTATTTCTGGTCACTTGTCAACCAAATAGTCGCGCCTGCGCCAGTAGGCTTCGCTACAATGGCCTCTTTTCCCGGCGAAGAGGCCGTTAATTTTGGCATTACTCATCATTACCACAATTTTGTGGGCATTTTCCTTTAGCCTGATCGGCGAATACCTTGCCGGTCATGTAGACAGCTACTTTTCCGTGCTGATGCGGGTGGGGCTGGCAGCGCTGGTGTTTCTTCCGTTTCTGCGCGTCCGCGGCTATCGCCTGAAAACCCTGGGGCTGTATATGCTGGTAGGCGCGATGCAGTTGGGGATTATGTACCTGCTGAGCTTCCAGGCTTATCTGTATCTGACGGTATCGGAATTCCTGCTGTTTACCGTCCTGACACCGCTGTATATCACGCTGATTTATGATTTGATTAGCGGCCGAGGGCTGCGCTGGGGCTATGTGCTGAGCGCGTTACTGGCAGTGGTGGGGGCGGCAATTATCCGCTATGACCACGTCAGCGACCACTTCTGGACCGGACTGTTGCTGGTTCAGCTGTCCAACATTAGTTTCGCCATTGGCATGGTGGGTTATAAGCGAATGATGGAGGTCGACCCGATGCCGCAGCACTGCGCCTTTTCATGGTTCTATCTGGGGGCGTTTATCGTCGCATTACTGGTCTGGGGCGTTCTGGGTAATCCCCAGAAGCTTCCGGAAACGTCGTTACAGTGGGGCATTCTGGTATGGCTTGGCGTGGTGGCCTCGGGCCTTGGCTACTTTATGTGGAACTACGGTGCCACTCAGGTGGATGCGGGAACCCTGGGGATCATGAACAATATGCATGTTCCGGCGGGGCTACTGGTGAATCTGGCTATCTGGCAGCAGCAGCCCCACTGGCCGAGTTTTCTTACTGGAGGAACGGTGATAGTGCTTTCTCTGTGGGTACATCGCCGTTGGGTCGCTCCGCACTCCGCACAAACGGCAGGTGATCGCAGGCGTGATTGCGCGCCGAGCGAATAAAGGCCTGGGTTACCGGTTGACGCTGCTCGCCGTCGCGCACGGCGGCGTAGAGCCGGCTCCACAGCCCCTGGCCCAGGGTTTTTGTCACCACCAGTCCCTGGCGTTCAAAACTTTCCACCACCCAGTGCGGCAGGGCGGCGATGCCCATCCGCGCTGACACCATCTGAATCAACAACAACGTATTGTCCACGTGCTTAAGCCCCGGGCTGATACCCGCTGGCTGCAGGAAGTGGCGCCAGATATCCAGGCGGCTGCGCTGTACCGGATAAATCAGCAGGGTTTCGTCGCTGAGATCGGAAGGCTGAATTTGTGATTCGCCCGCCAGCGGATGGTTGGTAGCCAGCACCAGACGTACCTCGAAATCGAACATCGGCGAATAGTGAAGGCCGCTGCGTGGCAGAATATCAGAAGTGAGAACCAGATCCAGCTCTCCCTGCTGCAGGGCAGGTTGGGGATCGAAGGTTACGCCGGAACGAAAATCCATCTCTACTTCAGGCCACTGCTGGCGGAATACCTCCAGCGCTGGCGCCAGCCATTGAATACAGCTGTGGCATTCAATGGCGATCCGTAGCCGGGTCTGCTGCGGTTCATGGCAGGCCTGAAGCGCCTGGCCGATTTGCGGCAACACCTGCTCTGCCAGGCGCAACAGAATCTCGCCCTGGGGCGTAAAGCGCAGCGGCTGGCTTTTACGGACGAAAAGGCGAAAGCCGAGTCGCTGTTCCAGGGAGCCTAACTGATGCGAGAGCGCCGACTGCGTCTGATGCAGTGTGGCGGCCGCACCGGCCAGGGAGCCGTTGTTGCGCAGGGCCAGTAGCGTACGCAGGTGTTTTATCTCAATCATGAAAGTCCTTCACTTCGGCATGAACATTTTGCGCTTGAGGAATATACAGTATCGGGGAAATATGGATGTGTAAACATCTGGACGGCTAAAAATCCATTGTCTTTCGACCTACAGATGCGTTGGCTGCGTCTGCTTACTCCGGTTACTTACTTAATAAGCTCCTGGAGATACGCATCCTTACCGCCTTTCTGTAGTCCGAAATACCGTGGATTCCATCATAAGAGGCGATAAGACAATGACCATCCGCAACCATACCCTTGGCTTCCCCCGTGTAGGCCTGCATCGCGAACTGAAGAAAGCGCAAGAGAGCTACTGGGCCGGCAACAGCAGCCGTGAAGCGCTGCTGGAAACCGGTCGTGAACTGCGCGCCCGCCACTGGCAGCAGCAGAAAGACGCCGGTATCGATCTGCTGCCGGTGGGGGATTTCGCCTGGTACGATCAGGTGTTGACCACCAGCCTGATGCTGGGAAATGTACCGGCGCGTCACCAGAATGCCGATGGTCAGATTGATATCGATACCCTGTTTCGTATCGCCCGCGGTCGTGCGCCGAGCGGCGAACCTGCGGCGGCGTCGGAAATGACCAAGTGGTTTAACACCAACTACCACTACATCGTGCCGGAATTCACTCGTGGCCAGAATTTCCGCCTGGCCTGGACTCAGTTACTGGAGGAAGTGGACGAGGCGCTGGCTCTGGGCCACAGCGTGAAGCCAGTGCTGCTGGGGCCGGTGACGTATCTGTGGCTGGGCAAGGTTAAAGGCGAAGCCTTCGATCGCCTGTCGCTGCTACAGGAGCTTCTGCCCGTTTATCAGCAGGTACTGGCTGAGCTGGCGAAACGCGGTATCGACTGGGTACAGATTGATGAACCGGCACTGGTGCTGGAGCTGCCTCGCGAATGGCTGGATGCTTACCAGCCTGCCTATCAGGCGCTGGCGGGTCAGGTCAAACTACTGCTGACCACCTACTTTGAAGGTATTACACCGAATCTGGAAACCATTGCCACGCTGCCGGTGCAGGGGTTGCACGTCGATCTGGTTCATGGCCGCGATGATGTGAATATCCTGCACCAACGCCTGCCAGCCGACTGGCTGCTCTCTGCGGGGCTGGTGAACGGTCGTAACGTCTGGCGCGCCGATCTGACGGAAAAACAGGCGCAGATTAAAGGCCTCATCGGTAAACGTGAGCTGTGGGTGGGATCGTCCTGCTCACTGCTGCACAGCCCCATCGATCTCAGTGTGGAAACCCGCCTGGACGAGGAGGTGAAAAGCTGGTTTGCGTTCGCGCTACAGAAGTGCCACGAGCTTAGCCTGCTGCGCGATGCGCTGAACAGCGGTGACAGTGCCGCCATCAGTGAATGGAGCGCGCCGATTCAGGCTCGTCGCCACTCCAGCAGGGTACATAACGCTGCGGTAGCGAAGCGGCTGGCCGCTATCAGCGGACGCGACAGCCAGCGCACTAATCCTTATCCGGTTCGGGCGGAGGCCCAGCGTGCGCGCTTTAAGCTGCCCGCCTGGCCGACAACCACCATTGGCTCATTTCCACAGACCACTGAGATCCGCGGCCTGCGCCTGGACTTCAAAAAGGGGCGCCTGGATGCCGGCAACTACCGTACCGGTATCGCAGAGCACATCAAACAGGCCATTCAGGAACAGGAGCGTCTGGGGCTGGATGTCCTGGTGCATGGAGAAGCCGAGCGTAACGACATGGTCGAATACTTTGGCGAACATCTGGATGGTTTCGTCTTTACCCAGAATGGCTGGGTACAGAGCTACGGCTCCCGCTGCGTGAAGCCGCCGATTGTGATCGGAGACATCAGCCGCCCGGAACCTATTACCGTTGAGTGGGCGACTTATGCCCAGTCTCTGACCGACAAGCCGGTAAAAGGTATGCTGACCGGCCCGGTCACCATTCTCTGCTGGTCATTCCCGCGCGAGGATGTGAGCCGTGAAATCATCGCGAAGCAGATTGCCCTGGCCCTGCGCGACGAAGTGGCCGATCTGGAAGCGGCGGGCATCGGCATCATCCAGATTGATGAACCGGCACTGCGCGAAGGGCTGCCGCTTAAACGCAGCGACTGGCAGGCTTATCTGGAGTGGGCGGTGGACGCGTTCCGCCTTAATGCGGCGGTGGCGCGTGACGAAACCCAGATTCATACCCATATGTGTTACTGCGAATTTAACGACATCATGGACTCCATTGCCGCGCTGGATGCCGATGTGATTACCATTGAAACTTCCCGTTCGGATATGGAGCTGCTGGAATCTTTTGAGGAGTTCGAATACCCGAATGAGATCGGGCCTGGCGTTTACGATATTCATTCGCCTAACGTGCCGGATGTAGCCTGGATCGAAGCGTTACTGAAGAAAGCGGCGCAGCGTATTCCTGCCGAGCGTTTGTGGGTGAATCCGGACTGTGGTCTGAAGACGCGCGGCTGGCCAGAAACCCGCGCGGCGCTGGCGAATATGGTTCAGGCTGCGCAGAACCTGCGTAACGCCTGAGTTCGTTTTGACAGGAAAAGCTCGCCCCCGTTCAGGAAGAACGGGGGCTCTTTTTTATATGAAAAAGAGATAAGTAATCTGGTGCCGCTCTGTTTTCTTATTCCCATGACTATTTCTTGATGTCAGCTCGGCGATATGATAATCAAATATATGGACGGGTGCAGGGTATATATTTATGGAGCCTAAAGAAGGGCGCCTTACTTTCAGGGCAGAAGGTAATAATCAGCAAGGTAGTATGTATTTTTCACGAGTTATTCACGATCCTGGCATATCAGGAGTTGCTGTTGAAAAAGCAAAAAAGATAGCAAAAGGCGTGAAACTATCACATTGTCAGGCAGAGAAGTTTGTTAGGGATGAAAAGGATAATATAGGTTCTATTACTGAATCTCAGCAGCTAAGATTGTTTGAGATAACATATTTAAAATATCTAAATGATTCAATCAGGTTTTATAACAAATATAAATCCAGGGAGTCCGTCAGTTGGCAACAGCTTAACATTGTATTAAAAGATGTTTTTGTTGATATGAAATACCAGGGGAGACTCCGGGCTGATATGGTCCCGGTGTTTGGCCGGAATAAAGATAGAGATATTGTTAATATGATTCGTGCAGACGGTAGGTTACTATCAGATGAACCAGCGCGTAATAGAGTGAGATATATTATGGAGGGGAGGTGATGTGCCGGTTTGTTATCTATTTTTTATTATGTGTTCCGACTTTTATTGTCAGGGCGTCAGTTAATGAAGATTATTTCAAACAAGAAGCACTTGATAGTTGTTATCGGAAGCCCATGTCGGCTGCGGTACAGAATTGCATGATTTATCTTGCAGAAAAATATGAAAAATAATATGAGGGGAAATATGCAGCATTAATAAAAAAGCAACTGCATCCCAGGAGCTTTTTCATAATTACAGTGAGTTTATCATTTCGATGAAGAATATAAAAAAACACTGGCAGAGCTATATTCATGGTGAGTGTCGTACGGCAGCTCTGTTAGATGAGAAAGAGAGTTATGCCTATTATACAGACTATTATTCGTGCCTGGCTAAGGCTTATAAAGAACGGATTGCGTATTGTCGGGATTATCAATATTAATGACCAGGCTTTTTCTGAAACCCAAACACCAAAAAAACCGGTGTTTGGGATAAAGAAAACTACTTATCGGCGCCGTAACGCTCGAACCACATCAGCATACGCCGCCAGCCATCCTCGGCGGACTCTTTGTGGTAGCTGGGCCGGTAGTCGGCGTTAAAAGCGTGCCCTGCATCGGGATAAACCACAATTTCAGCGCTGGCGTTGGCTGCGCGCAACGCCTGGCGCATACTCTCTACGCTGTCCAGCGGAATACCGGTATCCTGGGCGCCATACAGACCCAGCACCGGCGCATTCAGATCGGTTGCGATATCGACAGGCTGCTTCGGCCAGTTCAGGGTTTTATCTCCCGCCAGACGGCCGTACCAGGCCACCGCTGCTTTCAACTGCGGATTATGAGCCGCATACAGCCAGGCGATACGTCCGCCCCAGCAGAAGCCGGTCATCAGCAGTCGGTTGGCGTTGCCACCGTGTCGCGCCGCCCAACTGGCGACATGGTCGAGATCGGCCATCACCTGGCTGTCCGGCACTTTACTGACCAGCTCGCTGAACAGCGTGGGAATATCATCCCAGTCGTTGGGATCGCCCTGACGGAAGTACAGCTCCGGCGCCACGGCCAGATAGCCTTCATGGGCCAGGCGGCGGCACAGGTCGCGGATGTGTTCGTGTACGCCAAAAATTTCCTGAACCACAATAACCACCGGCAGATTATCCGCGGGCTCTTTGGGGCGGGCGAAGTATGCGGGCATCTCCTGGCCCTGGCTGGGAATAGAGGTTTCGCCAGCATGGAGTCCATCCGTAGAAGTATGGATCGCGGTGGTCGCGACGGGGGGCGCCGCCGGTGCGAATCCGGCGCCGGGCTTGTTCTGTGTCGTGCTGTCGGTCATGGCATTCTCCGTACCTGTTTTTTGAGCTATTTTTTAGTCTAATCAATTCACTATAGTCTGAGACAATAAGGCACGCGCGTGGCAAAAGTCGGCATTCAGCAGACAGGCGGGGGGCGAGGGATTTATGTTTGTGAGCTGCGTCACTTTATGATTCTATGGCAATGAAAGATGTTTCATTTGAAGTGAGTAACGTCACGAAAATAACCCACCTGGTTAGTTAGAGTAGCTATGATTTAATCGCAACCCAACTATGACCCAGGAGTCTGCCATGTCAAAGTCTGATGTTTTCCATCTTGGCCTCACCAAAAGCGACCTGCAGGGAGCGACGCTTGCCATTGTGCCTGGCGATCCGGAGCGGGTGGAGAAAATCGCCGTACTGATGGAAAATCCGGTAAAGCTGGCCGCGCACCGTGAGTTCGCTACCTGGCGAGCGGAACTGGGCGGTAAAGCGGTGATTGTTTGTTCTACCGGCATCGGCGGCCCGTCCACCTCTATTGCGGTGGAAGAGCTGGCGCAGTTGGGCATTCGCACTTTCCTGCGGGTGGGCACCACCGGCGCCATTCAGCCTCATATCAATGTCGGTGATGTGCTGGTGACGACCGCGTCCGTAAGGCTGGATGGTGCCAGCCTGCACTTCGCGCCGCTGGAGTATCCGGCAGTGGCCGATTTCGTCTGCACCACGGCGCTGGTCGATGCGGCGAAGGCGTTGGGTGTGGAAACCCATGTCGGCGTGACCGCATCATCCGATACCTTCTATCCGGGGCAGGAGCGTTATGACACGTTCTCGGGGCGGGTGACTCGCCGTTTCCAGGGCTCGATGGAAGAGTGGCAGCAGATGGGTGTGATGAACTACGAGATGGAATCGGCTACGCTACTGACCATGTGCGCCAGCCAGGGGCTGCGTGCCGGGATGGTGGCAGGAGTGATCGTCAACCGTACCCAGCAGGAGATTCCTGACGCCGAAACCATGAAGCAGACCGAAAGCCACGCCATTAACATAGTGGTGGAGGCCGCTCGTCGTTTACTGTGAGGCTATTGTTACCCGCAAAGCCGGCGGTGGCCGGCTTGTTTGCCCTTTCCTCTTTTCATCTGGACATCTGTACAGCACAATTGAGCCTCGACCCGATAAGTTCGGCAGGAGGCGACTTTGGATCTCTCTCTTTTACTGATGGCGGCGCTGGTACTGGCCGGCGCCGCCGTGGGCTGGCTGGCTGCCAGCCTGCGTACGGCTCAACGCCTGGCGCGAAGCCAGGAGGAACAGCGCGAAATCTATGGCGAGCTGATGGCCGCGCGCCAGCAACTGAGCCAGGGAGAGTACTGGCGTGAAGAGTGCGAACGGCTGAATGGCGAGCTGCGTCATCAGATGGAAATTAACCGCGAGCAGGAGGCCGACCTGCGTGAGCTGAGCACTCGCCTGGAAGAGACGCGCCTCAACGCCGAAGAAAAAGTGCGCCAGATGGCCAACAGCGAACATCGCCTTAGCGAGCAATTCGAAAATCTGGCCAACCGCATCTTTGAGCAGAGCAATCGTCGGGTCGATGAGCAGAATCGCCAGAGTCTGCATGGCCTGCTGGCGCCGCTGCGCGAGCAACTGGACGGCTTCCGTCGTCAGGTGCAGGACAGCTTCGGCCAGGAGGCGCGCGAGCGCCATACGCTGACCCATGAGATCCGTAATCTGCAACAGCTGAATGCACAGATGGCTCAGGAGGCGATAAATCTGACCCGGGCGCTAAAAGGGGATAATAAAATTCAGGGCAACTGGGGCGAGGTGGTGTTAACCCGGGTGCTGGAAGCTTCCGGACTGCGTGAAGGGTACGAATATCAGACCCAGGTGAACATTCAGCTTGATAACCGTAGCCGGATGCAGCCGGATGTGATTGTGCGCCTGCCTCAGGGCAAAGATGTGGTGATCGACGCCAAAATGACTCTGGTTGCCTGGGAGCGTTGCTTCAATGCCGGAGACGAGGTGACTCGCGAGGCGGCCCTGAGTGAACATATTGCGTCTGTTCGCAGCCATATTCGCCAGCTAGGGCGTAAGGATTACCAGCAACTGCCCGGGCTGCGTTCTCTGGACTATGTGCTGATGTTTATTCCGATAGAGCCTGCCTTTCTGGCCGCTATCGAGAAGCAACCAGAGTTGATCGGCGAGGCGCTGCAGCACAATATCATGCTGGTTAGCCCCACCACGCTGCTGGTGGCCCTGCGCACCATTGCCAATCTGTGGCGTTATGAGCACCAGAGTCGAAATGCGCAACAAATTGCCGAACGCGCCGCGCGGCTTTATGACAAGATGCGTCTGTTCGTCGACGACATGTCTGCCATCGGCCAGAGTCTGGATAAAGCCCAGGATAACTATCGCCAGGCGATGAAAAAGTTAGCCAGCGGTCGTGGCAACCTGCTGGTGCAGGCTGAAGCATTTCGCGGGCTGGGTGTGGAAGTCAAACGCGAGATTAATCCGGAGCTGGTGGCTAACGCGCTTCAGGATGATGAGGATGCCGCCGCCAGGCTGGCTCAGCAAGATGAAGAAAATGCCCCGGAAACGGACGCGGATCTCCTGCGGCGCGGGGGCGGGCAAGGGTAATGAACCTTTACATCCTGGCGGTTGAATCGTAGGGCAAAGGCGACCAATCTGTTACACTCCACAAATATTTTATGACTAAGCGGACTCTGAGATGGCTGAAGATTCACAAGAAACGACACACTTTGGCTACCGCACGGTAGCAAGAGCGCAGAAGGCCGATATGGTGGCGCAGGTGTTCCACTCCGTGGCGGCGAAATATGACATCATGAACGATCTGATGTCCTTCGGAATCCATCGCTTGTGGAAACGTTTCACCATCGACTGCAGCGGTGTTCGTCGTGGCCAGCGCGTGCTGGATCTGGCCGGCGGCACCGGCGATCTGACGGCGAAATTCTCGCGCCTTGTGGGCGAAACCGGCGAAGTGGTGCTGGCAGATATTAACGAGTCCATGCTCAAAATGGGTCGTGAAAAACTGCGTAACCTTGGCGTGGTGGGCAACGTGGAATATGTGCAGGCTAATGCTGAAGCGCTGCCGTTCCCGGATAACACCTTTGACTGCATCACCATCTCCTTCGGCCTGCGTAACGTTACCGATAAAGAAAAAGCGCTGCGCTCCATGTACCGGGTGCTGAAACCGGGCGGACGCCTGCTGGTGCTGGAATTTTCCAAACCGATTATCGATCCGCTTAGCAAAGCCTACGACGCTTATTCGTTCCATGTTCTGCCGCGCATCGGTGAAATGGTGGCCCAGGATGCCGACAGCTACCGCTATCTGGCGGAATCCATTCGTATGCATCCGGATCAGGAAACCCTGAAGTCGATGATGGAAGAGGCTGGCTTCGAGAAGACGTCTTACTACAACCTGACCGCGGGAATCGTCGCCCTGCATCGTGGCTACAAGTTCTGAACGGGAGGGGAGCGTGCCGCTGACACCCATTATCACCGCTACGGTGGAAAATGTACTGAATACCTTTCTGTGGCGGAGCGATGCGTTAAAGTCGCCGCGTCAGCGCCTGAAGGGGCGGACGCTGCGTATTGAGCTTTCTGGTTTTACCACGCCGCTGGTGCTCTCTTTCAGCGAACAGCAGATCGATGTGCTGGGCGCCTGGGAAGGGGAGGCCGATTGTACGGTGATTACCCGCCCTGGTACGTTGTCTGAATTACGCGATCGTCAGCAGCTTACTGCGCTGATTAAGAGCGGCGCGCTGGAGGTTCAGGGTGATATTCAGGTGGTTCAGAATTTTGTGGCGCTGGTGGATCTGGCGGAGTTCGATCCTGCAGAATTGCTGGCTCCCTGGATCGGCGATATCGCTGCTGAAGGCGTTGGACGCGTTGTGCGCGGCGGTGCGAAATTCCTGAAAAAACGTCTTGAGCGCGACCGCCGCTATCTGGCCGACGCGTTGACCGAAGAGTGGCGCCTGGCGCCCGGCCCGCTGGAAGTGGCCTGGTTTGCCGAAGAAACAGATGCCCTGGCGCGCGCGGTGGATGCGTTGAGTAAACGGATGGATCAACTGGAGGGCAAATGACGCCTGGAGAAATACGGCGCCTCTACTTTATTATCCGAACCTTTTTGAGTTACGGGCTTGATGAGCTCATTCCCAAAATGCGTATCACGTTGCCGCTGCGCCTGTGGCGTCGGTTGGTATTCTGGATCCCTAATCGCCATAAAGATAAGCCGCTTGGCGAACGTTTGAGGCTGGCGCTTCAGGAACTTGGGCCGGTTTGGATTAAGTTTGGTCAGATGTTGTCGACCCGCCGCGATCTGTTTGCGCCGCATATCGCCGATCAACTGGCGCTGTTGCAGGACAGGGTCGCTCCTTTTGACGGCCATGAGGCAAAACAGCTGATTGAAAAAGCGATGGGTGGTCAACCGGTGGAAACCTGGTTTGATGAGTTTGATATTACGCCACTGGCTTCAGCCTCTATCGCCCAGGTGCATACCGCGCGACTGAAAGAGACCGGAAAAGCGGTCATTATCAAGGTGATTCGTCCGGATATCCGACCAGTGATCAAGGCGGATATGAAGCTTATTTATCGCCTGGCGCGCTGGGTGCCGCGCCTGTTGCCGGATGGTCGACGCCTGCGTCCTATGGAAGTGGTGCGGGAATATGAAAAGACGCTGCTCGACGAATTAAACCTGCTGCGCGAGGCGGCAAACGGCATTCAGCTACGACGCAACTTCGAAAACAGCCCAATGCTCTACGTACCGGAGATTTATTCCGATTACTGCAGCCAGGAGCTGCTGGTGATGGAGCGCATTTATGGGATGTCGGTGTCTGACGTACCATCGCTGGAAAAAAATGGTACCAACATGCAGCTTCTGGCGGAGCGCGGGGTTCAGGTCTTTTTCACCCAGGTCTTTCGCGACAGCTTTTTCCATGCCGATATGCACCCGGGAAATATTTTTGTCAGCTACGAGAGTCCAGAGGATCCGCAATATATCGGTATCGACTTTGGCATTGTCGGGTCGCTGAATAAAGACGATAAGCGTTATCTGGCGGAAAATTTCATCGCCTTCTTTAATCGCGATTACCGCAAGGTTGCGGAACTGCATGTGGATTCCGGCTGGGTGCCGGCCGATACTAATGTTGAAGAGTTTGAGTTCGCTATCCGCACCGTTTGCGAACCCATTTTTGAGAAGCCGCTGGCTGAGATCTCGTTCGGCCACGTGCTGCTTAATCTCTTCAACACCGCGCGTCGATTTAATATGGAAGTGCAGCCGCAGCTGGTATTGTTGCAGAAGACGCTGCTCTACGTGGAAGGGGTCGGGCGCCAGCTCTATCCACAGCTCGATCTCTGGAAAACGGCCAAACCTTTCCTGGAATCCTGGTTGAAAGATCAGGTGGGACTGCCGGCGCTGGTGCGGGCATTTAAAGAAAACGCGCCGTTCTGGGTGGAAAAAATGCCGCAATTACCGGAACTGGTGTACGACAGTTTGCGCCAGGGCAAGCAATTGCAGCACAGTGTTGATAAAATCGCCCAGGATATTCAAAGCCACCGGGCTCGTCAGGGGCAGTCACGCTATCTGCTGGGCATTGGGGCTACGTTGATATTAAGCGGCACATTATTGCTGATAAACAAACCGGAGTGGGAATGGCTTCCCGCAGGGTTAATGGCAGGGGGCGTCGTCGCATGGCTTACGGGCTGGAGACGTACCACCTGATTTACATCGTCATCGAGCGTACAGGTGTCGTATAATTCGGCGCATTACGCGTAAGTCATTGAGGAATATTATGGGTGGTATCAGTATCTGGCAATTAATCATCATTGCCGTTATCGTCGTGCTGCTGTTCGGTACCAAAAAGCTGAGTTCGCTGGGTTCCGATCTCGGTGCGTCCATCAAAGGTTTTAAAAAGGCTATGAGCGACGACGACGATAAAGCGAAAAATGCGCAGCAGGATCAGCAGGATGCTGACTTCACCGCAAAATCGATCTCTGACAAGGCTGAAGAGGCCAGCAAGGATACCGAGAAAAGCCAGCATAAAGATCAGGTATAAGCCGTGTTCGATATTGGTTTTAGCGAGCTTCTGCTGGTTTTTATCATCGGTCTGGTGGTGCTGGGGCCGCAGCGTTTGCCGATAGCGGTAAAAACCGTTGTCGGCTGGATTCGTGCGCTGCGTTCTCTGGCGACCACCGTACAGAATGAGCTTACCCAGGAGTTTAAGTTACAGGAACTCCAGGACAGCCTGAAGAAGGTTGAGAAGGCGAGCATGAACAACCTGACGCCGGAACTAAAGGAGTCGATGGACGAGCTGCGCCAGGCTGCGGAGGCGATGAAGCGTTCTTATACGGCTAACGATCCGGAAAAGGCGAGCGACGAGGCCCATACCATCCATAATCCGGTGGTCGAAGGGTCGTCAGCGGACGCGACGCCCGGCGAGGCCGTAAGTCATGTCGACACCCCAGAGCAGAAGTCGCCAACCGCGGAGCAAGAAGCGGATAACGCCGGGACGGCGACTGCCGCAGAGCCCGAGGCGACAGCGGTGCGCCGCGACTCTTCTCAATCCACCAATGACAAATCCTGAACATGGCCGTTGAAGATACCCAACCGTTAATCACTCACCTGATTGAGCTGCGTAAGCGGATAATGAACTGTCTGATCGCCATTCTGGCGATCTTTCTGGCGCTGGTCTATTTCGCCAATGATATCTACCAGCTGGTTTCCGATCCGCTGATTAAGCAACTGCCTCAGGGCGCCAGCATGATCGCGACCGATGTGGCATCGCCGTTTTTCACTCCGATCAAGCTGACGATCATGGTGTCGGTGATCCTCTCCGCGCCGATTATTCTTTATCAGGTCTGGGCCTTTGTGGCACCGGCGCTCTATAAGCACGAGCGTCGCCTGGTGGTGCCGCTGCTGGTTTCCAGCTCGCTGCTGTTTTATCTTGGCATGGCGTTCGCCTATTTCGTGGTCTTTCCACTGGCGTTCGGTTTCTTAACCAAAACCGCACCGGCCGGTGTGGTGATTTCAACCGATATCACCAGCTACCTGGACTTCGTTATGGCGCTGTTTATGGCCTTTGGCGTCTCCTTCGAGGTGCCGGTGGCTATTGTGCTGCTGTGCTGGATGGGTGTGACCACGCCAGAAGACCTTAAGAAGAAACGTCCTTACGTTCTGGTGGGGGCCTTCGTCATCGGGATGCTGCTGACACCGCCGGATGTTTTCTCGCAGACGCTGCTGGCGATACCGATGTACTTCCTGTTTGAAATAGGGGTCTTTTTCTCCCGTTTCTATGTTGGTAAACGGCGCCCTTCCGCCAGCGATGAAGAGAGTGACGAGGCAGCGGACGGCGACGATGAAACGGACGCGCCGAAACAGTAATTATTCATATAAATGAACCGCCCTATACGGGCGGTTTTTTTACGGAGAAAAACCATGTTTGATATCGGTGTTAACCTGACCAGCAGCCGGTTTGCCGACGATCGTGAAGCCGTGGTAGAGCGTGCGCGCGAAGCTGGCGTGCGCGGTATGCTTATCACCGGTACCAGCGTGGATGAAAGCGAAGCGGCCTGGCGGTTAACCCAGGAATATCATCGCTGCTGGTCAACGGCGGGAGTGCATCCCCATGATGCCAGCAGCTGGAATGAAGAGAGCGCTGCGCGATTACGCGCCCTGGCTATCCGGGATGAAGTGGTTGCCATTGGCGAGTGTGGGCTGGACTTCAATCGTAATTTTTCCACGCCCCAGGAGCAGGAACGGGCTTTTAGCGCGCAGCTGCAGCTGGCGGTGGAGCTGGAAATGCCGGTCTTTATGCACTGTCGGGACGCCCACGAGCGTTTCCTGGCGCTGCTCGATCCCTGGCTGGATTCGCTGCCGGGGGCGGTATTGCACTGCTTTACCGGTACACGCGAAGAAGCGATGGAATGCCTGAACCGCGGTCTGTATCTGGGGATTACCGGCTGGGTTTGTGATGAACGGCGTGGTCTGGCATTGCGGGAGCTGCTGCCGGCGATACCGGCGCAGCGCCTGTTGCTGGAAACCGATGCCCCCTGGCTGTTGCCCAGGGAGCTCAGACTAACGCCAGCTTCGCGCCGTAACGAGCCAGCCTTCCTGGCCCATATTCTCAGCCAGGTCGCCCACTGGCGCGGCGAAGATCGCGCCTGGCTTGAGCAGGCTACCGACCAGAATGTGCGTAATCTGTTTGGCGTGGTGTTCTGAGGAGACTAAACCTTTCGGAAATCGGTATTCTTAACGCTTTGCAGTACCTGTTTATTCAGCAGGTTGAGCAGCAGGATAGAGCGGGTTTCACCTTCCGGCTCAGTGAAGATGGCTTCCAGACCTTCAAATGCGCCTTCGGTAATCACAACGGCGTCGCCTGGCCATGGCGTATCCGGGTCGGTGATATTTTCCGCCTGGTAGTTCAGCAACTGGTGGATGACCTTTTCCGGGACGGTGGCGGGTTGCGCACCAAAACGCACGAAATGGCTGACGCCGCGGGTAGAGTTAACCGTTGTGGTATGGATATCCTCAGGGTCAAACTCTACAAACAGATAGTTTGGAAACAAGGGTTCACTGACCGCGGTTCGTTTACCACGCACGATTTTTTCCAGCGTGATCATCGGGGTCAGGCAGTTAACAGCCTGTCGCTCCAGGTGCTCCCTGGCACGCGAAAGCTGCCCCCGTTTGCAGTACAGTAAATACCAGGATCGCATAATGACTCTTTTCAGGTTAACAGGCGCAAAAGCATAACAAAACAGCCCCTGGAGTGATAGTTAAGCCCATTCTTAGGGCGAGGACAATACCGGGACCAGGATTTCACGAAGGATTAACAAAATTACAGCATCACGGTGATGAACACCGTATAATGCAGCACTTAACCGGGCATAATAAATAACGATGAAATACCACGATCTACGCGAATTTCTTGCGCTGCTGGAACAGCAGGGCGAACTTAAACGTATAACGTTACCCGTCGATCCGCACCTGGAAATGACGGAAATTGCCGATCGTACCCTCAGGGCTGGTGGTCCGGCGCTTCTGTTTGAAAATCCGAAGGGCTATACCATGCCGGTTCTCTGCAATCTGTTCGGTACGCCGAAGCGCGTGGCAATGGGGATGGGACAGGATGATGTCTCTTCGCTGCGCGAAGTCGGGAAGCTACTGGCTTTTCTGAAAGAGCCGGAGCCGCCGAAGGGCTTTCGCGATCTGTTCGATAAATTGCCGCAGTTTAAGCAGGTGCTGAATATGCCCACCAGGCGTCTGCGCGGCGCCCCCTGCCAGCAGCGGATTCAGGAAGGCGATGAGGTCGATCTGACCCAAATTCCCATTATGCAATGCTGGCCGGAAGACGCAGCGCCGCTAATCACCTGGGGGTTAGTGGTGACTCGCGGCCCCCATAAGACGCGCCAGAATCTGGGGATCTATCGTCAGCAACTGCTGGGCAAAAACAAGCTGATTATGCGCTGGCTTTCCCACCGTGGCGGTGCGCTCGATTTCCAGGAGTGGTGTGCGGCGCATCCCGGAGAGCGCTTCCCGATATCGGTGGCATTGGGCGCCGATCCCGCCACTATTTTGGGCGCCGTTACGCCGGTGCCGGATACGCTTTCCGAATATGCATTCGCCGGGCTGCTGCGCGGTACCAAAAGCGAAGTGGTGAAGTGCGTCTCTAACGATCTGGAAGTGCCCGCCAGCGCTGAAATTGTTCTGGAAGGCTATATCGAGCCGGGAGAGATGGCGCCGGAAGGCCCGTATGGCGATCACACCGGTTACTATAACGAAGTGGATAACTTCCCGGTCTTTACCGTGACGCATGTTACTCGTCGCGAAGATGCTATCTATCATTCCACATACACCGGACGCCCGCCGGATGAACCTGCGGTGCTGGGCGTGGCGCTGAATGAGGTTTTCGTTCCCATTTTGCAAAAGCAGTTTCCGGAGATTGTGGACTTTTATCTGCCGCCGGAAGGTTGCTCATATCGCCTGGCGGTGGTCACGATGAAGAAGCAGTATGCCGGTCATGCCAAGCGGGTGATGATGGGGGTCTGGTCCTTCCTGCGCCAGTTCATGTACACCAAATTTGTTATTGTGTGCGATGACGACGTGAACGCCCGTGACTGGAACGACGTTATCTGGGCGATAACAACGCGAATGGATCCTGCACGTGATACGGTGTTGGTGGAAAACACCCCCATTGACTACCTGGACTTTGCTTCGCCAGTATCCGGTCTGGGCTCCAAAATGGGCATGGATGCTACCAATAAATGGCCAGGCGAGACGGATCGCGAATGGGGACGTCCGATCGTAAAGGATCCTGACGTTACCGCCAGAGTCGACGCTATCTGGGAAGAGCTGGCTATTTTCAAGTAAAGGCGGGGGCAATAAGTGCCTGCCGCACAGGTTTTGCATTAATGACCCGACAGAGGGAGCGCATGACAATTTTAAGCTGTAAAGTGACCTCCGTAGACGCCATTACGGATACCGTTTACCGGGTGCGACTGCTGCCCGAGGGCGACTTCTCCTTTCGTGCCGGCCAGTATCTGATGGTGGTGATGGATGAGCGGGACAAGCGCCCTTTTTCCATGGCTTCCACGCCGGATGAGCAAGAATTTATTGAACTGCATATTGGCGCTTCGGAGCTTAATCTCTATGCCATGGCAGTGATGGAACGTATCCTGGAAAAGAAAGAAGTAGAGGTGGATATTCCCCACGGAGAAGCCTGGCTGCGTGACGATGAAAGCCGTCCTCTGATTTTGATCGCTGGCGGTACCGGTTTCTCTTATGTGCGTTCCATACTGCTGACTGCGCTGGCCCGCAATCCGGATCGGGATATCACCATCTACTGGGGCGGCCGCGAGGCGAAACATCTCTACGATCTTCCGGAACTGCACGACCTTGAAGCCAGACACCCCAAACTGCGGGTGGAAGCGGTGGTGGAACAGCCCGAGGATGGCTGGAACGGCCGTAGCGGTACGGTGCTGACGGCGGTGTTGCAGGATTACGGATCGTTAACCGATTACGATATCTATATTGCGGGGCGTTTTGAAATGGCGAAAATCGCCAGGGATCTGTTCTGTAACGAGCGTGCTGCCCGGGAAGACAGACTCTTTGGCGATGCCTTCGCCTTTATTTAAAACAACAAAAAACCCGCCCCTGACAGGCGGGAAGGACTACAGTTTAACCCCTTGCGCTTTATGCGCGTTCGAAAAGGGTGGCGATCCCCTGGCCCAGCCCGATGCACATCGTGGCAAGACCCGTCCGGGCGCCCCGCTGCGCCATCAGGTTAACCAGCGTAGCGGTGATCCTGGCGCCGGAGCAGCCCAGCGGGTGCCCCAGCGCAATCGCGCCGCCGTTCAGGTTGACCCGTTCGTCGATCTTCTCCATTAGTCCCAGGTCCCTGATGCAGGGCAGGATCTGCGCGGCGAAGGCTTCGTTAATCTCAACTAGGTCGACATCATCCATCGTCATTCCGGCTTTACTCAGTGCCTTGCGAGTGGCGGGAACCGGACCATAGCCCATAATGGAGGGATCGCAGCCGGCAACGGCCATCGCCCGAATACGCACCTTCGGCGTCATTCCCAGCGATTTGGCGTAAGATTCGCCCATCACCAGCAGAGCGGCGGCGCCGTCCGACAGGGCCGATGAAGTTCCCGCGGTGACGGTGCCGTTTATCGGATCGAAAGCCGGGGACAGCTGGGACAGGGCTTCGACGCTGGTATCCGGGCGGATCACCTCGTCCTGAGTGATACAGACCAGCGCGCCGTTAGCATCATGACCCCAGGTGGGAATGATTTCATCGCTGAACAGCCCGGCTTCGGTCGCGGCCCAGGCTTGCTTGTGCGAGCGGGCCGCAAAGCTGTCCTGCATAGCGCGGCTGATGCCATGCATACGCGCCAGCATCTCTGCGGTCAGCCCCATCATTGCGGCGGCTTTTGCCGTGGTGCGGCTAAGCCCGGGGTGAAAGTCTACGCCGTGACTCATGGGAACGTGCCCCATATGCTCTACGCCGCCCACCAGACAAACCCGGGCATCGCCGGTCATAATGGCGCGGCTGGCGTCATGCAGAGCCTGCATGGATGAGCCGCATAGCCGGTTCACGGTGACGGCGGGCACGCTGGCAGGGATCTCCGCCAGTAGGGCTGCGTTACGGGCGATATTAAAACCCTGCTCCAGGGTTTGCTGGACGCAGCCCCAGTAAATATCGTCTATGGCTTCCTGATCCAGGGCCGGGTTGCGCGACAGCAGGCTGCGCATCAGATGCGCCGACAAATCTTCCGCTCGCGTATGGCGATAAGCTCCCCCTTTGGAGCGGCCCATCGGGGTGCGGATAGCGTCGACAATGACCACGTTTTCCATCTCTGACTCCTCAGGCTTGTGTCGTGACGCCTGCCGGACGAGCCGGGGCGACGGGGGGATACCAGGTTTCGTTGCTGCGTGCTTTTTTCTGCATGTCTGTACTGACCGTATAGAGTGGCCCCAGTTGCTGATACTGTTCGGCCATTTCCAGAAAGCGGGCGCTGCCCAGGGTATCCAGCCAGCGTATGGCGCCGCCGTGGAATGGCGGGAATCCCAGACCGTAGACCAGGGCAATATCGGCTTCCGCCGGGCTGGCGATAATCCCTTCTTCAAGGCAGCGAACGACCTCATTCACCATTGGAATCATCATGCGTTCGATAATTTCACTGTCGCTGAAGTCGCGCGTCGGCTGGCAGACTTCCCGCAGCAGGTGCCCGGTGGTTTCGTCCGGTGTTTTTCGTGGCTTTCCTTTACGGTCTGGTTGGTAGCGCCAGAACCCCTGGCCGGTCTTCTGGCCGTAGCGTCCTGCTTCGAACAACAGATCGATGGCGTCGCGGCCGGATTTCGCCATGCGATCGGGATAGCCTTCAGCCATCACTGCCTGTGCGTGATGGGCAGTATCGATACCGACCACATCCAGCAGCAGGGCAGGCCCCATCGGCCAGCCGAATTTTTTCTCCATCACCTTATCAACCTGCCGGAAATCGGCACCGTCGCGCAGTAACTGGCTGAAGGCGGCAAAGTAAGGGAACAGCACCCGGTTGACAAAAAAGCCGGGACAGTCGTTAACCACGACTGGCGTCTTATCCATTTTCCTGGCCCAGGACACCACCCGGGCGATGGTATCGTCCGAGGTTCGACGGCCGCGAATCACTTCAACCAGCGGCATGCGGTGTACCGGGTTAAAGAAGTGCATACCGCAGAATTTTTCAGGCCGCCGCAGGCTTTCCGCTAGCAGCGAGACAGGTATCGTAGAGGTATTGGAGGCCAGTACGGTATCGTCAGTGACCTGATTTTCCAGCTCGGCCAGCACGGCGCGTTTCACTTTGGGGTTTTCCACCACCGCTTCAACCACGGCGTCGACCCGTTCAAACCCGCTATAATCGAGCGTCGGATGAATGGTTGAAACCACCTCAGAAAGTCGCAGGCCGTCGATTTTTCCCTGCTCCAGCTTTTTATTCAGCAGTTTTCCGGCTTCATTCATCCCCAGTACCAGTGCGTTGTCGTTGATATCTTTCATCAATACCGGAATGCCTTTCCAGGCGCACTGGTAAGCGATACCGCCGCCCATAATTCCGGCGCCCAGCACCGCGGCCCGGCGGGGAGGCTCAACGTTGCGAGTCAGTTGCTTCGCCTTGCCTTTGATATATTGATCGTTAAGGAAAATGCCGACCAGCGCCCGGGCGGCGTCGGTGTGGGCCAGTGGGACGAAGTTGCGGGTTTCCTGCGCCAGCGCTTCGTTACGCGCCAGACCAGCCGCCGCTTCAATGGTTTCAATCGCTTTGAGCGGCGCCGGATAGTGGTTGCCGGTCTGTTGTTTCGCCATGGCTTTGGCGGTGGCGAAGCTCATGGCTGATTCGATAGGGCTGAGTTTAAGAGGTTGCAAACGGCGCGCGCGTTTAGCCTGCCAGTCCAGTTTGCCGTTAATGGCCTGGCGCAATGTAGTTAATGCCGACTCATACAGCGTTTCCTGTTCGACGATGGCGTCCAGTAGTCCGCGCTTCAGGGCTTCGCTGGCATTCAGTTCTTTACCCGCGGCGATAATCTCCATCGCGCTGTCGGCTCCCAGCAGACGGGGAAGCCTTACGGTGCCGCCAAAACCGGGCATGATGCCGAGGCGCGTTTCCGGCAGGCCAATACGGACATCTGGTGTGCCGATGCGAAAATCGGTCGCCAGTACGCACTCGCATCCGCCGCCGAGGGCATAGCCGTTGATAGCAGAGAGGGTGGGAACCAGAAGATCTTCCAGTCGATTAAAAATCGAATTCGCATAGCGTAGCCATTCGCTGAGCTGTTCAGCGGGCGCGCGGAACAGCCCCAGAAATTCGGTGATATCGGCGCCGACAATGAATGCCTGTTTGTCGGATCGCAGCAGGAGTCCGCGCAGTTCCGGCAACGCTTCAAGCACTTCAATCGCTTTGCCAAGGCTGGCTACGGTTGCCGTGTCGAGCTTATTCACTGAGCCTGGCGCGTTAAAGACCAGTTCGGCGATGCCATCATCCAGCCAGTCGAGGTACAGGGTGTCGCCTTGATAAAGCATATCAATCTCCTGAATCCAGCATTGGGATCTGGTCGTACCAGATGAAGCGGAGTGTGGAAGCTGTGTTAATAAAATGCAAATTTAAGTTTAAATAATTGCTGTGAAGATCACGGATGGCGGAAAGGGTTCGGTGCCACGTCGGCTGTGCTAAGATGCGCAGGTTATGGTCGAAAACAGAAGGGTAAATTATGGATTCGCTGGCCGCACAATATAAAGAGCACATGGCAACGCTGCAGGAGCGTGCCCGCAAAGTTCTGGCGCGCTTCAATCTTGATGCGCTGCTGATTCATTCGGGTGAACTGTTCAACGTCTTTCTCGACGATCACCCCTATCCCTTCAAAGTGAATCCCCTGTTTAAGGCGTGGGTGCCGGTTACTCAGGTGCCGAACTGTTGGCTGCTGGTGGACGGTGTAAACAAGCCGAAACTCTGGTTCTACCTGCCGGTGGATTACTGGCACAACGTAGAGCCGCTGCCGGATAGCTTCTGGACTGATGAGGTTGAACTGGTGGCGCTACCAAAAGCAGATGGCATTGGTAGCCAGTTGCCCGCGAACCGTAAAAAAATCGCTTACCTGGGCCCGGTGTCGGAACGTGCGCTGCAACTGGAGATTCCGGCCGAGAATATTAATCCGAAAGGGGTGATTGATTACCTGCATTACTATCGCGCCTATAAGAGCGACTATGAAATCAGCTGTATGCGTGAAGCCCAGAAAATGGCGGTGTCGGGACACCGGGCAGCCGAAGAAGCCTTCCTTTCTGGTATGAGTGAATTCGATATTAACCAGGCCTATCTGACCGCGACCGGTCACCGTGATATCGATGTGCCCTATAGCAATATTGTTGCGCTGAATGAGCATGCTGCTGTGCTGCACTACACCAGACTGGATTATAGCGCGCCGGCTGAAATGCGTAGCTTCCTGCTGGATGCTGGGGCAGAGTACAACGGTTATGCTGCGGATTTGACCCGAACCTGGACTACGCATCACGATAGCGACTTTGCCCAACTGATTAAAGACGTCAATGAAGAGCAGCAGGCGTTGATCGCCACCATGAAAGTTGGTGTCCGCTATACCGATTACCATCTTCAGTTTCATCAGCGCCTGGCGAAGATCTTGCGTCACCATCAGATAGTGACTGACATCAGCGAAGAAGCGATGGTCGAAGCCAATCTGACCGGCCCTTTTATGCCACACGGCATCGGTCATCCGCTGGGGCTTCAGGTTCACGATGTGGGGGCGTTTATGCAGGATGATACTGGTTCCCATTTGGCGCCGCCCGAGCAGTATCCCGCGCTGCGCTGTACTCGTATCCTGGAGCCGCGTATGGTGTTGACCATTGAACCGGGCATCTACTTTATTGACTCGTTGCTTGCTCCCTGGCGTGAAGGGCAGTACAGCAAGCACTTTAACTGGCAGAAAATCGAAGCGCTCAAGCCCTACGGTGGTATCCGCATTGAGGATAACGTGGTGATGTATGAAAACAGCCTCGAAAATATGACCCGGGATCTGAAGCTGGCTTGATGGAAAGCTGGTTGATTCCGGCCGCACCGGTCATTGTTAGCGAAGAGATTAAAAAAAGCCGCTTTATCACGCTGTTGGCTCACACCGATGGCGTGGCGGTGGCGAAAGCGTTCATTGAGACGGTACGTGCCGAACATCCTGACGCCCGTCATCACTGCTGGGCCTGGGTCGCCGGTGCGCCTGATGATTCTCAGCAGTTGGGCTTTTCCGACGATGGAGAACCGGCAGGTACGGCGGGTAAGCCAATCCTGGCGCAGCTCATGGGCAGCGGCGTTGGCGAGATTACCGCCGTGGTTGTGCGTTATTACGGTGGCGTTAAGCTTGGTACCGGTGGTCTGGTGAAGGCTTATGGTGGTGGCGTACAGCTGGCGCTGGGTCAGTTAACGACATCGCGCAGGGTGCCGTTGCAAACGTACCTTCTGAACTGTGATTACGGGCAACTGGCCGGAGTGGAAGCCCTGCTGAAGCAGTGTGAAGGCGTGGTGGCTTGCAGCGATTATCAGGCCGAAGTCAGGCTTCAGGTGGCGCTGCCTCAGGCAAAAGTGGCTGAGTTTTCAGCAAGACTGGCCGATCTGAGCCGTGGTACGTTGCATTTGCTACCGTTTGCACAATAATCCCTCCTGATATTTTTTGACTGCAAAGGAAACGGCTGAAATGCATTTTCGTGCCATAACCCGAATCGTTGGCCTGTTGGTTATCCTCTTTTCAGGAACGATGTTTCTTCCCGGCCTGGTGGCTTTGATTTATCGGGATGGTGCCGGTCGTGCCTTTACGCAGACCTTTTTTGTTGCGCTGGCTATTGGCGTGATGTTGTGGTGGCCTCATCGCCACCAGAAAAGCGAGCTGAAACCGCGCGAAGGCTTCCTGATTGTTGTGTTGTTCTGGACCGTGCTGGGTAGCGTTGGGGCACTGCCTTTTATCTTTTCCGAACGGCCGAATCTGACGGTGACTGATGCCTTCTTTGAGTCTTTCTCCGGACTGACCACTACGGGGGCGACCACGCTGGTGGGGCTGGACTCGTTGCCGCATGCGATACTTTTCTATCGCCAGATGCTTCAGTGGTTCGGTGGTATGGGGATCATTGTACTGGCGGTGGCGATTCTCCCTATTCTGGGGGTTGGGGGCATGCAGCTTTATCGTGCGGAGATGCCCGGGCCGCTGAAGGATAATAAAATGCGGCCGCGTATTGCCGAGACAGCCAAAACGCTGTGGCTGATCTACGTTTTGCTGACGGTTGCCTGCGCTTTGGCGCTGTGGTTTGCTGGAATGCCAGCTTTTGACGCTATTGGCCACAGTTTTGCGACCATCGCCATTGGTGGTTTTTCGACACATGACGCCAGCGTGGGCTATTTTGACAGTACGGCCATCAACTCCATTATCGCCATCTTTTTGCTGATCTCCGGTTGTAACTATGGTCTGCACTTCTCTCTACTGAGCGGTCGAAGCCTGAAGGTTTACTGGCGCGATCCGGAATTTCGGATGTTTATTGGCGTACAGCTGTCGCTGGTGGTGATCTGCACCCTGGTGCTGTGGTTCCACAATGTCTATGAATCGGCCTGGCAGACGCTGAATCAGTCGTTCTTCCAGGTCGTTTCAATGGCGACCACGGCGGGCTTCACCACCGACAGCATTGCCCGCTGGCCGCTGTTCTTGCCGGTACTACTACTCTGTTCAGCTTTTATCGGCGGTTGTGCTGGTTCCACCGGTGGTGGGCTTAAGGTTATTCGTATCCTTTTGCTGTTTAAACAGGGAAATCGTGAGCTTAAGCGCCTGGTGCATCCCAACGCGGTATACAGCATTAAACTGGGCAATCGCGCGCTGCCGGAGCGTATTCTGGAAGCCGTATGGGGGTTCTTTTCGGCCTATGCTCTGGTCTTTCTGATCAGTATGCTGGCAATTATCGCCACCGGTGTGGACGACTTCTCGGCATTTGCTTCCGTGGCAGCGACGCTGAATAACCTGGGGCCGGGTCTTGGCGTGGTGGCGGATAACTTCTCTACCATGAACCCGGCGGCTAAGTGGATACTGATTTGCAACATGCTTTTCGGACGACTGGAAGTCTTTACTTTACTGGTACTTTTTACGCCAACTTTCTGGCGCGAATAATCGGAGTGAAATGTGAAAACCCTGATTCTGTTTTCGACAAGGGATGGGCAAACCCGGGAGATTGCGGCAAGCATCGCTTCCGGTCTGAAAGAACATGGCATTGATGCCGAGCTGCAGAATCTGCATCGGGTAGAAACGCTGGCGTGGGAGCAGTACGATCGGGTTGTGATTGGCGCCTCTATTCGCTATGGCCATTTTCATCCGGCGCTGACAGATTTTGTGAAAAAGCATGCCGTACAGTTGAATGCGCTACCGGGCGCTTTTTTTTCCGTAAACCTTGTGGCGCGTAAGCCGGAAAAGCGAACTCCACAAACTAACTCCTATACTCGCAAGTTTCTGCTGGCGTCACCCTGGAGACCGGATCTCAGTGCCGTCTTCGCCGGTGCGTTACGCTATCCACACTATCGCTGGTTTGATCGCTTTATGATTCGCCTGATTATGAAAATGACGGGGGGAGAAACGGATACCAGTAAGGAAGTGGTCTATACCGACTGGAATCAGGTGGCTGATTTTGCCCGTGAAGTTGCTCACTTAACGCGCAGCGGGACGGTTAATTAACCGCAATGGCGGAAAAATAACCTGGTGAGCATTTTTTTTAAGATAACCCCTTGCCAGCACGAATTCAGGCCCTATAATGCGCCACCACTGACACGGAACAACGCCTTACGGCACGCCGGGTTGGCA
>NZ_JAZHEE010000029.1:0-52044 GCF_036620675.1 Rosenbergiella sp. YN46
CCGGAAACGAGTGAGCGTTTCCGGATTCTTACACAACTATTGGATCGATCAACCGATCCTTAACTGATCGGCATTACCGTGGTTACGGGCGATTTTTTTTGTCTGTGGCATCATCGGGTTGCTTAACACCCGGGTGGGGCTAGACTGAAACCGTTTGATAATTTTGTGATGAGGATTGGCTGTGGATGTCATAAAGGGAGAGCAGCTGGATGTCCCGGATGCCGTGTTTGCGCTGCGCCTGGACGGTAAGGGGGGCGTTAGCGATATCGACAACGATACGGTGTTCGACAGCGAGCATCCCTGCTGGTTGCATCTGGACTATACCCGTAGCGAAAGCCAGCGCTGGCTTGCCACCACGGCGCTGCTTCCGGACGCCGTGCGCGACGCGCTGGCGGGTGACAGCACGCGTCCCCGGATTTCCCGCCTGAGCGAAGGCACTTTTATTACGCTGCGCTGCATTAACGGTAGTACCGATGAACGACCCGATCAGCTGGTTGCGATGCGGGTTTATATTGATGAACATCTGATCGTCTCCACCCGGCGACGCAAGGTGCTGGCGCTGGACGACGTGATAAGCGATCTGAATCAGGGAACCGGCCCGATAAACAGCGGTAGCTGGCTGGTGGACGTGTGTGATGCATTGACCGATCACGCTACGGAGTTTATCGATCACCTGCACGACAAAATTATGGATCTTGAGGATCAATTGCTGGATCAGGAAGTGCCGCCGCGTGGCGTGCTGGCGCTGATTCGTAAGCAGCTTATTGTTATGCGCCGCTATATGGCACCCCAGCGTAACGTCTATGCTCGCCTCGCCAGCGAACGGCTTGGCTGGATGGATGACGACGCCAGACGCCGAATGCAGGACATTGCCGACCGGCTCGGCAGGGGACTGGACGAGATAGACGCCTGTATTGCCCGTACCGCGGTGATGGCCGACGAAATCGCGCAACTGATGCAGGAATCACTGGCACGTCGCACCTATACCATGTCCGTGATGGCGATGGTATTTCTGCCTACCACCTTTTTGACCGGCCTGTTCGGCGTTAACCTTGGGGGCATTCCCGGCGGCTCCTGGCACCTGGGCTTCGGTGTATTCTGCGTCATGCTGCTGGTGATTATCGGTGGTGTTATATGGTGGTTGCGACGAGGTAAATGGCTGTAAAAATAAGGAATTAATGTGCTTGCTAACCACAAAAGGGGAGTAAACCTGATCGAGGTCAATAAACATGATATAGGATCGCGGCACTATCTCTCATGCAGGTGAATGCAACGTCAAGCGATGGGCGTTGCGCTCCATATTGTCTTACTTCCTTTTTTGAATTACTGCATAGCACAATTGATTCGTACGACGCCGACTAAATTAGTCGGCTTTTTTTTTGGGTTCATCGTGGCTTAGGTGGAGTGTTCGAAAGCGGAAACAAAAAACCGGCAGAATATGGCGATGCGGCGGGCAGTTCCGTTCACTTTGCGTCACTGCTTTTCTGTTAATCCACCGCAGGTGAACGGGCCAGGTGGGCTCAGTCGCCGCTCCCCTGGCGACCCGGGCTCCCCGGCGGTAAAAAACGCCGCTGACGCGGGCCCCTTCGCTTATCACGCCGGGCTTTTCGGAACGGGCAAGAGTCGCCATCCCAGGCGGCCTTGCCCTGTCGCGACATCCTGTCGCTCCTCCGGCCCTTCGTAAACGCTGCGGCGTTTTTTAAGCCGGGAGGCAATCCTCTCGTCGCTTCAGACGGGGTGCTCAAATGCAACCAGCAATACCTGTACGGATAAATTCGGGCAGAAGATTCAGGGCGGTGACACTCCGGCCTGAAAATCGCCGGAGTATTCACGCCGGAAAGCCAGGTTGTCAGGAGGTGGCGTTTGAGCCTCCTGACCCGTTCACCGGTTCCGGAGCCGGCATAAGAGAAATCACCTTAAGGTGAACGGAACCTTCGCCAGCGCGGCATACTCTTTCAGAACACGGCACTGTCGCAGAAATAGCGCAACCGGCATGACCACGTACTACTACCGCCGCCCCAGCCTGCATCTGAAAAGCCACCGGGTAGAATATGATGATGCGGCGGGCTGTTCCGTTCACTTTGCGTGATTGCTTCTCTGCTGATTCACCGGTTCCGGAACCGACATATAAAGGTAACCTTAAGGTGAACGGAACCTTCGCCAGCGCGGCATACTCTTTCAGAACACGGCACTGGCGCAGAAATAGCGCAACCAGCATGACCACGTACTACAACCGCCGCCCCAGCCTGCATCTGAAAAGCCACCGGGCAGAATATGACGATGCGGCGGGCTGTTCCGTTTACTTTGCGTGATTGCTTCTCTGCTGATTCACCGGTTCCGCAACCGGCATAAGAGAAATCACCTTAAGGTGAACGGAACCTCATCCTGCCCGACATACTCACCCGGAAGCCTGGGCAGCCGCCGGTAACTTCAGCTTCACGACAATCCGCGATGAACCTTTTTTTGTCTGCGATTGAGAGGCGAAGTGTGAAAAGCCCCCCGGAGCGGGAGGCGAGGGCGATTATTTAATTTCCACCACGTCCAGGCGCTGCAAAGGCTGTTCCGCTTCTTCATCCGCCCGCCAGCCCATCGGCTGCTGAGGCAGTTCTTCGCGATCGAACGCCAGATCGCCGCCGTCCACCACCTCGCTGCCGTGGGTGATCCCGGCGAAGTCAAACAACGCGCTGTCGCACAGGTGAGACGGCACCACGTTCTGCATGGCGCTGAACATGGTTTCGATCCGGCCCGGATAGCGTTTATCCCAGTCGCGCAGCATTTCAGCGATAACCTGGCGCTGCAGATTAGGCTGTGAGCCGCACAGGTTGCAGGGAATGATGGGGAAACCTTTGGCCTGCGAAAAACGCTCGATATCCTTTTCGCGGCAGTAGGCCAGCGGGCGAATAACGATATGCTTACCGTCGTCGCTCATCAGCTTGGGCGGCATGCCTTTCATCTTGCCGCCATAAAACATGTTCAGGAACAGCGTTTGTAAAATATCATCGCGATGATGGCCCAGCGCGATTTTGGTGGCGCCCAGTTCGCTGGCGGTGCGGTACAGAATGCCGCGGCGCAGGCGGGAGCAGAGCGAGCAGGTAGTTTTCCCTTCCGGGATCTTCTCTTTCACAATGCCGTAGGTATTCTCTTCCACTATCCGGTACTCGACCCCGATACTCTCCAGATACTCCGGCAGGATATGCTCAGGAAAGCCGGGCTGCTTCTGATCGAGGTTTACCGCGATCAGGCTAAAGTTAACTGGCGCGCTCTGCTGCAGATTACGCAGAATCTCCAGCATGGTGTAGCTGTCTTTGCCGCCGGAAAGGCAGACCATAATCCGGTCACCTTCCTCAATCATATTAAAATCGGCGATCGCCTCGCCCACGTTGCGGCGCAGGCGCTTCTGGAGCTTGTTGAGGTTGTACTGTTCTTTCTTGTTAACTTGCTGAGTTTCTTGCATTTTTATCAATCTCAAAAACCAAAAAGGGCATATGCGGGGCAAAAATTTTCAGATGGCCAGCCTGGCGTTCAACATATCCACCTGAGCGCCATTCATTTCTTCTATCCACGTAGCATAGATCTCATATGCCATCTGCGCGTTCTTATGCCCCATCTGGTTTGCTATGAATGATGGGTTAGCGCCAGCCGACAACAGCCAGCAGGCGAACGTGTGAGCGTATGGTACGGATTACGGCGCTGAATGCCAGCGTTTTACGGGCGCATTTACCCATCTGCGGATTGGAAGGAGAAGGTCAGTTATAACATAGATCAAAAGTTTCTATAATTTCCCTTCCCCCTGGTGCCGCGCCGTTTAACACTTGCGTCGTTTCAATAATAACAATCAAAGGTGATGGGGATGGCGCTGGCTCGTTCGTTGCGGATGCGTGACCTGGTGATTATGGGGTTGCTGTTTATTGGTCCGGCAGCGCCGGTAGGACTGTTTGGCACGCTGGACGCCGCCAGCGGCGGGGTGGTGCCACTGGTGTATGTGGTAGCGACCGTGGTGATGGGCTTTACCGCCTGGTCATATGCGCTGATGTCGCGGGCGGTGCCCAACGCCGGGGCCGTTTATGCCTATACCCGGGAAGGGATTAACCCCCGGGTGGGTTTTATCGCTGGCTGGATTATTCTGCTGGATTATCTGTTTATTCCGGCGGTGGCCTATCTGTTTAGCGGTATTTCATTAAATGCGCTGGTGCCCACGGTGCCGGTCTGGGCCTGGACGCTGCTGGCCGTGGTAGCGACCACTGCCCTGAACCTGACCGGGCTGCATAAAACCCGAAAAGTCACCATGACGGTGCTGATTGCCGAAGTGATCGTACTGGCGCTGATTCTGGCCGGTGGACTGTGGGTGCTGTGGCAGCAGGGATTCAACCGACCTCTGCTGGCGCCTTTTATCGGGAGCGATGGGATAAACAGCAGCGCCGTTTTGACCGGGGTATCAGTGGCGGTGCTCTCTTATCTGGGCTTCGATGCCATCTCTACCTTTGCCGAAGAGAATCAGGGCTCCCGCAATCAGCCCGGCCGGGCGACTTTATGGTGTCTGATCCTGGCAGGCGTGCTGTTTGTGGCTCAGACCTGGCTTGGGGCGCTGCTCAGCCCCTGGGACAGTCAGACGCTTCAGCAGCAGCCCGAGCTTCAGGGGAAGGCCTATTATGTGATTGTCGGCGAGACTATTTCTCCGTGGTTGGGTGATGCGCTGGCCTTTGTCAAAGCGTTGGGGGCGGCCTTTTCCGCTATGGTAGGCCAGGCGGCGGCAGGAAGGCTGTTGTTCAGTATGGGGCGCAGCGGTTCATTGCCGGGTTCCCTCAGTCAGATTGGCAAGCGCAGTGGGCTGCCGGTAACCGCGCTGCTGGCCGCCGCTGTGGTCAACACCGTGCTGGCGGTGATTGCCGCCAGCGTCGATGATGGGCTGTCGCATCTGGTCTCTTTTGTGGACGTGGGGGCTATCTGCGGATTTATTCTGCTGCACTGCTCGGTGATTGGCCTGTTTCTGGTGAAGCGGCGTCAGCGTAGTCTGCGCTCGCTGCTGGCTTGCGGGCTGATACCGCTCATTGGGATCGCGGTGCTGGCGCCGGTTCTGTTCCATATTCATGCCCCGGCGCTGGTGGCCGGGGCGCTCTGGTTAATGGTGGGGCTGGTGGTGCTGTGGCGCCGGCGGGGGCAGGCTACAGCCGCTTTTTAAGGTAGTAAACCGACTGACCGTCGCCGGGAAAATCTTCCAGGGTCATCTGCAACTCATAGCCCAGCTTCTGGTAGAAGGGACGGGCCTGAAAGCTGAAGGTATCCACCAGCGCAAACCGACAGCCCTGTTCCCGAGCGCTCTGTTCGGCGGCCTGCATTAGCTGGCTGCCGACACCACTGCCGCGTAACGACTCACTGACCCACAGTAGCTTAATGCACAGCCAGTTCCCTTTGCGCGAGGCGGTAAGCCCCGCCTGCGCCCGACCGGCATCATCATGCATAAAGACGCTTAAATCGCCCCAGTTACTGCGGTCGATAAACGGCGAATTATAGCTGACCAGCCCTGCGTAAAGCGCTTCCCGATCCCGTTCGTTAATGGCATTGCTTACCGTTATCTTCACTGTGCTGTGCTCCATCGGTGACTGTGTTGACGCATGTGTAACACAGACCTGAGGAATAAGGCTATCCCTCAGGCACAGGCGTTATTTAGCGTAGCGGCTCGCGAGTGTTAACACCGTTCACCAGCCGGGTGATACCCAGCGGATTTTCATCTTTCAGGGCGTCCGGCAGCAGCGCCTGGGGGTAATCCTGATAGCAGACCGGGCGCAGGAAGCGGTCGATGGCCAGAGTGCCAACCGAAGTACCGCGCGCGTCCGATGTGGCAGGCCAGGGGCCGCCGTGCACCATGGCATCGCAAACCTCCACGCCGGTAGGATAGCCGTTCAGCAACAGGCGTCCGGCTTTCTCTTCCAGCAGGTTCACCAGCGCCTGACAGTCGCGCAAGTCGTCCGGCTCGGCAATCAGCGTCGCGGTTAACTGGCCATGCATTCCCTGTAGCGCCTGATGTAACCCCTGGGCACTACTGGCCTCCACCGCCACGGTCGCCGGGCCGAACACCTCTTCCTGTAACAGCTCATCGCCGCTGGCCAGCAGTGCGGCATCGGCCTTAAACAGCCATGGGGATGCCTGATTATCATCGCGTGCTTCACCGGCCAGCGAGACCATCTGTGGGTGCTGGCTCAGACGGGCGAGCCCCTGGCGATAGTGCTGCAGGATCCCGGCATTCAGCATCACCTGCGCCGGGCGGCTGGCTATTTCATCGCGCAGCGCCGCCAGGAATTCGGTGTATTCCGGGCTTGCCACGCCGACTATCAGTCCTGGATTGGTACAGAACTGGCCGCAGCCCAGCACCACCGAATCCGCCAGCTCGCGGGCTATCTGTGGGCCGCGGCGGCGCAGGGCTTCTGGCAGCAGTATGATGGGGTTGATGCTGCTCATTTCGGCGAATACCGGAATCGGCTGCGGGCGGCTGGCCGCCATATCGAAAATGGCCCGTCCGCCGCGCAGCGAACCGGTAAAGCCCACCGCCTGAATCGCCGGATGTCTGACCAGCACTTCGCCGATGGTGGTGCCGTAAATCATACTGAATACGCCTTCAGGCATACCGGTCTGGCGGGCGGCGCGGATAATGGCGTCGGCAACGTATTCCGCTGTTGCCATATGGCCGGTGTGGGCCTTAAATACCACCGGACAGCCCGCCGCCAGCGCGGCCGCAGTGTCGCCACCGGCGGTAGAGAACGCCAGCGGAAAATTGCTGGCGCCAAACACGGCCACAGGCCCCACGCCGAGCCGCGCCTGGCGCAGATCGGGGCGCGGCAGCGGCTGCCTGTCCGGCTGGGCGGTATCGATCCGCGCGCCCAGATAATCGCCGCGCTTCAGCACCGCAGCAAACAGCCGCATCTGGCCGCTGGTACGCCCTCGCTCACCGCGCAGGCGGGCCAGCGGCAGAGCCGTTTCCCGACTGGCAAGCGCCAGAAACTCATCGTCCAGAGCATCCAGCTCGTCGGCAATGGCTTCCAGAAAACGAGCGCGCTGTTCCGGCGCCAGGCGGCTGTAGGCGGTAAAGGCGCTGCGGGCCGCTTCACAGGCCGTGGCGGCCTCCTGCTCGGTAGCCTGATAAAAACGCCACGGCAGCGCTTCGCCGCTGGTCGCGTCCAGGCTTTCCAGCACCGTATCGCCCTCGGCGCTGCGTTCTGAGCCAATAAAGTTGTAACCGGTAATTTTCATGACGGAATACTCATCTTTTAGTGTGAATGTCGGGGTAAGTTGTCGTCATTAACTACCCGCAGATAAAGGGTGGCAGGCTCCAGGCAGCCACCGGTAGAAAGCTGACCGACCATGCTGCGGTAAATTTCCTGCCACGGCGTCTGGGAAGGCGGAAGTGAAGGCTTCCAGGCCGCCCGGCGGCGTTCCATTTCGGCATCGTCAATCAACAGATCGACCCGACGCTGGTTAAGGTCTACCCGCAGGCGATCGTTGGTTTGCAGCAGCGCCAGACCGCCGCCGACGGCCGCTTCCGGCGACATATTGAGGATCGACGGGCTGGCGGAGGTGCCGCTCTGGCGCCCGTCCCCCAGGCAGGGCAGCGAGGTGACGCCCTGTTTCAACAGCGCTGCCGGCGGCGCCATATTGACCACCTCGGCGCTGCCGGGGTAGCCGACAGTCCCGGCGCCGCGGATCACCAGAATCGAGCGGGCGTCGATAGCCAGTTCGGGATCGTTAATCCGCGCGTGGTAATCCTCCGGGCCGTCGAATACGATGGCACGCGCCTCGAAGCAGTTTTCCGCGCTGGGCTCGCTGAGCCAGGTTTTGCGGAATTCGTCGCCCACTACCGACATCTTCATAATGGCACTGTCGAAGAAGTTGCCGCTCAGGACGATAAATCCGGCCCGGTGTTTAAGCGGATTTTCCCAGTCGTGAATCACGTCCGGGTTGTGGTTGCCGGACTCGCGGGCGATATCGCCAATAGTCCTGCCGCTGACCGTCTGGCAGGACTCGTTGAGGCGCCCGGCTTTGTGTAATTCGTGCAGCACCGCCGGAACCCCTCCGGCGCGGTGAAAGCCTTCCCCCAGGTAACGCCCGGCGGGCATACAGTCCACCAGCAGCGGCACCGCTTCACCCACCCGCTGCCAGTCGTCAAGGGTCAGTTCAATGCCTGCGTGGCGGGCGATGGCTATCAGATGCGGCGGACAGTTGCTGGATGCCCCCAGCGCCGAGGCCACGGTAATGGCGTTTTCGAACGCCGCTTTGGTCAGAATCTTCGACGGACGCAGATCGTCCCACACCATCTGGCAGATGCGTTTACCGGTGCGATAAGCCATTTGTCCGCGTTCGCGATAGGGGGCAGGAATACTGGCACAGCCCGGCAGCGACATGCCGAGCGCTTCGGCCAGCGCGTTCATCGAAAGCGCAGTGCCCATGGTGTTGCAGTGGCCGATGGAAGGTGAAGATGCCGTGGTCAGCTCCATAAAGCCTTCGTAGTCGATCTCACCGGTGGCCAGCAGATTACGGGCGTGCCAGATAACGGTGCCGGAGCCAATTAGTTCCCCTTTATAGTGACCGTCGAGCATTGGCCCGCCGGAAAGCACAATAGCGGGCAGATCGGTGGTGGCGGCGGCCATCAGGCAGGCGGGGGTGGTTTTATCACAGCCGGTGGTCAGTACCACGCCATCCAGCGGATAGCCGTGCAGGATCTCCACCAGCCCCAGATAGGCCAGGTTACGATCCAGTGCCGCCGTAGGGCGCCGGCTCTGTTCGGCGATGGGGTGAACCGGGAACTCCATTGGAATGCCGCCGGCATCGCGAATACCGGCCTTTACCCGCTCCGCCAGCGCCTGGTGGTGGCGGTTGCAGGGGGTCAGATCGCTGCCGGTTTGGGCGATGCCGATAATCGGGCGCCCTGACTGTAGCTCGTCACGGGTCAGCCCGTAGTTCATATAGCGTTCGACATACAGTGCCGTCATATCGGCGTGCTCAGGGTCGTCGAACCAGCGCTGGCTACGCAATTTGGGTACCGGTTTATCCTTCATGATTTTTCTCTCTTATTAGTATGGCGCCCGGGGCGCGGTGGCGGGGCAGCTGGCCGACGGCATCCTGAAGCAGCGTCAGGTCGCGGCCGCGGGTTTCAACGGAAAGCCAGCTACCGGCAAGCGTAATGCCCCCCAGAACAATAGTGTATGCGGCCAGCACCCAGGGGGCGCCGTCGGCCAGTCCTGTGAGCCAGATCCCGAGTAGTGGTGCCAGTCCGCCGGAAAGCAGGGCGCCGACTTCACGGGAAAGGGCCACCCCGGAGTAGCGGTAGCGGTTGCCGAATAGCTCGGTAAAGTGAGCGCACTGGGCGCCGAGCATGCTGTTGGCGCCGATAGCGAAACCACCGACAATCGCCAGGGTGATAAGCCAGGGATTGCCGCTGGCGATCATCATCCAGGCCGGAAAGGCCCAGAGCATGCAGAACAGCGCACCGGCGCGATAGACCCGCAATCGACCCACCCTGTCCGAAAGCGCGCCGAACAGCGGGGTAGTGATCACGCTCGCCACGCTTGCCAGCAGCACGGCATTGGTGCCGATCTGCGCGAAGGTGGCGCTCTGTTGGGCCTGGGTGGCAGCGTAGCCGGTCAGAAAAGCGATGGAGACCGTGGCGTACAGAGTAGAGCTGCCGGTTTCCGCCATGCGCATCAGAATGGTGGCGGCCAGCGGGCGTCGCGCATCGCGCAGCACCGCCCGCATTGGTGCTTTAACCACCTGCTGTTGGGTCTCCAGAGTCTTAAACACCGGGCTCTCTTTCAGCCTTAAGCGTACCCAGATGGCGACGGCAATCAGTACCACGCTCAGCAGGAACGGAATACGCCAGCCCCAGCTCAGGATCTGCTGTTCGGTCAGCAGCAGCTGCATCACCCGAAAGGTGATGGTGGCCAGTGCCAGCCCGGAAAAGACCCCGATAAACGGCAGCGCTGCATACCAGCCGCGGCGTTTGGGGGGCGCCAGCTCTGCCATCAGGGTGGCGGCACCGGACTGTTCGGCGCCGGCGCCAAAGCCCTGAAGCAGGCGCAGGATAACCAGCAGCACGGCGCCCAGCGGCCCGGCAGGCAGCAGACCGATAAGCGTGGTGGCGACGCCCATCAGCCCGATGGTGATCAGCAACACCAGTTTGCGGCCCTTGCGATCCCCGAGCGATCCGAAAAACAGACCGCCGAAAGGCCGGGCCAGGAACCCGGCGCCGTAGGTGGCGAAGCTGGCCAGCAGGGCGCCGGTCACACCCAGCGAGGGAAAGAAAATATGGCCGAAGACCAGCGCCGACGCCAGCCCGTAAATCGCGAAATCGTAATACTCCAGCGCGCTACCGACGGCGCCGGTAAAGATTGCCCGCCGCAGCTGGCGCGGATCGGGCGTAGAAGAATGGTTCTGTACACGCATAGCATGCTCCTCCATTGGGATTGCCGTTACAGCGTGAGTTCAGGATGGCGGGCGTTACAGCAGGCGGCGCCGGCTCAGGTTGTCGAACAGCGCGCGCAGCCCGAAGGTCCAGGACGGCGCCTGGTCGCTGGTGGTGACCCGATTGCGCAGGGCGCCCAGCATCGGAGTGCTAATGGTGACGGTATCGCCAGGGCGGTGGGTAAAACCGGCGCCGGGGCTACCCCTGTCCTGGGTAGGGGCGAACAGCGTGCCCAGGAACAGTGCGAAGCCGTCGGGATACTGGTGACTGGCGTTCAGGGTTTGTCGAACCAGATCTTCAGGATCGCGGCTAATGGCGCTCATGGCGCTCAGCCCGTTGAGCTGGAATCCCTCTTCGCCCTGTACCGTCAACGCCACCTCGCAGTTGCGCAGATGGTCAAGGGTAAAGTCGTCGTCGAACAGGCGAATAAAGGGGCCGATAGCGCAGGAGGCGTTATTGTCCTTGGCTTTGCTTAGCAGCAGGGCGCTGCGGCCTTCGAAATCGCGCAGGTTGACGTCGTTGCCCAGGGTCGCGCCCTGAATCCGGCCGCGGCTGTTGACCAGCAGCACCACTTCCGGCTCCGGATTATTCCAGCTGGAGTGGGGATGAATACCGATGGAGGCGCCGCTGCCGACGCTTGCCAGTACCGGCGCCTTGGTAAAGATCTCGGCGTCCGGGCCAATGCCGACCTCCAGATACTGAGACCACAGGCCGCGTTCGATCAATAGCTGCTTCAGGGCGGCGGCCCGTTCGGAACCGGGCTTTACCGCCCGCAGGTCCGGGCCGGTGAGATCGTAGATACGGGCCCGCAGACCACTGGCCCGTTCGCCGTCGCCAGCGGCCTGTTCTTCTATTACCCGCTCCAGCATGCTGTCGACGAAAGTGACCCCGGCGGCTTTAATCACCTGAAGGTCGATGGGGGATAGCAGGTACGGCCGTTCGGGATCCGGCGCATCGCCGCTATTGGCCAGTAGCTCACAAAGTGAGCCAATATGGCGTCCCTTTGTCTGGCGTATCACATCCCCGGGGTTTTCCAGTTCCAGAAGTCCGGCGACGGTGGCAGCCTGTTGCGAAATATCGAAGACGTCGTCGCCGCGCAGAACCACCGGCGAAGGGCCGGGGCAGGCGCCGGGAACCCAGGCGCGGCCAATCAGGCAGCCGCGGGTTCCGTCTTCGGGCAGGGTGTTTGCAGGGTTCAGAGCGATGGTCATGGGAGTTTCTCCTCATTGTTGTTGCTGTTACGTTATGCGGCGCGGGAGATAAACTCCAATGGCATTCATTCAGTCATCGATAACCGGGCGTTATCGGTATTTACAGGGCGCACTATGTCTGAAATCTCGTTTACCAGCTTCTGCCACTGGCTGAAGTTCCGCCATCTGTTGCTGATCGATACGCTCGGCCGTACCGGGAATATGCACCTGGCGGCGGAGCAGATGAGTCTGAGCCAGCCTGCGCTCAGTAAAATGCTCAGGGAGATAGAAAATCAGTTCGGCTTTCCTCTGTTTGAGCGTCTGCCGCGCAGTATGCCGCCTACGGCGCTCGGCAGCGAGGTGGTGCGTTACGCGCAGGTGGCGCTCAATGACGCCCGGGGATTTGCGGCGCGTATTGACAGCCTGCGCTCTGGCGGCCACGGCCATCTGCGGGTGGGGGGAATCTTCGCCGCTACGGCGGTGGCGCTGCCCCAGGCTATCGTCAGTATCAAAAAGCGCTGGCCGCTGCTGGCGCTGGAGGTGGTGGAGCAGACCAGCGATCATCTGATGGAGATGCTTAAGGCCCGTACGCTGGATCTGGCTATCGGCCGCTTTACCGAGCCCCGGCAGCGCCAGCTGTTCGACTTCCGCCCGCTGGGCCCGGAGCCGTTCTGCCTGGTGGTGAATCGCCGCCATCCTCTGGCCGGACACCGCCAGCGCTACAGCCTGGGGGAACTGCTGGCATGGCCGTGGATCCTCTATCCCCAGGGAACGCCAATCCGTCGCCAGATGGAAGAGGCCTTTGCCGCAGCTGGAGTCGCCACGCCGCACAACACCGTGGAAACCATTTCAATGCAGACCTTCCTTCAGGTACTACAGGGGGGGCCGATGATCGGCATGCTGCCGGAAGCCATGGCCGCAGCTCACCTGCACGGCGGGTTGCTGAGCGTGCTGAACACCGACCTACGGCTGGCGCCGCAGGAATATGGAATACTGACCCGGCGCGGCGAACCATTAACGGAGATCGCCCGGGAATTTATGGGGCTGCTGCTGGCGCCGGAGACCGAGCATGCTGATGAAAAGTGACACCCCGCCGAAAGGCGGGGTGGAAAAGGGCGACGGTTATTCGCCGCTTTTACTCTGCTGCTTACCGGCCAGCATCGCCAGGAAGTCGTAGTGGCGTTGCAGGGAGCTGGCGGCCTCCTGCCATAGCTGTTCCGCCACTTCCGGCTGGCTGACGTTCAGGCGTCGGAAGCGCTGCTCGTTAAGCAGGGTTTCCGCCAGCGCGTCCGACGGCGGGCGGGAATCCAGCGAGAGCGGCGGTTTTCCCTGCTCGGCGCGGCGCGGATCGAAGCGATAAAGCGGCCAGAAGCCGGTGGCGGTCAGCTGACGCATTTGATCGTGACTCAGGGCCAGGTCGTAACCGTGCTCCACGCAGGGGCTGTAAGCGATGACCAGCGACGGGCCGTCGTAGGCTTCGGCCTCCTGTAGCGCCTTCACGGCCTGGTTTAGCTGGGCGCCCAGCGCTATCTGGGCAACGTAGACGTGGCCGTACATCATCACATTTACCCCCAAATCCTTACGCGCCTTACGCTTGCCCTGTTCGGCAAACTTCATTACCGCTCCCAGCGGCGTGGCCTTGGAGGCCTGACCGCCGGTGTTGGCGTAGCACTGGGTATCCAGCACCAGCACGTTGACGTTTTCGCTCAGACTCAGCACGTGATCCAGACCGCCGTAGCCGATATCGTAGGCCCAGCCGTCACCGCCGATGAGCCAGATAGATTTATCCACCAGCGCGTCGGCGTCGGTCTCTAATTGGCGAGCCTGCGGGGCGTCGATATCCGCCAGCGCCTGGCGCAGCGCGGCTATCTGTTCCCGGCGTTCGGGAATTTCAGCCTCGGCGTTCAGCTGTTCTACAAGCGTTGCAGGAAGCTGGTCAGCCAGTTGGGTTAACAGGCGCCGGACGCGATCCGCATGCTGGTTCGCCGTCAGGCGGAAGCCTAATCCGAATTCGGCGTTATCTTCGAACAGCGAGTTAGCCCAGGCCGGGCCGCGGCCATGTTCATCGGTGGTCCAGGGGGTGGAGGGCAGATTACCGCCGTAAATCGACGAACAGCCGGTTGCGTTGGCCACCATCATCCGATCGCCATACAGTTGGGTCAGCAGCTTGATGTAGGGCGTCTCACCGCAGCCGGAACAGGCGCCGGAGTATTCAAACAGCGGCGTAATCAACTGCGAGGTACGGATATCGATACGCTCCAGCTTGCTGCGGTCAATCTCCGGCAGATTGAGGAAGAAGTCGTAATTGGCTTTTTCTTCCTCGACGTGCTCCAGACGCGACATCATATTGATGGCCTTGATTTCCGGGTTCTGGCGATCTTTGGCCGGGCACACCTCCACGCACAGATTACAGCCGGTGCAGTCTTCCGGCGCCACCTGCAGCACATATTTCTGGCCGCGCATATCCCGGGATTTCACATCCAGCGACTGGAGCGAACCGGGGGCGCTTTCCATTTCCCCGGGCGCGACCACTTTGGCGCGGATAGCGGCATGGGGGCAGGCGGCCACGCAGTGGTTACACTGGGTGCAGATATCCGGCTTCCAGATGGGGATCTCGTCGGCAATGTTGCGTTTTTCCCAGCGGGTGGTGCCCACCGGCCAGGTGCCATCAGGCGGCAGGGCGGAAACCGGCAGCGCATCCCCCAGTCCCGCCAGCATGGCGGCGGTGACCGTTTTGACAAAGTCCGGCGCGGCGTCGGCTACCACCGGAGGCATATGGTGGCTGTTATCCAGCACATCCCCCAGCGTTACCTGGCTCAGGGACTCCCGGGCCAGCGCCAGCGCCTGCCAGTTGCGCTCTACCAGCTCCTGGCCTTTGCTGCTGTAGCTCCGGGCGACAGCGCCCTGGAGTTCCTGCAGCGCGCTGTCGCCCGGCAGAATCTCGGTCAGGTGGAAGAAGGCCATCTGCATCACGGTGTTAATGCGCGCACCAAGCTGGCATTCGCGGGCGATACGTGTGGCGTTAATGACCCACAGGCGGGCGTTCTTCGCGCGCAGCTGCGACTGAACCTCCTGAGGCAGGCGCTCCCACACCTCTTCCGGCTCATAGGGGGTGTTCAGCAGGAACAGGCCGCCGGGTTTAAGGTGCTCCACCATGGCATATTTATCGATGAACTGCAGCTGATGGCAGCCGATAAAATCGGCCTTCTCCACCAGATAGGCCGAACGAATGGGATGTTCGCTCACCCGCAGATGGGAAACCGTCAGGCCGCCTGCCTTTTTGGAGTCGTAGACGAAATAGCCCTGGGCATACCACGGGGTGGCGTTGCCGATAATCTTGATGTTGTTCTTGGTGGCGGAAACGGTGCCGTCGCTGCCCAGACCGTAAAACAGCGCTGAGAGTCGGGCATCCGACGGCAGATCATCGGAAGGCAGCGCCAGGGAAAGATTCGTGACATCGTCATAGATGCCAACAGTAAAGCGCGGCTTCGGCCGCTCGGCCTGCAGCTCGCGGAACACCGCCAGCGCGCAGTCGGGGCCGAACTCTTTGGAAGAAAGACCATAACGCCCGCCGATAACCCTGGGCAGAGTTTCGCGCTCGCCGCTGCTGTACGCTTCCGCCAGCGCGGTCATGATGTCGAGATGTAGCGGCTCCGCCAGGGCGCCTGGCTCTTTGGTGCGATCCAGCACCGCCAGGCTGCGCACGCTCTGGGGCAGAGCTTCCAGCAGGCGACGGGCCGAGAAGGGGCGATACAGGCGAACTTTCACAACGCCGACTTTTTCGCCGCGCTTGAGCAGTTCGTCCACCACCTCTTCACAGGTGCCGATGGCCGACCCCATCAGGGCGATAACCCGCTCCGCCTCGGGGTGCCCGTAGTATTCAAACGGGCGGTACTGGCGTCCGGTCGCGGCGGCGAAATCATCCATCGCTTTTTCCACATGCTCGCAGACCGCGTTATACCAGGGGTTGGTGGCTTCGCGGGACTGGAAGTAAGTATCCGGATTGGCGGAAGTGCCGCGAATGACGGGGTGCTCGGGGGTCAGGGCCCGGGCCCGATGTTCGTCAATGGCCGACTGGGGCATCAGCTCACGCAGAGTGTCGTCCGAAAGTGGAGCGATCTTATTGATTTCATGCGATGTCCGAAAGCCGTCGAAGAAATGAATAAAGGGGATGCGGCTGTTCAGCGTCGCCATCTGGGCGATCAGCGCAAAGTCCTGAGCTTCCTGAACGCTGGCGGCACACAGCATGGCGCAACCGGTCTGGCGCACCGCCATCACATCGGAGTGATCGCCAAAAATCGACAGCGCGTGAGTGGCGACGGTACGCGCTGCCACGTGCAGCACGAAGGGCATTAGCTGACCGGCGAGCTTATACAGCGTCGGGATCATCAGCAGCAGTCCCTGGGAGGAGGTAAAAGTGGTCGACAGCGCGCCGGTTTGCAGAGCGCCGTGCACCGTCGCGATGGCTCCGGCTTCGGACTGCATTTCCACGACCTGTGGCCGATCGCCCCAGACGTTTTTCATTCCGTCTGCTGACCAGGCGCCCGCGTGTTCGGCCATGGTTGAGCTGGGGGTAATCGGGTAAATTGCGATCACTTCGCTGGTGCGCCAGGCTACGGACGCGACGGCGCCATTCCCGTCAGTTGTAATCATAAGTTACCTTCACATTGCGCCAAAAAGAGGATACGCCTGTCGGCGTATCCGTAATAAGGAATAACAATCTGCTGTGTATGGATATGCTTTTATCTTAGCAGAGGCCTGAAATCGGCATTTTCATTTTTGTGTCCCCCGGATACCGCCCGTACTGTGGTTTAGCCTGTAAGTGACAATGTCACGAGACAAAAAATGAACGGGATCATAAAAACGCGCAAAAATCTGTTTCAGAAAATGAAATATCGCGTTTTGTCCCTCGACGCCAGCCGTCTGGCTGACCTATGATTCAAAAGTTTTGTGTCGGAAATAATGTAAACCAGGGGGAGACAGCAGATGCGCGCAGGATTTTGGTTGGCAGCCAGCGTTTTATTTTTGTCCGCATGCAGCAGCGAGCCGCAGCAGCAGGGGACTGCCGCGCACGTTGCGCCAGGCACGCGAGCGGCGATGTCCGCACAGGGGGAAGCCAGTTGCGCCATGATTGGCGGTTCGCTTTCCGTCGCGCGCCAGCTTGACGGAACGTCGATGGGGATGTGCGCGTTGCCGAACGGTAAGCGCTGCAGCGAAAGGGCGCTGGCGTCCGGCAACTGCGGAAGTTACTGAGTTTAGTTAACCCATTCGGCGCGTTTATAGACCAGGGTGTGCTGCTGGTTTTTCAGCGTCAGCCTGTCGCCATTTACGCTGACGTGAACGCCCGCGGTCATCATCTGACCGAACAGCGTATCCAGCGCGTTGAGCTGTGGATCGACGCACATCATTCGGGTTGAGGCCAGCTGCGCTTTCAGCATGCCGTTGCTCAGTTCGCCCTGACCGGTGAAGCGGTTACACATCGCGCCGGAAATATGCATTTTCTCGCCGAAGTCTATCTCCGGCTGGCGTTTGCTTTTATCTGACAGCGTCAGCGGTTTTCCATCCACGCTTTCCAGCAGGAAGCGGTGGTGCTGGAGCTGCTCTGCGCTGGCGCCCGTAGCCTTGCTATCGCTCTGTGCGCATCCTGTCAGCGCGCTGCATGCCACCAGAAGCGTGGCCAGTGACTTCTTCATATCTTCTCCCTGAGATTGTCTGGTTGACGCTGCCGGAAGTGTGGCAGCGAGTAATGGCGCCGTCTTTGCGGCATTGTCTGAAAAGCGCGCGCTCGTGACCGCGCGCAGAAGATTAACCGTTCAGCTCATTGGGGCAGGCTTCGCCTTTTGCCAGTTGATCCAGATTCTTCAGGGTGGTCTCTGAAATGCTGATCAAGGCTTCCGCAGTCAGAAAGGCCTGGTGCCCGGTAAACAATACGTTATGGCAGGCGGAACGTCGGCGGAAAACATCGTCCTGGATAACATCGTTGGATTTGTCCTCAAAGAACAGGTCGCGTTCGTTTTCGTAAACGTCCATCCCCAGCGCGCCGATCTTCTGGGTTTTCAGGGCGTCGATAGCCGCCTGGGAATCGATGAGTCCGCCGCGGCTGGTGTTGATAATCATCACGCCGTCTTTCATCTGCGCGAAGGCATTGGCATTCAGCAGGTGATAGTTTTCTGGCGTCATGGGGCAATGCAGGCTGATCACGTCGGACCGGGTCAGCAGCGTGGGCAGATCCACATATTCGGCACCCAGATCCAGGGCATCCGGGTTCGGGTAGGGATCAAAAGCCAGCAGGCGCATACCGAAGCCTTTCAGTATGCGAAGGGTGGCGGTGCCTATCTTACCGGTACCGATAATTCCCGCAGTCTTGCCGTGCATGGTGAAGCCGGTCAGCCCCTCCAGCGAGAAGTTGGCGTCGCGGGTACGCAGCCAGGCGCGATGAATGCGGCGGTTCAGGCACATCATCATTCCCACTGCATGTTCGGCCACCGCTTCCGGCGAGTAGGCGGGAACCCGCACCACCCGTAGCCCCAGCTCTTTGGCGGCATCGAGATCGACGTTATTGAATCCGGCGCAGCGCAGGGCGATATATTTCACTCCCTGACTTTTTAACTCTTCCAGCACCGGGCGGCTGCCGTCATCATTAACGAACAGGCAAACGGCTTCACAATCGTGGGCTGTTTTAGCCGTTTTTTCGGTCAGAAGAAAGTCAAAAAATTCGAGATCAAAACCATATTCCTGGTTAACATGCTGCAAATACTTTTTGTCATACTGTTTTGTACTGTATACGGCCAGTTTCATAAGACTTTCTCCAGTGGTTCTGATGGCAGAGATTATCACCGCTAATATTGTCTGACAATTTTAAAATAATGCGCTACATATCTGGTACATACTTATTAGTTTAGGCCATTGAGGCTCGCGGAAGGTACCCAACTTCACCTGGTTGGCTAAACGTGTCAGAATAACGACCTGTTTCGGCCTGAAATCTTGCTTAATCAGGACATTAACGGCCCATGAAGGGTAAATACAAAGCACTCCTCGCGCTACTGTTGTTATTGATTTTGTTGCCGCTGACGCTGATGTTAACGGTAGCGCAATGGTTGCCGACTCTGGCTGGAGTCTGGCTGCCGCAGGGAACCCGGATCGCCATGACTTCTGGCCCCCGAATCAGAGAGGGGGCGCTGATTCTTCCGGATTTGCGCTATCTGGCTGGCGAATGCGAGCTGGCAAGCCTTAAGTCGGCGGCGCTGCGCCACCCCGGACGCTGGAGCCTGAAGGTTGGCGAACTGACGCTAAATCCAGACTGTTTTAGCAACATCCCCATTGACGATACTCCCTCTGAGAAGACGCGTACCCTGGCCGGGTGGCAGCAGATGTTGCCCAACTCCAGCGTGGCTATCGAGCGTCTGACGCTAACTTCCGTGCCACAGTACAGCGGCGCGCTACAGCTGGAGATGACGCCCGACAGTCAACAGCTCAGCTTCAATGGCGAGCTGATCGCTCTGAAAGCGGTGCTCAATGGCCGCGACCTTATCATTAAGCAGTTTGAAGCGCGGCCTTTTTCCGGCATGGAGCCAGCCAGGCTGGTGGGCGAGGTGAAACTGGCCCTGATGCCGGACGGGCTGCCGACTCATGGCCATGTGAAAGCGAGCATGACGCTGCCGCAGGAGCCGCGTCACGCCACCGCTGAGCTGGAGTGGGAAAGCAACCGCGGCCAGCTGCTGATAGGCAGCCAGGATCTGGCGGAGCCGCTGCTCGATCTGCCGTGGGAGTTGAGCCGCGATCGCCTGAAAATCAGCGACGGGCGCTGGCTCTGGCCCTGGGCCGGATTTCCCCTGAGCGGTCGCCTGGCGCTTCAGGTCGACGACTGGCAGAAAGGTCTGGAGCAGGCGCAAATCACTGCCCGAATAAGCGTACTGACCGAAGGCGACGCCGGTAAAGGCAACGCCGTACTGACGCTGGGGCCCGGACACCTCAGTATGACCGAAAGCAGTATGCCGCTGCGCCTGACCGGTGAAGCCAAACAGAATCAGATGATCTTTTACGCCATGCTGCCCGGAAAACTGAGCGGGCCGCTGCTGGATCCCGCCCTGCATTTCCAGCCCGGCGCGCTGCTGCGTTCGCGCGGACGGGTGATCGATTCGCTGAATATTGACGAAGTTCGCTGGCCGCTGGCGGGGGTAAGACTGACCCGAAACGGGGTGGATGGCCGGTTACAGGCTATTCTGCGCGCCCACGAAAATGAGATGGGCAATTTCACCCTGCATCTGGACGGTCAGGCCCGTGATTTTCTGCCGGACAAAGGGCTATGGGAGTGGCGCTATTGGGGGGATGGCCTGTTCAGCCCGATGCACGCCCGCTGGGATGTGAAAGGAGAAGGCGAATGGCGCGACAGCGTAATCCGGCTGGCGGAACTCTCTACCGGATTCGATCAGTTGCAGTACGGCAGCATGACGGTACATCAGCCGCGCCTCTCCCTGGTGAAACCGGTGGTCTGGCAGCGCAATCCGCAGCAGCCGGACTTCAGCGGCGCTTTGACGCTGCATGCTGGCCGCACGCAATTTTCCGGCGGTAGCGAACTGCCGCCCGCGGTGCTCAATTTCGAGGTGAAGGGTAAAGAGCCTACCAACTTCCTGTATCGCGGCGATTTGACGGCGCAAGAGATTGGCCCGGTGCGGGTTCACGGCCGCTGGGATGGTGAGCGCCTGCGCGGCGAGGCCTGGTGGCCGCGTCAGCGGCTGTCGGTCTTTCAGCCGCTGCTGCCGCAGGACTGGAAGCTGGCGCTTAAATCCGGCGAACTTTATGCCCAGGTGGCGTTTTCCGCGGCGGCCGGCCAGGGGTTTGAAGCCGGGGGGCACGGCGTGCTGAAAGGCGGCAGCGCCTGGTTGCCGGACAGTAAAATCAACGGCGTTGATTTTGTGTTGCCGTTCCGCTACAGCGACGCCACATGGCATCTGGGCACTCGCGGCCCGGTGCGGCTGCGCATCGAAGAGATCGAAAGCCAGACGGTGGCCCGTAAGCTGAGAGCCGATCTCCAGGGCTGGTATCCCTGGAGCGAAGCGCATCCTCTGCTGCTCAGTGACGTCAGTGTGGATCTGCTGGGCGGCAGTCTGCTGATGAAGCAACTGCGAATGCCGCAGCGCGATCCGGCGCTGCTGCGGTTGCACAATATCTCTTCCAGTGAACTGGTCAGCGCGCTGAATCCCAAGCAGTTCGCGCTTTCCGGGCGTATTGAAGGCGCGCTGCCCGTCTGGTTTAACCATCCGCAATGGATTGTGAAAGACGGCTGGGTGACGGCCCGCGGCCCGTTGACCCTGCGGCTCGACAAAGATATGGCCGACGCTATCGTTCAGGATAACGTGACGGCGGGCTCTGCTATTAACTGGCTGCGCTATATGGAAATCTCCCACTCATGGACCACGATTAATCTCGATAATCTTGGGGTGCTGACCATGACCTCGAATCTGGAGGGCACCGGCCGGGTTAACGGTAAAAACGGTACCGTTAAGCTCAATTATACCCATCAGGAAAACCTTTTTACGCTGTGGCGCAGCCTGCGCTTTGGCGACAACCTGCAATCCTGGCTGGAGCAGAATATGTCCCTGCCTGATGCGCACTGCGCCGGGCAAAACTGTAAGGAGCAACAATGAACGCATGGGGAGTCGCCCTGCTGGCGCTGATGGCCACCGGACTTAGCGGTTGTACGCCGCGTATTGAGGTAGCAGCGCCATCAGAGCCTATCACTATCAATATGAACGTGAAGATCGAACACGAAATTCACGTCAAAGTGGATAAAGACGTGGAGACGCTGCTGAAGAGCCGCAGCGATCTCTTTTAACGGAGTCGATGAAAATGAAACGACATATCAGCGCTCTGGTCGGCGGTCTGACGCTCCTGCTGGCGAGTATGGGCGTCAGTGCGCTAACGCTGGATGAGGCGCGCAGCCAGGGACGGGTAGGCGAAACGCTGAGCGGTTATCTGGCGACCATCACGGCGGATCCGCAAAGTCAGGCCCTGGTGGATCGCATCAATCAGGAGCGTCGGCAGAGCTATAGCGCGCTGGCGAAAAGCCATAATGTGCCCGTCGAGGAAGTGGCGAAACTGGCCGGACAAAAGCTGGTATCCCGCGCCGCGCCCGGCGAGTACGTGCGCGGTATTAACGGGCGCTGGATGAAGAAATAATCAGCGCCGGCTTCATCATTTCAGGGCTGCGCTCTGCCAGGGCGCAGTGAATCTTCCGTAAAAGGCGCCTCAGACGCTGTTGATATGCGCCAGCCAGTTTTTGACCCCGTCGTTGTTTTTCACACGCTGTCTCCTGTTATCTGTGCCGTGGTTCATACTGCAATAGCGGCGGTTGTCGCGACGGCCCGGGACTTCGGCAACAGAGAAATGGTGACGTAAAATCCGTACCGGCGCCGCGTCATTGCGTGGTTTGCCACATCTGTTACAACGATTGTCACGAGAGCAAAACCCGCGATCGCGCCCCGCATGTAGACTGAACAGATCCGACATCCTCTGATAAGGAGAAATTATGTCTGCAACACAGGTTGAGATTCTGGAAAGCGTACACCGCTTTCTGCAACGTGATCATGGGCTCTATATCGACGGTCGCTGGCAGGCGTCGACGTCCGCTGGGCGTATGGCGGTATGGAATCCCGCCGATGGCGCGCAGATAGCCAGCGTCGCCGACGCCAGCGCCGACGATGTGGACAGGGCGGTAATATCGGCTCGTCACGCTTTTGAAAACCGGGTGTGGGCCGATATGCTGCCCGCCATGCGCGAGCGGGTGCTGTTACGCTTTGCCGATCTGGTGGAACAGAACGCCGAAGAACTGGCCCAACTGGAAACCCTGGAGCAGGGTAAGTCTATCGCCATTTCCCGGGCTTTCGAACTGGGCTGTACTCTGAACTGGATGCGTTACACCGCCGGTCTGACGACCAGGATCAGTGGTCGAACCCTGGAGCTTTCCATTCCCATGCCGGAAGGCGCGCGCTACCAGGCCTGGACCCGCAAAGAACCGATCGGCGTGGTAGCGGGGATAGTGCCATGGAACTTCCCGCTGATGATTGGGATGTGGAAGGTGATGCCGGCGCTGGCGGCGGGCTGTTCGATCGTGATGAAACCTTCGGAAACCACGCCGCTGACCCTGCTGCGGGTGGCGGAACTGGCAAGCGAAGCCGGAGTGCCGGACGGCGTGTTCAACGTCGTGACCGGCCAGGGGGCCACCTGTGGCGCGACGCTGGTTAATCACCCGGGCGTGGCGAAGGTGAGCTTTACCGGCTCTACGCAAACCGGTAAGCAGATTGCGCGTAGCGCCGCCGGGCGCCTGACTCGCATTACGCTGGAGCTGGGAGGGAAAAATCCGGCGCTGGTGCTGAAAGACGCCGATCCGGCCATGGTGGTGGAAGGGCTGATGACCGGCAGCTTCCTGAACCAGGGGCAGGTGTGCGCCGCCAGCTCGCGTATCTACATTGAAGCGCCGCTGTTTGACCGCCTGACGGCGGAGTTTGAACAGGCGGTGAAGTCGCTGAAGGTGGGGGCGGGGCTGGACGCCAGCGCCCATATCAACCCGGTGGCCTCGGCGGCGCATCAGCGCAAGATCGAGACTTTTATCGATGAAGCGCGGGCCAGTGGTGCCACGCTTTTGAGCGGAGATGCCGGGCCGGGAAATGGTGGTTTCTATATCGCCCCCACGCTTGTGGTCAACCCCGATGCCGGGCTGCGACTGGTGCGGGAAGAGGTGTTCGGCCCCGTAGTTAATCTGGTGCGGGTGACGGATGCCGCAGAAGGGTTGCGGCTCGCCAATGACACGGAGTATGGGTTGACCGCCAGCGTCTGGACCCAAAATCTGGGCCAGGCCCTGGACTACAGCGCCCGGTTACAGGCCGGTACGGTATGGATCAACAGCCATACCCTGATCGACGCCAACCTGCCGTTTGGCGGTATGAAACAGTCCGGTACTGGTCGCGAGTTTGGCCCCGACTGGCTGGATGGCTATTGCGAAGAGAAATCAGTCTGCGTGCGCTATTAATTCGCCCGATTTAGATAAAATAATTTGAATCAGGTCACTGCTTATTCAGCGTGGCCTTTTATTTTTATGGATGCTGTGATTTTTTAAAGGGCGGAATTAAAATCTACATGGAGCGTTGGTAATGGCGATACCTGTTTATTTATGGCTGTACGATCATTCTGGGAATTTAATTAAAGGTTCCGTTAATGTTTTGGGTCGCGAAGGCAGTATTGAAGTGCAGGAATTTATGGGAGGCGTAGAGATACCCTGTGATGCGTTATCCGGAAAGCTAACAGGAACGCGTATTCATACCGGTCTGGCATTTGAAAAAGAAACGGATGCTTCCAGCGTCTGGCTGTATCGGGCATTAACCATGGGGCTGGTTATTCCTCGCGCTACTTTCTCATTTTTTCGCATCAATGATGCCGGACAGGAAGAGGAGTATTTCAGAATAGACCTGGAAAAGGTAAGAATTGATGAATTTACCTCTTTTTTCAGCGTGCCGCGAAGCGCCGTGCGTATTAAGCGGAATCATCAGGAGTACATCGGTCTGGTCTATGAGAAGATCATATGGCGCTACCTGGACGGTAACCTGATACACAGCGACTCATGGGACAGGAGGGCGACGGCATGACATGGATCTATAAAGTCAGAGAAGCCGGGTTTTATCGAAATGGAATCTATCAGTTTACAGCCGAATACGCAGGAGCCAGAGGGTACTATAACGATCCGGAAAAGGAGTGTGTGAAAAACAAAGGGCCGCTGCCGCGCGGCAAGTACCGGATCGAGGCGCCACGCCGTTCGAGTGCTGGAAACTATGCGTTACCGCTGACGCCCGATGCATCGAATAATATGTGTGGCCGTAATGCATTTATGATTCATGGAGACAGTTCCAGAAACCCCGGCGGCGCTTCTCAGGGGTGTATTGTTCTGCGAATAAGGTACCGGAGAGAAATCTGGGAAAGCAATGACAGGGAGTTAATCGTGGAATGAATAAAATTATTCTGGTAATTCTGTTTTTCTGTTTCCCGGCGTTAGCCGCTGTAACGCAGGAACCCTGCGTCAGAATCTATTCTTCGGTGGATATCGGAATGTACAGGGCAATGATTCGAGATCTTAAAATAGCTGAAGAAGAGGTCGTTCGGGATAAAACAGAGATGACTCTATTGAAAGCGATACCCGTTAATAAAAAAACAGCATTCTATTTTGCCATGCAGGACTTCAGAGAGATAAAGCATTCTTCGTTAGATGCTCTGGTAAGTGATTACTCTAATAGCGGGGCTAAAATTCTCACCGTTCAGTATGTATATAAAAACAGGTCAGGTAAGCGCAACACCTTTATCGGAACATCTATTGTAAATAGAGATGAGTGCTCAATACGTTTTAATGGTTACCTTCTTATTTCCCGCGAATTCTGATCTCATATAAGGCAGAGTGTTTTCACGCTCTGCCTTTCTCTTGCTTTTCACCCGCCCCATGACGGCGTCTCATTAAAATAATTTCACGGCTTAAGCAGGGCGTCAGAGGCTATCATTGGCCACTCCCCGGCCAGGGCTACATGGGGGCCGGTAGTGAGTCAGACCGCCGGATCCTGATTATCGGCCTTGTATTGTCCCAGACCGGTGTTGTGGGTCGGTCGGTTAGGGTAGGCCTGCGTTCATTCGGGTTGCAGCGCGTCACCCGGACAAAGTTCAGCCGAGGGTGGGGCCACTTGTCAGGTGCGAAGGCAATCATTTCTTGCCGCACAGATCCTCTGTTTTCTGCGCGTAATCACACATCTATGAGTTAAATGTTGTGTTTCGACATTTTTGTGTATTAAAAATGTCGAAACATTTCAAGGAAACTCAATCATCATGGATACCCTCTCTCTGACCATTAGCCAGGAACAGAATAGCGAAACCACCCATTTTGCGGACTTGCCGCTGCCGGATATGCTGGCGCTGCTGAATCAACACGATGCCAGCGTTGCGCAGGCAATTAGCCAGGTTTTACCTCAGGTGGAAGCCACCGTACGCCTGATTACGGCACAGATGAAAAGGGGCGGTCGGCTCTTTTATGTCGGGGCGGGAACCAGCGGACGCCTTGGGGTGCTGGACTCCGCCGAATGCCCGCCCACTTTCGGCACCGATCCTGAACTGATTCAGGCGGTGATTGCGGGGGGGCAGGACGCCATGCTGCGCGCCGTGGAGAATGTTGAAGACGATCGCTCCGCCGCCGTAGAAGCGCTACGTAGCAGAAAACTGACGGCGGAAGACGTGGTGCTGGGCATTGCCGCCAGCGGCCGTACGCCATTCGTGCTGGCTGCCCTCGACTATGCCCGCGAGGTGGGGGCTAAAACCATCGCCATGACCACCCGGGGCCCCAGCGCCATTTCGCAACAGGCAGATATCGCCATCGCACCGGACGTAGGGGCGGAGGTGCTCTCCGGCTCGACCCGCATGAAGAGCGGCTCGGCACAAAAGATGCTGCTTGGCATGATCAGCACCGCCGTTATGACGCAGCTCGGCAAGGTGCACGGCAACTTTATGATCGACGTGAAGGCGTCTAACGAAAAACTCTACCGCCGCGCGGAACATATGGTGTGCCAGATTTGCGGCATTGATGAGCCGGGCGCCAGAGTTCTGCTGCAATCGGTGGGGTACAGCGTGCGGGCAGCGGTGCTGCGCCAGATGCTGAACCTGACGCCTGAAGAGGCGATGACCCGGGCCGCAGAGCCATTTCGCACGTTAACATCACAGTTGGGAACCGGAGGGACGCATGGCGAATAAGATAGCGCATCTGGAAGCGGTGGCGGATGCCATTGAGCAGAATATTGGCGGTTTTGGCAACGTCGTCACGCTGACGAACTGTATGACCCGGGTACGCATCGTGCTGGCCGATCGTACACAATTTAATGCCGACGTGCTGCGCAAAACCGAAGGCGTCAAAGGCGTGGTGGATGCGGGTGAGCAGTTTCAGATTATTGTCGGGATGGGCACAGCGGCGAAAGTCGTGGGGGTGCTTAATAAGCGGCGAGGAGGGGGGGACTCCTCCCCGTCGGCGGTGGCGGAGAGAAAAGGGTTCTCCGTGCGCCGGGCACTCAACACCCTGGCGGCGATTTTTGTTCCGACGATCCCGGCGCTGATTGGCTGCGGTCTGATCCTGGGCCTGATTAACGTTGTGAAGCTGCTGTTTCCGACCCTGGTAGCCAGCCATCAGGAGCTGTTCACGCTGTTCACCGTCATCGGCAAAGCGGTTTTCGCCGTGCTGGCCGTTATGATTGGTATGAACACCTCAAAAGAGCTGCAGGCCTCTCCGGCGATTGGTGCGGTGATGGCGGCGATCCTTACCGCCCCGGATCTGGCCGGTATTAAGCTGTTCGGTTTTGGTCTGACGCCGGGCGGCGGTGGTATTTTTGCCGTGCTGCTGGTATGCGCGTTTGCAGCGAAGTTCGAACTCTGGTTTCGCAGCTGGTGCAAAGAGAGCCTTGACCTGATCCTGACCCCGATGCTGACAATACTGGTTTCTTCGCTGGCGGCGCTGCTGGTTCTACAGCCTGCGGCCCATGCGGTTAACCTCTGGCTGGGTAATCTGGTTTCGCTGGCGCTGCTCAACCATTCTGCGGCGTCAGTGATTGTTGGCGCGATGCTGGGAGGCGGGTTCCTGTTCCTGCTGCTGACCGGGCTACACCAGGGGCTGATCCCGATCCACGCCCAGATCCTCGACACCTTTGGTTTCAACTACCTGTTCCCCATTCTGGCGATGGGAGGAATGGGGCAGGTCGGGGCTGCCGCTTATGTCTATCTGAAGACGAAAAACCCGCGACTGAAAAAAACCATCGCCGGGGCGCTGCCGGTGGGGATTATCGGCGTCGGTGAACCGCTGCTGTTTGGCGTGTCTCTGCCGCTGGGCAAACCCTTTATCGCGGGCTGCATCGGCGGCGCTGCGGGGGGCGCGGTTATTGCGGCCTGCAAGGTTGGGATTATTATCCCATTTGGTACGGCCGGGCTATCGCTGCTGCCGCTGGTGGGGCCGGGCCAGATCCTGCCCTTCCTGCTGGCGGTAGGCTGTGCCTGGATCGTCGGTTTTATCGCAGCTATGCTGCTGGGCTTTACCGAACCCACTGAGTAATTCGGAATATTTATGGAAACGATTATCAGCAAAATCAGATCGTTGGTGCACACCGGTAAGCGCGGTGAGCGGGCGATATCGACCTTTATTATTGCCCAGGGGTTTGACCTCTCCACGATGAGCGCCACGCGCGTGGCGCAGGCGCTGGGCATCAGCGATTCGACGGTGATTCGCTACGCCAGAATGCTGGGCTGCAACGGTTTTCCCGATCTGAAGCTGCAGCTTGCCGCTGCAAAACCCGACAGCGTAGCCGCCAGGCTGGATATCTATGAGGGGATTGAAGCCGATGATAGTACCGCGCAAATTGTGGCGAAATCGAAGCGGCTTTTCACCAGTAAGATAGAACAGTCGCTGGATGTTATTGAGCCTGAAGTAATAGATGCCTGCGCGCAACTGCTGGTTAACGCCCGCAGGATTGTGCTGGTGGGGATAGGCTCCTCGGCCTTAATTGCGCTGGATATAAACCACAAGCTTATTCGCTGCGGCCTGAACGCACAGTTCAACTATGACTATCATACCCAGCTGGTACAGGCATCACTGCTGGGGCCTGGCGATGTACTGCTGGCCGTTTCGGCCCGGGGGGAGAGCGACGTGGTGATAGAGGCGTTGGCTCTTGCCCGCAATGGCGGCGCGCAGACCATCGCCCTTACGCGCTATGGCAAAAACAGAGCCAGCGCACTGGCGCAACAGGTTATCGCCTACAGCTACACCGAGGCCCACGAGAAGTTGGGTATGGTGACGCCGCAAATTTTACAGATGATTGCCTTCGATATTCTGTTTTTCAAAATTAACGGTTTGATCTCTCATGACAGCATGCGTACCGCCATGAGTGTTGTAGACAGACATCAGCAAAAGCGAGGTCAACAATGAAGAGTGGACGCTATCTCGGTGTGGCGCTGCTGCTTGCGGCGGGCGTTTGTCAGGCTAAGAACTATGCCATCGTTTATACCGACGGAATTCATTCGTTGCAGGATGCCGTGCAGGAGAGCGTATGGGCGAAGGCCAACGCGCTGACGGACTTTAGCTTCCCGTGGAAAAATGCCCCGGCGCCGAAAACCGAGTTTCGCGCCCTCTGGACGCCAGAGGCTATCTGGTTCCGCTTTGACGTCGAAGATCATGATATCCAGACGGGCAATCAGCCGGATAAGGATGAGGCGGTGCTGGCCTCTGACCGGGTAGAGCTTTTCTTCTCCACCGGTCGGGCTCTGCAGCCGTACTACACCGCAGAGATGGACTCACGCGGTCGGGTGTTCGACGCCAGGGCCGGGTTCTATCGCAAGGTTGATCAGACATGGAACTGGCAGTCGCTGAAGACCGTGGCCAGCCTGACGCCCAATGGCTATCGGGTGGTGGGAAAAGTGGATCTCAACGAGCTGGATACCCTGAAGCTCTGGCAGGACAAAGACCGCAAGACCCTGATGTGCGCCATTATGCGTGGGGAGTTCAGCGCCGACGGGGCGGGCGGGCAAAAACGAGAATGGATAAGCTGGATCAAGCCGGACTCGGTGAAGCCCGATTTTCATATTCCATCCGCTTTTGGCACCTGCACGCTGGTGAAACAGGCGCTCCCGTGAGGAGCCGATCATAAAAATAATGCCCGTCTGACCTCCCCGTGCGGGATGACGTAAATCATATCAGCAACAGGACGGAAGCCTCAAAACCACGATGGTGAAAAGGAGCCATAATGAAGATTTCCTGCCCTGGAGAAGCACCGGATTACCGCTTCTCTCTGGCAAATGAACGTACCTCTCTTGCGTGGATCCGTACCGCGCTCGGGTTTTTGGCGGCAGGCGTTGGGCTGGATCAGCTGGCTCCGGGCTTTACCACCCCAGTTATTCGTGAATTGCTGGCACTGCTGCTGTGCCTGTTTGCCGGTGGTCTGGCAATTTATGGCTATCTGCGCTGGTTGCATAATGAGAAGGCCATGCGGCTGAAGGAGGATCTGGCATACACCCATGGCCTTTTGATAATCAGCCTGATTGTGATGAGCGTGGCGGCGACCGTGACGGCACTGGTGCTGTATGCCGGATAGTCGTAAAGCGCGCCGTATCGCCGATCCGGGGCTTCAACCTGAGCGCACGTCACTGGCCTGGTTCCGTACCCTGCTGGGATATGGTGCACTAATGGCACTGGCGTTAAAACATCACTGGTATCAGGCCGGGGCCCTGTTTTGGATCTCTGTTGCCGTGCTGGTCTTGGTTGCGATCGTTCTCTGGCGCTATAGCCGTAGCCGAAATTTGCTGGATGTGGTGCATTGCGATTTTTCTCAATCCAGTGCGATACGCGACAAATTTATGGTCTCCCTTGCGGTGTTATCCCTTGCACTACTGTTTGCTGTTACGCACATTCGCCAACTTATCGTATTGAGTGGGTGTGTTACATAACAGGATGTCAGGCCAGGGTGATGTTGCCAGATTATGTGCTGGTTGTGCCTGGTTGGGGAAAAGGACGGGCAAATCCATGCCCGCCGTCTCAGTCACGCCGGAAAATCGCCGTTGCGGCGTGCCACCAGGGTGAGGATACTCCACAGCGCTACCGGCTGCTGGTGCTGGTTGGTGATTTCGACGGCCCATTCCACTACGCCGACCGGACGATCTTCTGGGGTTTTCTGGGCTTTGGCGGTCTTCTGTTTGCAGGTCAGCCGTGCCTGAATGGTATCGCCTATCTTCACCGGTTCGATAAAGCGCAGGTTGTTCAGGCCGTAATTGGCGATAACCGGCCCGACGCCGGGGTCGACAAACAGCCCGGCGCCGGCGGAAACCACAAAATAACCGTGGGCCACCCGCTCGCCAAACAGTGATTCGGCGGCGCCTGTCTTATCCATATGGGCGTAGAAGTGGTCGCCGCTCAGACAGGCGAAGTTAACGATATCGGCTTCGGTTACGGTGCGGCGGGCGGTAAGCAGGCTGTCGCCGGGCAGCAAATCTTCGAATACTTTGCGAAACGGATGTATCTGGGACTCATTAACCCGGGCGCCCGCCACCCACTGGCGACCAATAGCGGCCAGCATCGAAGGGCTGCCCTGAATGGCGGTGCGCTGCAGATAGTGCTTCACGGCGCGCAGACCGCCCAGCTCCTCGCCGCCGCCAGCGCGTCCCGGGCCGCCGTGCGTCAACTGTGGCAGCGGTGAGCCGTGACCGGTGGAGCCCGGGGCCGATTCGCCATTCAGAATCTGCAGGCGTCCGTGGGCGCGTGCCGCCCCCAGCACAAACTGGCGCGCGCGGCTTTCATCGTTAGTGACCAGGGTGCCGACAAGGCTGCCGCGTCCGGCCCGGGCCAGCGCCATGGCGTGGGCGTCGTCCCGGTAGGGCATCAGAGTGGCGACCGGCCCGAAGGCTTCGCGTTCGTGCACTGCCGTTATTTCATCCGGCTGTGGGCAAACCAGCAGGGTAGGCGGGAAGAAGGCGCCCGGGCTGCGGAGATCGGGATCGCCCCCCAGCGCCAGCTGGCAGCCAGCCTCCACCAGCGCGCTCACCTGGGCCGCTACATCGTCACGCTGTTCAGTGCTGACCAGCGCGCCCATTTTTACCCCTTCCTCTGCGGGGTCGCCCCAGCGAATTTGGCCCAGACGGGCGATAAGCGCCTCGCGTACCGTCTCAAACTGGGTTTCCGGCACCATAATGCGGCGAATGGCGGTACATTTCTGTCCGGCTTTGGCGGTCATTTCGCGCTCCACCTCACGAATAAACAGCGCAAATTCCGGCTGTTCCGGGGTGACATCGACGCCCAGAACGCAGCAGTTCAGGGAGTCTGCCTCCATGGTGAAGGGGATCGAACGCGCCACCAGGTTGGGGTGGCGGCGCAGCTTCTGGCCGGTAGCCGCAGAGCCGGTAAAGGTCACCACATCCTGTTCTTCCAGATGGTCCAGCAGGTCTCCCGCGCCGCCGCAGATCAGGCTGATGGCGCCGTCTGGCACAAGATCGCTGTCGACAATGGCGCGTACTATGGCCTGGGTTAGCTGGGCGCTGGCAGTGCCAGGCTTTACGATGGCGGGCATACCGGCAAGCCAGGCAGGCGCCAGCTTTTCCAGCATCCCCCAGCATGGAAAGTTAAAGGCGTTGATGTGCACCGCCACGCCGTCGCGGCGGGTCAGAACGTGACGGGCTGCGAACTCTCCCCGTTTTGACAGCGCAATCAGCTCATCTTCAGGCCACAGCTGGTCGTCTGGTAGTTCGCGACTACCCATGCCAGCATAGGCAAACAGGGTGCCGATACCGCCTTCAATATCCACCCAGCCGTCGGCTCGGGTGGCGCCAGTCTGGGCCGAAATTTCGTAGAAGCGCTCTTTTTGGGCCAGCAGATGTTTCGCCAGCGCCTTCAGCATGGCGGCGCGCTGAACAAAGGTCATCTCTCCCAGTCCGCTGCCGCCGCGTTCGATGGCGTAGCGTCTGGCGGCTGCCATATCCAGCCCGTCGCTGGAAACCCGCCACAGCGCCTCGCCGTTAACCGCATGGCGAATGGTGCGCCCTTCGCCATGACCGCACTTCCAGACGCCCGAAAGATAACTGGCTAACTGCTGCATAGTTTGCTCCCGTTAAATGTTACGAAAAAACACAATAATACTTATTTTTGGAATCATAAAAATCAAGCTGGCATTTAATATTTTATTAACAACGTGATTTATCGACATGTGCCTTTATTTTATAACATATTGATAAATGGTTATTTTATGCTTTTTGTCGTGATTGTGCTCACAGAATATCAATCCATTCTTTGCCTGTTTACTTAACCTGCTTGTAACTTTTCTACCACAAAATGATTCATTTCAAATTAGTTTTCGCTAAAACTGGAATCACATAAGGTGGTGCCGTGACAAACCAACAACAACGCCGTTTTGAGGCCGATATCGCCGGGGAACGCGCCATTGAGCCACAGGACTGGATGCCGGACGACTATCGTAAAACGCTCATTCGCCAGATTGGCCAGCATGCCCATTCCGAAGTCGTGGGGATGCTGCCGGAAGGGAACTGGCTGACCCGGGCGCCCACGCTGCGCCGCAAGGCGATTCTGCTGGCTAAGGTGCAGGATGAAGCCGGTCATGGCCTTTACCTCTACAGCGCCGCGGAAACCCTGGGCTGCGCCCGGGAAGATCTCTACCGCAAAATGCTGGAAGGGCGGATGAAGTATTCGTCCATTTTCAACTATCCGACCCTCAGTTGGGCTGATATTCCGGTTATCGGCTGGCTGGTGGACGGCGCGGCCATCGTGAATCAGGTGGCGCTGTGCCGCACCTCTTACGGCCCTTACGCCAGGGCGATGGTGAAAATTTGCAAGGAAGAGAGTTTCCACCAGCGCCAGGGGTTTGAGGCCTGCATGGCGCTGGCGAACGGCAGCGATGAACAGCGCCAAATGTTGCAGGACGCCATTAACCGCTTCTGGTGGCCATCGCTGATGATGTTCGGCCCTGACGATGCTAACTCGCCTAACAGCGCCCGCAGTCTGGCCTGGAAAATCAAACGCCATACCAACGATGAACTGCGTCAGCGCTTTGTGGATAACACCGTTCCTCAGGTCGAAGCGCTGGGAATGACGGTGCCCGATCCGGCTCTCGCCTGGGACGAGGCCAGCGGCCACTACCGCTTTGGCGAAATCGACTGGGCGGAACTTAACGAGGTCATTGCCGGGCGCGGTATCTGTAATCACGAACGGCTGGCGGCGAAGCGCCGGGCCTGGGATAAGGGGGCCTGGGTGCGTGAAGCTGCGCTGGCCTGGGCCGAAAAACAGCAGCGTACCGACGCCGCCTGAGGAGATCGCGATGAACAAAGAGTACTGGCCGTTATATGAGGTGTTCGTCCGTAACCGGCAGGGGCTGTCGCACCGTCACGTCGGTAGTCTGCATGCCGCCGATGACCAGATGGCGCTGGAAAACGCGCGCGATGCCTATACCCGACGTAGCGAAGGCTGTTCGATCTGGGTGGTGCGGGCCTGCCAGATTGTGGCCTCTCAGCCGCAAGAGCGCGGTGAGTTTTTCGATCCGGCGGAGAGCAAAATCTATCGCCATCCAACCTTTTACACCATCCCGGATGGTATCGAGCATATGTGAGGTGGCCCGTGCAACACAGTGACACTATCGCCAGCTACAGCCTGCGGCTGGGCGACAGCAGCCTGATTCTGGCCCAGCGCCTGTGCGAATGGTGCGGCCATGCGCCGGAACTGGAAATCGACCTGGCGCTGGCCAATATCGGCCTCGATCTACTGGGCCAGGGGCGCCATCTTCTGAGCTATGCGGCGCAGCGTCTGGGGCAGGGCGATGAAGATACGCTCGCCTTCGGGCGTGACGAGCGTCAGTACAGCAATCTGCTGCTGGTGGAACAGCCCAACGGCGATTTCAGCGATACCCTGGTACGCCAGTATCTGATAGATGCCTGGCATGTGCCGCTGTATGAGCGCCTGATCCACAGCCGCGATGAAACCCTGGCCGCCATTGCCGCCCGGGCTATTAAAGAGGTGCGTTACCACCTGCGCTTTAGCCGCGGCTGGATGATTCGCCTGGGCAACGGCACCGAACTTTCCCACGCCAAAATGCAGCAGGCGCTGGATGAACTGTGGCGCTTTAGCGGCGAACTGTTTCAGGCGGACCAGCTTGAGTCTGAACTGGCGGAGCAGGGGGTGGCGGTGGATTCCCGAACCCTGTACGCCCCCTGGCGCCAGGAGGTGGAGCAGGGGCTGCGCGACGCAGGACTCCATGAGCCGGGCGAAACAGGATACCGCGCCGGAGGGCGCGCCGGGCTGCACAGTGAACATCTGGGGCCGCTGCTGGCGGAGATGCAGTATCTGCAACGCAGCCATCCCGGGCTGAGCTGGTAAGGGGGAGCGATGAATCTGACCCTGACGCCGCCACAAACCCGCGAGGTCTGGAAGCTGCTTTCCACCATCCGCGACCCGGAGATCCCGGTACTGACCATCACCGACCTCGGTATGGTACGCAGCGTGAGGCATAGCGAGCACGGCTGGCGTATCGGCTTTACGCCTACTTATTCCGGCTGCCCGGCAACCGAAATGCTGATGGCGGAGATTCGCACGGTGATGGAAAGCCGGGGCTATGGCCCGGTAGAGGTGAACGTACAACTACACCCGGCCTGGACCACCGACTGGATGAGCCCCGATGCCCGGCGGCGACTGCGCGAATATGGCATCAGCCCGCCGGAGGGGCACAGCTGTCACGCCCTGATGCCGGAGCGGGTCAGTTGCCCGCGCTGCGGCAGCGTTCAGACTCAGCTTATCAGCGAATTCGGCTCCACGGCCTGTAAAGCGCTGTGGCGCTGTGAAAGCTGCCGGGAACCCTTCGACTATTTCAAATGTATCTGAGGTGGCCATGACAACCTTTCACGCCCTGACAGTGGCGAATATCGAACCGGAAACGGCGGAAGCGGTGGAGATCACCTTTGCGGTGCCCGAAGCGCTGGCGCGGGATTACGCCTGGCGTCCCGGTCAGCATCTGACGCTGAAAGCCCGGGTAGACGGCGAAGAACTGCGGCGCTGTTACTCCATTTGTCGGGCACCGCGGGCCGGTGAAATCAGCGTGGCGGTAAAAAGCATCGAAGGCGGGCGTTTTTCCGGCTACGCCCTGCGGAAGCTGAAACCGGGGGCGAGCCTTGAGGTAATGGTGCCTCAGGGCAATTTCGGCTACCGGCCGGATCCTGCGACGCGCGGCGACTATCTGGCTATCGCCGCCGGTTCCGGCATTACGCCGATACTGGCGATTATCGAAGCGACGCTCGCGACCGAACCGCAAAGCCGTTTCACCCTGATCTACGGCAACCGCGCCACCAACAGCGTGATGTTCCGCCAGGCGCTGGCGGATCTTAAAGACCGCTGGCCGCAGCGCCTGCAATTGCTGTGGATCTTCAGTCAGGAAGCCACCGAAAGTCCGCTGTTCCATGGCCGTATCGACACGCAGAAGATTCAGGCGCTGGGGGAACAATTGCTGGATTTCTCGCGCTTTGCCCGTGCCTTTATCTGCGGCCCCCAGGCGATGATGGATCAGGCCAGCGCCGCGCTGGCGCAACTGGGCATGGCACCGGACGCTATCAATATCGAACGCTTTAATACTCCGGAGCGCAGCGGCCCGCGCCGGGCGACCGGGGCGACGGAAGGCGCACGGGTGACCGTGCGTCAGGACGGTCGCCAGCGCCAGATTGTGCTGACTGCCAGGGATGAAAGCATTCTGGACGCCGCTCTGCGTCAGGGAGTCGATCTGCCTTACGCCTGTAAGGGCGGCGTCTGCGCCACCTGCAAATGCCGGGTGCTGCAGGGTGAAGTGGAGATGGCGGTTAACTACAGCCTGGAGCCGGATCAACTGACGGCAGGCTACATCCTGAGCTGCCAGGCGTTGCCGAAAAGCGATGGGCTGGTGGTGGACTTCGACGTTTAAGGGGGCGAAGTGACGCAACTGATTAGCGAGCGCCAGGGGCGGGTGTTGACCCTGACGATGAATCGTCCGCAGGCGCGTAACGCACTGGATAACGCCCAACTGGAGCGGCTGGCGACGGCGCTGGAACAGGCCAGCCGTGATGAAAGGGTTGGCGCGGTAGTGGTTACCGGCGCCGGGCGCGGCTTTGCCGCCGGTGCCGATCTTAAAGAGATGGCCAGCCGGGATATGGTGGCCACCTTTCAGGATCCGCGCCCCGGTCTGTGGGCGCGCATCGACGGCTTTCCCAAACCTCTTCTGACCGCGGTCAACGGCTATGCCCTGGGGGCCGGTTTCGAACTGGCGCTGTTGAGCGACATGGTGGTTGCCGGTGAAAACGCCCGCTTCGGGCTGCCGGAGATCGTGCTGGGTATTATGCCGGGGGCGGGCGGCATTCAGCGCCTGCTGCGCGCCGTGGGCAAGGGGCTTGCCAGCCGCATGGTGCTGAGCGGCGACCCTATCGACGCCCGGGAGGCCTGGCGGGTGGGGCTGGTGGCCCAGTTGTGCCCTCCGCAGCTGACCCTGGAGTATGCGCAGCAGCTGGCGCAGCGTATCGCCGAACGGGCGCCGCTGGCGCTGCAGGCGGCGAAACAGGCGCTGCGCCAGGGGCAGGAAGTGGGACTCAGCCAGGGGCTCAGTATCGAGCGCCAGCTGTTTACGCTGCTGGCCGCCACCGAAGACCGTCAGGAGGGCATCCGCGCCTTCCTGGAGAAACGAACCCCGCAATATACAGGACGCTGACCGTGGATGACCTGATTATTCGTGATGTGCAGCAGGGCGTGATGACCCTGACCTTTAATCGCCCCGAGCGGCTGAACAGTTTTAATGACGCTATGCACCTTCAACTGGCCGAACAGCTGACCCGGGCGGAACGCGATGCGGAAATTCGCTGTCTGGTGCTGACCGGCGCCGGTCGTGCCTTTTGTGCCGGCCAGGATCTTAACGATCGCAATGTGGATCCCGATGTCGGGCCACCGGATCTTGGACTGTCGGTGGAGCGTTTCTACAACCCGCTGGTGCGCCGTCTGGCGCGCCTGGAAAAGCCGGTTATCGCCGCGGTAAATGGCGTGGCTGCCGGGGCCGGAGCCAGCCTGGCGCTGGGATGCGATATCGTTATCGCCGCCCGTTCCGCCAGCTTTGTGATGGCTTTCAGCAAGCTGGGGCTGGTGCCGGACAGCGGCGGCACCTGGTTTCTGCCGCGTCTGGCCGGGCGGGCCAGAGCCATGGGGCTGGCGCTGTTGGGTGACAAACTGAGCGCCGAACAGGCTGAGCGCTGGGGCATGATCTGGGAAGTGGCGGACGATGCGGCGCTGTCCGACCGGGTTCAGACGCTTTCCCGCCATCTGGCGACCCAGCCTACCAGGGGGCTGGGGTTGATTAAGCAGGCGCTGCTGGCCGCCGAACAGCAGGGGCTTGACGCGCAGCTCTCTCTGGAGCGTGACTACCAGCGGCTGGCCGGGCGCAGCGCGGACTACCGTGAAGGCGTATCCGCGTTTCTGGCCCGCCGCCCGCCGCAGTTTACCGGGAGGTGACATGAATATCAGCGAACAGGCGGTTATCGGCGTGGTGGGCAGCGGCGCCATGGGCGCGGGCATCGCGCAGGTGGCGGCCAGTCACGGCCACCCGGTACGGCTCTACGACATTGCGCCTCAGGCGGCCCGCCAGGGCATGGCCCGCATCGATAGCGCACTGGCTAAGCGGGTGGCGAAAGGGCGGATGGCGGAGTCGGAACGGCAGGTGATTCTGGCGCGTATTCAGGTGGTGGATGCGCTCAGCCAGCTGGCGGAATGCAGGGTGGTGATAGAAGCTGCGCGGGAACAGCTGGAGGTCAAGCAGCAACTGCTGGCGGAGCTGGCGGCTCTGTGCGGCCCCCGAACCCTGCTGACCACCAATACCTCGTCGATTTCGATTACCGCCATCGCCAGCGCGGTGCCGGAGCCCGGACGGGTGGCGGGATTCCATTTTTTCAACCCGGCGCCGGTTATGAAGCTGGTGGAGGTGGTGAGCGGACTGGAAACCAGCGAACAGACGGCCTCGGCGCTGTGTGAGCTGGCGCGACGCTGGGGAAAAACGGCGGTGCGCTGCCAGGCCACGCCGGGATTTATCGTCAATCGGGTGGCTCGGCCGTTTTACGCCGAGGCCTGGCGGGCGCTGGAACAGCAGGTGGCGCCGCCGGAGGTGCTGGATGCCGCGCTGCGCGAGTCTGGCGGATTCCCCATGGGGCCGCTGGAATTGACCGATCTTATCGGTCAGGACGTGAACTTTGCCGTCACCAGCTCGGTATTTAATGGCTTCTGGCAGGATCGCCGCTTTCTGCCGTCGCTGCGTCAGCAGGAGCTGGTACTGGGGCGGCGACTGGGGCAGAAGAGCGGTCAGGGGGTGTACAGCTGGCCGAGAAATCCGCAGGCGCTACCATTTGTAGCGCCTCAGCCCGCAGGGGCTTCAGCGCGGGATATCCGACGCAGCCAGGCAGGCTGGTTCAGCGGGCTGGAGGCGCTGGTCGCGCCGCTCACTATTGGTGACAACGTCACAAATAAGGCGACGATCGCGCTGGATGATGATGTGGTGCTGATGCCGTCCCGGGGCGACAGCGCAGGCGTGGAAGCGCAGCGGCTGGGGCGAGCGGTGGTACTGCTCGATCTGGCCGCCGATTATCAACGGGCGCCGCTGCTGGTGGCGGCCGCCGCGCCGCAAAACACCCCGAACCAGACCGCGAAGGCGCTGCATCTGCTGCAGCAGTGGGATAAGCAGGTGCTGCTGATTAACGATTATCCCGGCATGCTGGTGTGGCGCACGGTCGCCATGCTGGTTAACGAAGGGCTGGATGCCCTGCAAAACGGGGTAGCCAGCGCGCAGGATATCGATGCCGCGATGCGCCTGGGGGTGAATTACCCTATGGGGCCGCTTTGCTGGGGAGCGGCGCTCGGCTGGCGCCGGGTGCTGGAGATTCTGGAGCGGTTGCAGCGCCACTACGGTGAAGAGCGCTACCGCCCCTGTTCACTGCTGCGCCAACGCAGCCTGATGGAGCAACCTTATGCACAGTGAGCCCTGGCAACTGGCCCGTGAAATGTACGCCCGCGACAACTGCGCCCGGGCGCTGGGTATTGAAATTGTGGAGATGGACGACGGCTATGCGAAGGTCACGATGCGCGTTGCCGAAGCGATGCTTAACGGTCACGGCACCTGTCATGGCGGACAGCTGTTTGCGCTGGCGGATACCGCCTTCGCCTACGCCTGCAACAGCCAGGGGATAGCGGCGGTGGCGGCCGGATGCAGCATCGACTTTCTGCGCCCGGCTCAGGCCGGAGATATGCTCACCGCCACGGCACGGGCGCGCCATCAGGGACGACAGACCGGCGTTTATGATATTGAGATAATCAACCAACAGGCGAAGGCAGTGGCGCTGTTTCGCGGGCGCGCCCATCGACTCAACGCCGACACATAAATAATAAATACACCAAATTATTCGCGGCGGTATCGCGGCGGCAACTGAGGCAGTCCCGGGAGCATAGCCATACTATACCCAAAATAATTCGAGTTGCTTGTAGGCGGCAGCTGAGCGAATCCCCGGGAGCTTGACCGGGGTGAGTGAAGGCGGCCAACACCCAGGCAACCTGAAGTATGAAGGATATATGTAACCGGGGCGACGAAGGCAGCCAACAGAGCGCCAGCCCGAAGAATGAAGTGTATTCACCTGTGAGTACCCTACAATGACAACAGATCCCATTGAAACCGCATCGCTGGATGAGTTACAGGCGTTACAGACCCGACGCATGAAGTGGACGCTGGAACACGCTTATCGCAATGTCCCAATGTATCGCCGGAAGTTTGACGCCGTGGGGGTGCATCCCGACGACTTTAAGCAACTGAGCGATATCCGCCTGTTTCCCTGTACCACCAAACAGGATTTGCGCGACAACTATCCGTTCGACACCTTCGCGGTGCCGATGGAGCGGATAGTGCGGATCCATGCCTCATCTGGCACCACCGGTAAACCCACGGTCGTGGGCTACACCCGGCGGGATATCGATAACTGGGCCGATATTGTGGCACGATCGCTGCGCGCCGCCGGCGGTACGCCTCACGATAAGGTACATGTCTCCTACGGCTACGGGTTGTTTACCGGCGGTCTGGGAGCCCACTACGGTGCTGAACGGCTGGGGGCGACGGTGATCCCGATGTCCGGCGGCCAGACTGAAAAGCAGGCTCAGCTGATTCGCGACTTCCGGCCGGATATTCTGATGGTGACGCCTTCCTGGTGTCTGAATCTTATTGAGGAGCTGGAGCGCCAGATGGGCGGCGATGCCAGCGGTTGCTCGTTGCGGGTGGGGGTCTTCGGCGCCGAGCCCTGGACCCAGGGGATGCGTGCCGAGATCGAACGGCGGTTGGGCATGACCGCGCTCGATATTTACGGACTTTCAGAGGTGATGGGGCCGGGGGTGGCGATGGAGTGTATCGACTCGCGGGGCGGGCCGACTATCTGGGAAGATCACTTTTATCCTGAGATAGTCGATCCCAACAGCGGCGAGCCGCAGGCCGATGGCGAACAGGGGGAGCTGCTGTTCACCACCCTGACCAAAGAGGCGCTGCCGGTGATCCGCTACCGCACCCGGGATCTGACCCGCCTGCTGCCGGGAAGTCAACGCACCATGCGCCGTATGGATCGCATTACCGGGCGCTCTGACGATATGTTGATTATCCGCGGGGTTAACGTCTTCCCGTCTCAACTGGAAGAGGAGATTTTTAAAATCGAGCATCTGGCACCCCATTATCAACTTGAGGTGCGCCGACACGGCCATCTGGATTCACTGGCGATTAAGGTGGAGCTGCGCGAGAGCAGCCTGACGCTGAACCAGGAGCAGCGCTGCCAGATCTGTAATCATTTGCGGCGACGGATCAAATCGATGGTCGGCATCAGTACCGATATTGCCATCGTCAACTGCGGTTCGCTGCCGCGTTCGGAAGGGAAAGCGCTGAGAGTGGCGGATTTGCGCCCGGCAGCGAATCAGTAAAAAAATCCCCGCCCTGAAAGGCGGGGTAGTCGTTTCACAACACTCGAAACGGCGCCAGATGACGACCGCAAACCAAACGTTAGTTGAGCGCTAACCGCCTCGCCATTCCCGGGGCGCTTTTTCATCAGACAAAAGCTGAAACTGTGAACTTCATCACATCCGGGTGACGGTATAACATAATGATTTAACGTTATTTTTAGATACCATGATTCATTATTAATTTTTCTGCTCTTCAGGATGAATCGCAATGAGCAAACTGGACCACTTTTTACAGCAGACGGTGAGCGCCGGCCCCATTAGCGGAACCTCGCTGATTATCTCCCTGTATGGCGATGCGCTGCTGCATCGCGGCGGTGAAGTCTGGCTCGGCAGCCTGGCGACGCTGCTGGCAGGGCTGGGCTTTGGCGAACGCTTTGTGCGCACCTCGCTGTTTCGGCTGAATAAAGAGGGCTGGCTGGAGGTGGAGCGGGTCGGGCGCCGCAGCTACTACCGGCTGACGGAATCGGGCCGCCGCCAGGCCCGGCGCGCCGAAAGCAAAATTTACCGCGCCGCTCAGCCGGAGTGGGACGGTAAATGGCTGCTGCTGCTGTCGGAAGGACTGGAGAAAAACCGGCTGTTGCAGGTGAAAAAAGAGCTGATGTGGCAGGGTTTTGGCGCTCTGGCGCCGAACCTGATGGCCTCGCCTTCGCAGCGAATGGCGCAGGTGCAAAGCTTTCTGCATGAGTCCGGGGTAGCGGAAAACGTTATCTGCTTTGAAGCCACGGCGCCGCTGCCGCTATCGCGCAGTGCCCTGAAATCAAGGGTGGAAAGCTGCTGGCAACTGAGCGATAAAAATGCGCTGTACGGCGAATTTATCAATACCTTCCGGCCGCTGTTGCCGCTGCTGCGCGAAGCGGGTGATGAACTGACCCCGGCGCGCAGTTTTTACCTGCAACTGCTGCTGATTCACTGCTACCGGCGGGTAGCGCTGAAAGATCCGCTGCTGCCGGACGAACTGCTGCCGCCGCACTGGCTTGGCCAGAGCGCGCGCCAGCTGTGTATTAATATTTATCAACGAACCGCGCCCGGCGCGCTGGCCTGGGTCAGCGCCAACAGCGAAACCTCGGTGGGCGAACTGCCGCCGCCGGGTAGCGGCTGGTTCCAGCGTTTTGGCGGCTTGCTGCTGCCGGACTAAGGAGGTCGAATGCCGATATATCAGATAGACGGGCTGACGCCCGTGGTGCCGCATGACAGCTTTGTTCATCCTACGGCGGTATTGATTGGCGATGTGATTCTGGGCCACGGGGTGTGGGTCGGCCCCAATGCTTCTCTGCGCGGCGATTTCGGGCGTATCGTGGTGAAAGATGGCGCCAATATTCAGGATAACTGCGTGATGCATGGCTTTCCCCAACAGGAGACCCTGGTGGAAGAGGAGGGCCATGTCGGCCACGGCGCTATTCTGCACGGCTGCCATATCGGCAAAAACGTGCTGGTGGGAATGAACGCGGTGGTGATGGACGGCGCACAGATTGGCGCCAACAGTATTATCGGCGCCGCGGCCTTTGTGAAGGCGAAGGCGGAGTTTCCCGAAGCCAGCCTGATTCTGGGCAGCCCGGCCAGAGTGGTGCGGGCGCTGCGTCCGGAAGAGATCGACTGGAAGCGGTGCGGCACGGCGGAATATCAGGCGCTGGTATCGCGCTGCCAGCAGACGCTGCACCAGGTCGAGCCGCTGCGTGAGGTGGAGCCGGATCGCAAAGCGCTGGTGTTTGATAAGGGGCTGGCGGCGAAATCAGAGCAGCCAGAATAACCCAATCCACGCAGCTTTGGGGCTGCGCGGATTGCCCCGGCCAGCTATTCGTAGAAAATGGTGAACTCGACGGCGGCGTTGGCAGGGCCAGGTTTTAGCGGAACGGCCGCGCCGCTGGTTGCGTCCTGCCTGATACGCGAATAACGGGCCCGCAACGGGATGGTATAGCTGGTGGCGCTGCTGCCCAGGTAATTCTGATTTAAAAAGGCCTTGCCGCGCCAGTCGTGATTACTGGCATCCAGCGCGTTGCTAAAGCCCCCCGAACCTATGCCTGCATTTGGAAGCGACATATCATGTATCTCAATGCAAACGCCTTCAGCGCCATTGGTCACCGCATCGGTTTTTAAGCATTTTAATCCGCTATAGGTGGTACCTGTTTCATTGACCGGATCAGCTCAGGCTGCCGTTATGACGAAAATGCCAGCCCAGAATATTAAAGCCGCTATTGATACCGGTATAAAGCGCGTCGCTTTCGTTATTCCGGGTTACGCTACGATAAAAGTTGGCGTTGTAGTTCAGAATTCCGGCGGTAATACCCTGATCCCACAGCGCCGGGTTTACATAGCCGCGCAGCCGCTTAATCAAATAGATATCGGCCAGCGCCAGAGAGAGCGTCTGTTCGCCGGTATCCAGATCGAATGACGCCTCGGGCAGAAGCTTATCAATGGGCAGACAGTCTGTATCGTCGGCACTATCGAGTAATTCCAGCGCCTTCTTCGCGAATTTTTCGGTATTAAATTCCAGGTTGATAAAGGTCTTTTTGGTCAGACAGATTGCGCCGTCTGGACAGCGACCGGAGCCATCCGACACTTGCAGATCGTACTGCCCCATGGCGATGCCGTTAATCATGACCTCGACGCTATATTTTCCGGGAACCGGAACGCCTTTCTGGTAGCAGGAGATATCTATCTGATTTTTGCTACCCGGGTTCATAAAGTTGGTATTGAATTCAACAAAAGAATCATCAGCAGCCTGAGCGCCAGGAAAATAAGCCGTGGCAATGGCAATCGCTAACGGACAAAGCTTCAGCGTGCCGTTAATGGTAAAATTAAGGTTCCGTTCCATAATATCTTCCTGTACTGCGCTTTATCATTGGTTTTGCGGCACTACTTTTTTTCAGTATCAATCATGCGCATTGCGCCAAAGTCATTGATAATAAACGGATAGTAACGTCCTGCACTGCGGCCGAGCGTGAAGGATTTCGTGGCGCCCGGGGCTATCATGCCGCCGTTACCAATACTCTTTTTCCCTTCTCTGTCATCAGAGAAATACGCCACATTAATAAAATAGGGGCTGGGGTTGGTGGCAGTTACCGTGGTGCCCTGACGGGACCACTTCACCTGCTGTTGTGCGTCGCTGGCGCTGATGGTTAACCCGCTCGGGCGAAAGAACAGTTTCAGGCGCGATCGGAATGCCATTTGCAACATGCTTTTGCCTTCCGCGTTTTTTACCTTCGCGGGAATTTCCAGCACGTTCAGATAGAAGATCGACTCTTTATCCGTGGGCAGCGGTTCGCCGGTATAGCGAATGCGCAGCGACTGACCCTTGCCGGGATCGACGCGGTTAATCGGCGGCGTCAGGGTAAACGGCGCCTGGGCATTATCCGGGCGGGAATGACGGTCGCCGGAATCGATCCACGACTGAATTAATACCGGCGCTTTGCCGTTATTGGTCATTTTTATGGAAACTTCTTTATCCTTTTGCGGATAAACAACGCGGGTACCGGCGATAATAACGGCGCTGTTTGCGCAAAAGGCCACAAGCGTGGAAAGCAGGGTTAGAGTGATGGGCAGTAATTTTATTTTCATCGCTTAAGTCCTTTTTTGCAGGCGAGCATTGCGCTCGCCTGTTTCCATACAGGGAGGAATTTCAGGTGCGATTATTCGTAATCGATGCTGAAGTTAACCTGGCTTTTTACGGTGCCAGGGGTGGTGGCGCCCATGGCGTAGTAGCGTACGGTATATGGCAGGCTGGCGGCGCCGCTGCTCATATCGACACGGGTGGTGTTGGCGGTCTGGCTGGTGTTACCCACCTGCAGGGGCTGGGAGGTCTGCTGATCCAGCAGCTGCAGCTGAACGTTGGTCGCGCCATCGGTCACGCCTTCGTCAGTATTCAGCAGGTTATAGGTGGTGGTATCGACGGTAGAGCCGTTTTCGAAGAACGCCGCTGCGGTAGAGGTACTGGTAACGCCGGTGCAGTTAGCCAGTTCAATGCTGAAGCCCGTATCTGCGGTGGTGTCCCCCACGTTTTGCAGCAGTGAGGTGCTGACTTCCGGCAAAACCACAGTGGCCGGAGAGGCCTGGCCGTCTACGGTGATGTCGCAGGTGGTGGCGGTAAGCTTGCCTTCGAAATAGATAGTGCCGTCGGCTGCCAGAGCCTGAGCGCCGAATACGCCAGATGCTAAAGCGGCAGCCAGTAATGTTTTCTTGATGTTCATTGTACAAACTCCATGTATTTTTAAATACCCTTGCGGAATAAACCTGTATTCGCATAACAGCACTATCTTTATGCTTATTAATGCTCTGCTTAGTTGATGAAGACGATAAGCTTTTAGCCACAAATATATGGAGCGATGCACAGCTTTCTTTTCTGAAGGCTGAGGCGGATTGTTATCGATAACTGGATATTAAGATTGCCCTGGTTTTCTGTAAAGCTGGTGCTGTTGGTTTCTGTAAAAATAAGAGTAAGTTCTTTACTGGTTTTAATTTTAGGGGCCGTTTTGAGAACATATTCCGAAATAATAAAGATGGAAGGTGATGGTTTTAGAATGGTGGTCGATGTTTTGTGATGCTCGTCATAATTTGATAGTGGCGTCACCAGGAAAATTGTCCTGGCTTGTTGATGGCTACATAAATGCTTTCCTGCTTCCTGTGAATGACGTCTTAATTCTTGTGATTAAATAAGTATTTTCTCAATATATAGCTATTAATGATGAGGAAAAATCCTATATCTGGATGTTTTTAGAACAGGTGTTTAGGTAGTAACTGAAAAAATGGCTGTCAAGTCGTCGCGTTTCCGAATGATAATTAAATGTTTTTATTTTGTTGTATTTTTGTTTTTTAAGGGCGCTATTGTAGCAAATAGTGCGATAAGTAGCGCCAGATACCTGATTGACATTCGGTTTTTCACTTTTTTTTACCATGAAAATGAGGGCGTTTTTTATCTGAAAGCGCGTTGAATAGGATTTTTCTTGGTATTATTGAAAAATGGTTGAAATATTAATTATTCTTCCTTGATGGTTACGATGCGTGATTGTAACTTTTACGTGAATACATTGTTCATTTTTTTATGATTATCTTTATGTTATTAAACGAAAATGGAATAGGGGTAGTAAGGTTTTCTGGTTTCAGGTAAAAGTGGAAAAGCTCTCTCAGGATTGAATGCAAACGTAAATATTAAGAAATTTTAATGGGCCTGTGCCAGGATTTTTCCTTTCAAAAGAGTATTTGCTTCATATATACATGGTCGATTAATTATTCTAGATTGATTGGTTGTAATGGAATGAAGAAATCCATGGTTTGTTATGGAGAATCACATGGGAAAAGAGTTGAGTAGTGGCATAGAGCGTGTATGTCAGGAATCCACAATTACTGTTATTACAGCTGATAAGTATTTTTATTTAGCAGTAAGGTATCTGATTCATTCGATGATGCCAGAAATTCTGAGCGAAAAAGAAACGATCTATAATGTGGTACATTGTGAAAGTGTATTTCAGATGGATTTTCAGGACACAATGATGAGTGAAGACCGGCTGCTCATTGCCGACTATGATGTACGGTTGATCGGGAACTCTCACATTCTTGAACTGTTGCAGGGAATGAAGGTTTTTCGTTCAATCATGTTGGTGCTTCATAAAGAACTGGCGGTTGCCGAAGCGGATTATTGCCTGGCGAAAGGCGCACCGGTAGAGATCATTAAGCAAATTCTGCTGGACTTTATTTTGCAGCTGCCTGTATCGCAAAATACTAATAGTGGGCAGCTTCATGCCCGCTTTACAGATCGCGAACATCAAATCATCCGTCTGATTCTGAAAGGCCGACGCGTTGAAAGCATTGCGAAAGAGCTTAATCTGAGTCCGAAAACTATTTATGCACACCGCTCACGCATCTATCAGAAAGCGGGAGTACGTAACCTGCAAGGCCTGTTTCACTGTGAAGGGCTGAACCGGGAATTCAAAACGCCGATAGCGTAAATTTCACACCTCTGATGATCGACCGCCGTAAAAAACCCCGCCATTTATCGGCGGGGTCGCTTCCTTTATGACTTTTATCAGGCGCTGACGATAGAATCTACCGCGGCTTTGGCGTCGTTTTGCGCTTTGGCGGCGATTTCCGGCCCCATTGCCACACCTTCGGCGAAGATAAAGTTGACGTCGGTAATGCCAATAAAGCCCAGGAACAGCTTAACGTACGGGGTCAGCAGGTCGGTCGGGCCATCTTTATGAACGCCGCCGCGGCTGGAGATAACTACCGCGCGTTTACCGGTCACCAGGCCTTCCGGCCCGTTTTCGGTGTAGCGGAAAGTAACGCCGGCGCGGGCTATCAGATCGAAGTAATTTTTCAGCTGAGTCGGGATAGTAAAGTTATACATCGGCGCGTTAAAGACGATAATATCGTGCGCTTTCAGCTCGGCGATAAGCCGATCGGAAAGGGCCAACGCTTCCTGCTGGCGCGGGCTTAGCGGCGCGTCGCCGGGACGCATGGCACCCACCAGTTCGCCGTCCAGTACCGGAATCGGGTCGGCGGCCAGATCGCGAACGGTTATCTGATCCGCGCTGTGTTTTTCACGCCACTGTTCAATAAAGTAGTCGGAAACCTGGTTCGACTGCGAGTAACCTGCCAGGATGCTGGACTTTAGAACTAATACTTTACTCATTGCTGATTCCTTACTTTTTCGGTTGTCGGAACGTTTTCCGTTGCATGACTCCATGCTATTCACGATTGGGTTACAGTGATAGCGTAATATATCGAACCCTGAATTCAATTTTTTTGAACAAGTCTCTCCATCGCTCGCTATGGTAAACTAGGGGCAATTCACTATTTAGCTTTCCTGAGTTGTCTTTGAATCATGGAACAAAACACAGCCTCATTCGCAAGCCTTCAGGCGCGTCTCAACGACCTGATGCTCAGCGATAAAGCCCGCTTTGCCCGCCGTCTTCACGGGGCGAAGAAGGTTAAAAATCCTGAATCCCGCCAGGCGGTTTTTGATCAACTGGCCCAGGAAATCGAGAACGCGGCCGGTAAAATCCTGCTGCGTGAAGCCGCTCGTCCGGCGATCGTTTACCCGGAAAATCTGCCCGTCAGCCAGAAGAAGCAGGCAATCCTGGAAGCGGTGCGCGATCACCAGGTGACCATAGTGGCGGGGGAGACCGGTTCCGGTAAAACCACCCAGTTGCCGAAAATCTGCATGGAGCTGGGGCGGGGAATTAAAGGCCTGATCGGCCACACTCAGCCCCGGCGTCTGGCGGCCCGTACCGTAGCCAATCGTATTGCCGAAGAGCTACAGACCGAGCCTGGCGGCTGCGTGGGCTATAAGGTGCGTTTTACCGACCACGTTGGCGATAACACCATGGTCAAGCTGATGACCGACGGTATTCTGCTGGCGGAGATCCAGCAGGACCGGCTGCTGATGCAGTACGACACCATTATTATCGACGAGGCCCACGAGCGGAGCCTCAACATCGACTTCCTGCTGGGCTACCTGAAAGAGCTGCTGCCGCGTCGCCCCGATCTTAAGGTGATCATCACCTCAGCGACTATCGATCCCCAGCGCTTTTCGCGCCACTTTAATCAGGCGCCGGTTATTGAGGTCTCTGGCCGCACTTATCCGGTGGAGGTGCGCTATCGCCCCATAGTGGAAGAGGCTCAGGATACAGAACGCGATCAGCTTCAGGCGATATACGATGCCGTGGAGGAGCTGGGCCGTGAGGGGCCGGGGGATATTCTTATCTTTATGAGCGGCGAGCGGGAAATTCGCGATACCGCCGAAGGCCTGACCCGGCTTAATTTGCGTCATACCGAAATTCTGCCACTCTACGCCCGGCTTTCTAACAGCGAGCAGAACCGGGTGTTCCAGTCTCACAGCGGGCGACGCATCGTGCTGGCGACTAACGTGGCGGAAACTTCGCTGACGGTGCCGGGCATCAAGTATGTGATTGATCCGGGCACCGCGCGTATCAGCCGCTACAGCTACCGTACCAAAGTGCAGCGCCTGCCGATCGAGCCGATTTCCCAGGCTTCGGCCAATCAGCGCAAAGGGCGCTGCGGCCGCGTATCGGAAGGGATCTGCATCCGGCTCTATTCACAGGACGATTTTCTGTCGCGCCCGGAATTTACCGATCCGGAAATTTTGCGTACCAACCTGGCCTCGGTCATTCTGCAGATGACGGCGCTGGGGTTGGGCGATATCGGCGCTTTTCCGTTTGTGGAAGCGCCGGACAAGCGCAATATCCAGGACGGGGTGCGGCTACTGGAAGAGCTGGGGGCCATTACCAGCGATCCCCGACATGACGGCTACCGCCTGACCGACACCGGGCGCCAGCTGGCGCGTCTGCCTGTGGACCCCCGCCTGGCGCGAATGGTGCTGGCGGCGCGCCAGTTTGGCTGCGTGCGTGAAGTCATGATCATAAGCGCCGCGCTCTCGATTCAGGATCCGCGCGAGCGGCCCCAGGAAAAGCAGCAGGCCGCCGACGAGAAGCATCGCCGCTTCCAGGATAAGGAGTCCGACTTCCTGGCCTGGGTCAATCTGTGGAACTACCTGATGGAACAGCAGAAGGCGCTGTCCGGTAACCAGTTCCGCCGTCTGTGCCGCAGCGATTACCTGAACTGGCTGCGGGTGCGCGAATGGCAGGATATCTACACTCAGCTGCGTCAGGTGGTTAAAGAGCTGGGAATTCCAGTCAACAGCGAACCCGGCGACTATCGTTCGGTGCACTGCGCGCTGCTGACCGGGCTGCTTTCCCATATCGGCATGAAGGATGCTGATAAACAGGAGTACACCGGCGCCCGCAACGCCCGGTTCGCGATCTTCCCGGGCTCCGGGCTTTTCAAGAAGCCACCCAAATGGGCCATGGTGGCGGAGCTGGTGGAAACCAGTCGCCTGTGGGGCCGGATTGCTGCGCGTATCGATCCCGAATGGATCGAGCCGCTGGCCGGGGATCTGATTAAGCGTTCCTATAGTGAACCCCACTGGGAACGCGGTCAGGGCGCGGTAATCGCCAGCGAGAAGGTCACGCTGTTCGGCCTGCCGATTGTGGCGGCGCGCAGGGTGAACTACAGCCAGATCGATCCCGTGCTGTGCCGCGAGCTGTTCATTCGCCATGCGCTGGTGGAAGGTGACTGGCAGAGCCGCCACGCCTTCTTCCGGGAAAATCAGAAGCTGCGGGCGGAAGTGGAAGAGCTGGAACATCGCTCCCGGCGGCGCGATATTCTGGTGGATGACGATACGCTGTTCGAATTCTACGACCAGCGCATCGGCCATGAGGCGATATCCGGCCGCCACTTCGATAGCTGGTGGAAAAAGGCCGGCCGGGAAACCCCGGAACTGCTCAACTTTGAAAAGAGTATGCTGATTAAGGAAGGGGCGGATAAGGTCAGTAAACTCGACTATCCCAACTTCTGGCATCAGGGCAACCTGAAGCTGCGCCTGAGCTACCAGTTTGAACCCGGGGCCGATGCCGACGGCGTCACGGTTCATATTCCGCTGCCGGTGCTGAACCAGGTGGATGAGAGCGGTTTCGAATGGCTGGTGCCGGGAATGCGTCGCGACCTGGTTATCGCCCTGATTAAATCACTGCCTAAACCGGTGCGGCGTAACTTCGTTCCGGCGCCGAACTATGCCGAAGCATTCCTGGGGCGCGCTGTGCCGCTGGAACTGCCGCTGCTGGAAAGCCTGGAACGCGAGCTGCGCCGGATGACCGGCGTGACCGTCGATCGCGACGCCTGGCAGTGGGATATGGTGCCCGATCACCTGAAAATTACCTTCCGTGTGGTGGACGAGCGTAATAAAACGCTACGTGAAGGCAAGGATCTCGAGGTGCTGAAAGGGGCGCTGAAGGGTAAGGTACAGGAGACCCTTTCCGCGGTGGCGGACGATGGTATTGAACAGAGCGGGTTGCATATCTGGAGCTTTGGCACGCTGCCGGAAAGCTATGAGCAGAAGCGCGGCGGCTATAAGGTGAAGGCATGGCCGGCGCTGGTGGATGAAAAAGAGAGCGTCGGCATTAAGCTGTTTGATAACCCTCAGGAGCAGCGGCATGCCATGTGGCGCGGCCTGCGCCGTCTGCTGCTGCTGAATATTCCATCGCCGATTAAATATCTGCACGAAAAGCTGCCCAACAAAGCGAAGCTCGGGCTCTACTTTAACCCTTACGGCAAGGTGCTGGATCTGATTGACGACTGTATTGCCTGCGGCGTGGATCGCCTGATTGAACAGGCCGGTGGCCCGGTCTATGACGAGGCCGGTTTTCATCGCCTGCATGAGAAGGTGCGCGCCGAGCTTAACGACACTGTGGTCGATATCGCGCGGCAGGTTGAACGTATTCTGAGCGAGGTCTTTGCCATTAATAAGCGCCTGAAGGGGAGGGTGGATATGACCATGGCGCTGGGGCTGTCGGATATTAAAGCCCAGATGGGCGGGCTTATCTATCGCGGCTTCGTCACTGGCAACGGCTGGCAGCGGCTGGGTGATACCCTGCGCTATTTACAGGCTATCGAGAAGCGGCTGGAGAAAATGGCGGTGGATCCGCATCGCGATCGCGCGCAGATGCTGAAGGTGGAACAGGTGCAGCAGGCCTGGCGTCAGTGGCTGAATAAGCTGCCGGCGGCCCGCCGGGAAGACGACGACGTGCAGGCGATCCGCTGGATGATCGAAGAGCTGCGGGTCAGCTATTTCGCCCAACAGCTTGGTACCCCTTATCCGGTTTCCGATAAGCGGGTGTTGCAGGCCATGGAGCAGATTAGCGTTTAAGTGGGTGAAAGGTTGAAAAGGGGCACCGGTGAGGCGGTAATGCCAGTCAGTTAAGCAACTGACTGGCTGTTTTTCTCCGGGCCCTGCTGTATTTCTGGGGCCTCTCTTTTAC
>NZ_JAZHEE010000030.1:0-51491 GCF_036620675.1 Rosenbergiella sp. YN46
GGCTGAGGGCGTGCGGCACAGGGAGGTGACGTCACGCCCGACCCGTCCGGCGGACGGGAAAAGCGGAGGGGCCCGCGTCAGCGGCGATTTTCACGCCGGAAAGCGGGGTTGTCAGGGGCGGCATTTGAGCCCCTGACCCGTTCACCGGTTCCGCAACCGGCATATAAAAATACCCTTAAGGTGAACGGAACCTTCGCCAACGTAACATATTTCTCCAGAACACGGCTCTGGCGCAAAAATAGCGCAACCGGCATGACCACGTACTACAACCGCCGCCCCGGGCTTCATCTGAAAAGCAACCGGGCAGAATATGATGATGCGGTGGGCTGTTCCGTTCACTTCAGGCAACTGCTTCTCTGTTAATCCACCGCGGGTGAACGGAACCTTCGCCAGCGCGGCATATTCTTTCAGAACACGGCACCGTCGCAAAAACAGAGCAACCGACATAACCACATCCTACAACCGCCCCCCGGCCTGCATCTGAAAGGCCACCGGCTGGGCGAAGCCGGATTTCAGACCGGCTGTTCCGTCAGAGTGATAATTAACCCGGGCAAAAGAGCGATCTATCCGGGGTAAACGCAATAGCCGAATTCAGGAGCGGTAAAACCTGAAAAAGGCGGTCAACAGGCAGCCCCGCTCCTGCACAATAAAAATTCAATCGCCATAACGTGCCAGCCAGACGGTTCGCCCGCCGCAATCGACGTCGCTAATCACAAAATCCACCAGCGTAAAGCCATTCTGGCTTAACAACGTCTGATACTCATAAGCCGACAGGCTGGCGTGATACAGCGGATCGCCCAGGAAGTCCCCGACAACCTCGCCCTCTTCCGGGCCAGAATTAAAAATCAACATCGCACCCGGCAGGGCATGCGCCTTAAAGCGAGGAAACATTTCACGCTGCTCCCGGGGCGTCAGGTGGAAAAAACTGTCCCAGGCGATAATGCCGTGAAAACGCCTGTCCAGCGCCAGTTCGCGCATATCGGCCAGTTGCCAGTTGTGATCGCGATAGTGAGCTCGGCACAGTCGCAGCAGCGGCTCAGAAGTGTCGATACCGGTTATCCGATAGCCGCGTTTGATAAAATAGCCACCCAGCGGACTGCCGGAGCCACAGCCCAGATCCAGCAGTTCGCCACCCGGAGAAAGCGCCCCGGAAAACCGTTCAAGCCAGCCACGCTCCGGAAACTGACGCTGCCGGATCCGATCCCACTCAATGGCATGACGCCGGTAAAATTCAATAACGGATTCTGCCGCCGGATGATGCATATGTGCCTCCTGATTCAGAACAACAAAAAGCCGATGCATTTTTTATAAAATCGTCCCACCCAAAACACAATGAGGAAACATGCTATCGACCGGCATTACCCCGCCAGCACCTTCTCTTTATCGATACCAAGCCGCTTCATACGTGAAATCAGCGTAGTGCGCTTCAGCCCCAGGCGCTGAGCCGCTCCTCTGGGCCCGGCGATAACGCCGTTAGTCTCGTTTAGCACCCGGACAATACGCTGATATTCATCCTCGCCTTCGCGCAGCGGTTCTTCTTCTGGCAGCGCCTCATGACGCCCCTGGAACGGCAGCATCATCTCCGGCAGCGAAAGTTGTAGCACATTGCCCCGGGTCAGCAGTACCGCCCGCTCAATCACGTTTTCCAGTTCGCGCACGTTACCCGGCCACTCCATCCTGCTTAACGTACGCAGGGTCTCCGCCGGAATACTGTCGATAGTGCGCTCCAGCCGCCGGGCTATTTTAAAGGTGAACGCCTTCACCAGCAGAGGGATATCCTGGGGACGTTCACGCAGCGGCGGCAAATGAATGGGGAAGACATTCAGCCGGTAATAGAGATCGCTACGAAATTCCCGGTCGGCCACCATCTGCTGCAAATCGCGATTGGTGGCGGCGATCAGCCGTACATCGGTGCAGATCACCTTATTACTGCCCAACCGCTCGAACTCCTGCTCCTGCAGCACCCGCAGCAGTTTGGGCTGTAGCTCCAGCGGCATATCGCCGACTTCATCCAGAAACAGCGAACTTTTATCCGCCAGCTCGAAGCGCCCGATATGCTGGGCGCTGGCGCCGGTAAAAGCACCGCGCTCATGGCCGAACAGATCGCTTTCCAGCAGACCGGCCGGCATGGCGGCGCAGTTTAGCTTCACCATCCGCCGCCCGTTGCGTGCGCTCTGATTATGAATGGCCCTTGCTATTAGCTCCTTGCCGGTACCGGTTTCCCCCAGAATCAGCACGGTGCTGTTGCTCTGAGCCACCATTTCTACCTGACGCATCACGTCGCGCATTACCTGGCTTTGACCGATGATTTCGCCAAAGTCGGCGGCGACGTTGTTGATCTGCTCGGTCAGCGCCAGGTTTTCATCGATTAACCGCTCTTTCAGGCGGCGGATCTCCTGATAAGCCAGCGCGTTATCCACCGCAATGGCGATACGCTCGGCAATCTGATGCAGCAGCTTCAGATTGCCGGTAGTGAAAATATGCTCCTGGCACTGGGCCAGCTTCAGCACGCCAAGGATATTGTCGCCAGACATCAGCGGCAGCAGGCACAGGGTCTGAATTTGATTGCCCCACATATCAAACAGCATACGTTCATAGGGAGCCAGGCTGTCGCGCTGATGCAAATTCAGCAGCAGCATCTTTTTGCTGTTGAACACCCGTTCCGACAGCGTACCCTGCTCATTCACCTCGCTCTGGTCGTGAACCGGGGCATCGCGATCGATATAGTGGGTGGAGTAAACCGTCAGCCGATGACGCTGGTTGGCGCGCAGCACAATGCTGATGGAATCGATACCAAAATTATTGTGAATTTCATGGGCGATTTCGCTAATCAACTCATCGAGATCCAGCTTCGACAGTACGGCGTTGGTAATGGCCACCAGCAGGCGAAAGTCATTACGTTCCCGGCACAGCAATTCATGATGCTGATTATCGCTCAAGCGGCTCTGGATCTGCTCCACCGCCAGCGCCACCACCTGAGCCAGCGATCGCAGCCGCGAACGCTCTTTTTCGCTCCAGGGGCGATCATCAGGTCGTAATATCTCGCAGCCGCCGACAATTTTTCCGCTTAAAGCCAGCGGCAACATGCCATAATAGCCAAAATCCGGATACAGGCCGCTGGCGGCCAGGGTCGGCCAGACGTCGTGAAACTCTGCGGCCGCGCAGTGTAACATTTCGGGGCGCGCCTGAATGTGGCTGACAGGGCCGCCTGCCAGCGCCAGCTCATCCACTTTAATCACGGACTCGCCGTTATCATCCACGCTGAAATAGCGCACCTGAGGGTGTTGCTCATCGGCCGCCAGAACAATGGCGGCATGGCAGGCCAGATCGGTCTGCCGCAAATGCAACATCAGCGCCTGAACGAGCGCGCAGAGATCCGGCTGCTGCAACAGCGTGCGCGTCAGATTAAAAAGCTGCTGCTCCTGGGGGTCGCCCATTGATGTAAGAGACATTGCGTTATCCAGACCTTATTGAGTGCAAAGAGCCACAGGATCCTCTATACCCTAAATCATTCGCGTTGCAGGACATATCTGCCGCAGACAGATATGAACGCGCTTTAGCTCGCCCCGAAGGGACGACGGAATATCCCCGGGAGCTATCGCCGTATTATATGAGCGAGGTGCACAAGTACCACCAACGCACATGCCGCTTGAAGTATGACGGGTATAAGTCTAACAAATTCGGGGTAGGGGTTCGGAATGCGGTAGATCAAGCGTACGCTGAACACCGTAAAATCCGGATAATCTGACCCCCCGCCGCGCCACGACCTCGCCGACAATCGCGGCGTCGCGCCCCAGCGGATGCGCCCGCAGCCGTTCCAGCAGCCTCTGCGCCTGATTGGCCGCCACGCCAATGACCAGCTTGCCTTCATTGGCAAAATTCAGCGCATCCAGCCCCAGCAATTCGCAAACGCCGCGCACTGCCGGTTTCAGGGGCAGCGCCCGTTCTTCCAGCTCAATGCCGCAGCCGCTGGCGGCGGCAAATTCGTGGGCCACGGCGTTCACGCCGCCCCGGGTGGCATCGCGCATGGCCCTGATGCCCGGCATGTCGCGCAGCGAGGAAATCAGCGGCGCCAGCAGCGCACAGTCGCTGACCAGTTCCCCTTCCAGGCCCAGTTGCTCGCGCAGATTCAAAATGGTGGCGCCGTGATCGCCCAGCGTACCGCTAACCAACAACCGGTCTCCGGGCTGGAGTCGGGCGGCGCCCCACTCCAGTCCTGCCGGAATCACGCCGATGCCGGCGGTATTGATAAACAGCTTATCGGCGGCTCCGCGGGGCACCACTTTGGTGTCACCAGTGACGATGGCAATGCCCGCCTCCCGGGCGGTGGCGGCCATGCTGCGCACCACCGACTCCAGCGTCGCCATCTCCAGCCCCTCTTCCAGAATAAAGCCGCACGAAAGCCAGCGCGGGGTGGCGCCCCCCACGGCGATATCGTTGGCCGTGCCGCACACCGCCAGTTTGCCGATATCGCCTCCCGGAAAGCTCAGCGGATCAATCACATAACTGTCGGTGGAAAAGGCCAGTCGATCACCACTTTCGTTCAGCAAATGCAGCGGAATCCGCGCCTGATCTTCCTGGGTCGCCAGCAGCGGATTATCGAAAGCCGCCATAAACAGCGTAGCGATAAGCTTCTGCATCGCCCGGCCGCCGCTACCCTGGGCCAGAGTCACTGTACTCATGCTTCCTCCTCCTGAAAGCGATACTGATACCAGGCGCTACAGGCGCCTTCCGAAGAAACCATCAGCGCGCCGAAGGCGTTATTGGGATTGCAGCGCCGTCCCAGCAGCGGACAGTCTGCGGGCTTGCAGCGCCCAGTCAGTACATCGCCGCAGCGCGCTTCGGGGGAATCGCACACCCGGCGCCTGCGCGGCTGAAAATGACGTTCGGCATCGAAGGCCTGATAGGGCGCAGTGAGATGCACTCCGGAGTCGGCGATAGTGCCCAGCCCACGCCATTCGCTTTCGCCGTTGATGGCGAACACCTCCGCCATCGCCTGGCGGGCCAGGGAATTACCGGCATCCGGTACCACCCGCCGGTACTGATTTTCCACCCGGCTGGCGCCTGCGCCGACCTGTTCCACCAGCATCATCACGCCCTGCAACAGATCGAGCGGCTCAAAGCCCGCCACCACCAGCGGTCGCCGGTACGTTTCGGCAATGAAATCATAGGCGCCGGTGCCGATAACCATGCTGACGTGCCCCGGCGCCAGGAAAGCGTCAATGCCGTTTTCCGGCCGATCCAGCAGGCTTTTTAGGGTGGGTAACAGCGTGATGTGCTGGCAGAACATAAAGAAGTTATTCACTCCCTGAAGCCGCGCCTGGCGTAGAGTGACCGCGGTGGCGGGCATAGTGGTTTCGAACCCCAGACCGAAAAACACCACCTCGCGCTGCGGATTGTCCCGGGCAAGCGCAAGGGCGTCCATCGGCGAATAGACCACCCGCACGTCGGCGCCGCGAGCTTTGGCGTCCAGCAGCGATCCCTCTTTCCCCGGCACCCGCATCGCGTCACCGAAGGTGCAAAAAATAACGCCGTCACGGCTGGCGATTTCAATGCAGGCATCAATGCGCCCCATCGGCAGCACGCAGACCGGACAGCCAGGCCCGTGGATAAATTCAATGTTGTCCGGCAGCAGCCTGTCCAGCCCAAACTTGAAGATGGCGTGAGTATGGCCGCCGCACACCTCCATAATGCGCAGTGGCCGCCGGGCGTCATGCGGCAGATGCCGGGCACGCGCGTTAAGCTGCTCAATCAGTTGCATCACCCGCTCCGGGGCGCGATATTCATCGACAAAACGCATCAGCGCACCTCCTCGCCATACAGCAACGGGCCGACATCCGGCTCCACCTCAAACATATTTTGTAGCGCTTCCAGAGTGTCGAGCGCCTCACGTTCGTCAATGACGCTCATGGCGAACCCGACGTGCACCAGTACCCACTGCCCTACCCGGGACTGGCCCGCTTCGTCCTGCGCCCCCACCAAAGTTAGATCCACCTGGCGCTGAATGCCGCAGACCTCGACCAGTGCGCCCTGGGGCGACGGAATAGCGCGAATTTGCCCCGGAACCCCTATGCACATCGCTGCGCCTCCAGCCAGGCGAGCCAGGCATCCATTCCTTCGCCGGTGGTAGCCGAGATCGGCAGAATCTCGATCTCCGGATTCACCTGACGAGCGCTGGCGATACAGGCCGCCATATCGAAGTTGAGCCAGGGCAGCAGATCGACCTTATTCAGCAGCATCAGCGAAGCGGCGGCAAACATATGCGGATATTTAAGCGGTTTGTCTTCCCCTTCAGTCACTGACAGCACCGCTACCTTATGGCGCTCGCCCAGATCAAAACTGGCGGGGCAGACCAGATTACCCACATTCTCAATAAACAGAATGCCGCCAGACAGAAGGGGCAGACGGCGACTGGCGGTCTGAATCATCTGCGCATCCAGATGGCACCCCTTACCGGTATTGACCTGAATTGCCGGAGTGCCCGTAGCGCGAATGCGTTCAGCGTCATTCAGGGTCTGCTGATCGCCTTCAATCACAGCGCAGGGAACCTGGCCCTTCAGGCGTTTAAGGGTTTCGCTAAGCAGCGTGGTTTTACCGGAGCCAGGGCTGGAAACCAGATTCAGCGCCAGCAGGCCGCTGGCGGCAAAGGCGGCGCGGTTTTCCCGGGCCAGCCGGTTGTTTTTATCCAGCACATCGAGCTCCAGCTCCAGCATACGGCGCTGCCCCATGCCCGGCGCGTGGGCACCCGCTTCACCGCAGCCATAATGCAGGTCGCCATTTTGCGCCTGGTAAGGCTGAAACGACGTCGAAGTGACGCCCGTTATTCGCATTTCCTGGCGCGGCGTCGCCGCAAAGGGCGCACGGGAATGGTGATGGCTATCGCCTTCAATATGGAGATTGCCTTCTCCACAGCCACAGGTGGTACACATAGTTAACTCCTACTCTATTTCCAGGCGCTTAATCTGCAGGCCGTCATCCGCCACGATGCGTAATTCATCGCTCAGGCAGTCAGGACAGCGCCTTACCCGGCTACTTAGCAGGGTGACGTAACGCTGGCAGCGTTGACACCAGCATTCCGCTTCCTGCTGCTCAATATTGAGCCGGCAGCCTTCGGCCAGGGTTTGGCGGCAGACCAGTTCAAAGCAGAACTCCAGCGCGCTGCGTTCCACACAGGAAAAAGCCCCAATCGACAGCCAGACGCCGGTCACCCGACGGGCACCATGGCTGCGGGCCTGCTGTTCAATCAGCTCAAGCGCGCGCTGACAAAGCGTGATTTCGTGCATAGTGCGCCTCCGGATTCGTCACTCTATCGCGTGACAAACCAGTTAATGCAACAACCATGCCACCAGGAGATCCAGACCGAATCTCCGGTGACGAAAGCTGTCGAAATGACATGTCACCAGACGGCATCAACGCGGAAAAATAAAATAAAATCATTATTTTTCAAAGTGATAAAAACTGGCACAAAAAGTGCTAATGGAAAGATATCCGTATCAGCAGGAAATCATCCATGACCCTTTCTGAATTAAGTCATAAGGCGGCGTTTATTGCCGAGCGTAACCGCCAGCTCCATAAGCAGTGGCACACCTACTGCAATACCCTGATTCAGGCCATCACCACTACCCGGCAGACGCTGCATCTGGAAATTCAGAGTTCCCCCGATGAGGGGCTGAATTTCTCGCTTTTCAACCACTTTATTCTGCAGGTGACGCGCGATACCGGCTTTAACGATCGCGAAATCCGTTACCTCCTGAGCACCCGCGACGGCGAGCATCATATCCCGCTCGCCAGCAGCCACCTGGACTGCAACGGCCTGCTCGACGGCCAGGTTCGCAACACCGATCGCCAGGCGGTGCTGGAACACTATCTGAGTCGGATTAGCTGCATTTACGACCATCTGTATCGGGCCATGCAGCAAGACGTTCCGCTGACGGTAGAGGCGCTGGCCCCGGCCCTGTCACGTCCGTCTCAGGCCTGAATCACGTCGTGTCGATGAGTGTCGAAAAATGACGCCCGCGACACCCTTTCGTCAAAAATGACTACTTCGAGGATGCTCGGGTGAACCGTTTTGTTATCGCCGATCCCAAACTCTGCATTGGCTGCCATACCTGTGAGGCCGCCTGTTCAGAGAATCATCGCCATCAGGGGCTGCAATCTATGCCGCGCCTGAAGGTAATGCTGAACCAAAAAGAGTCCGCTCCCCAACTGTGCCATCAGTGTGAGGATGCCCCCTGCGCCCAGGTGTGTCCGGTTAACGCCATCAACCGGGAGAACGGCGCAGTACAACTTAATGAAAGCCTGTGCGTAAGCTGCAAGCTGTGCGGTATCGCCTGTCCGTTCGGCGCTATTGAGTTTTCCGGCAGCCGCCCGCTGGATATACCGGCCAACGCTAACAGCCCCAAAGCGCCTCCGGCGCCGCCTATGCCCCCCAAAGTCAGTTCATTTCTGGACTGGGTGCCCGGCATTCGTGCCATCGCCGTGAAGTGCGATCTCTGCGACTTCGACCAACAGGGGCCCGCCTGTATCCGTACCTGTCCGACCAAAGCGCTGCGCATCGTCAGCAACGACGACATCGCCGACGCCAGCCGCCGTAAGCGCGAGCGGGCTATCAGCATGGATTTCGGCGCGCTGTCGGCTTTTTCCAGCCATGGGAGAAACACACAATGACGCTGGTGACTCTGATGAATAACGCGCTGCTGCTGTCCGGAGCCGGCGCCATTCTTTCCACCGCGCTGGCTTTTCATCGCACCCTGAGCGGCCTGGTCGCGGGCATCGCCGGCGCGCTGGCCTGCCTTTGCGCGCTGATCGGCGGTGTGCTCACACTGACCGGTCTGCCGCTAACGGTCGCCCTGCTTCACGGCCGCCATACGCTGATGCTGACGCCGCTAAACGCGGTCTGGCTTATCACCATCGGCCTGTGCGGCCTGTTTATCTGCCTGTATCACATTAGCTGGCAGCGCCATCCCACTACCCGTGTCACCGGGCCGCTGCTGCTTCTGGTGCTGGCGGGTGCTCTGCTGGCGGTAACGGCGGACAACCTTGTCACCCTGGTGGTCGGCGCGGAGATCGCAGCCCTTAGTGCCGTCTTCCTGACCGGTAATGCGCAGCAGGGAAAGCCGTGGTTCGTTCTGGGACGCCTGGGTACGCTACTGCTGGTACTCTGCTGCCTGCTGCTGTGGCGGCAATACGGCACGCTGAATCTGGCCGCGCTGCACCGCCTGGCGACGCTCGACGCGCCCGGTGTCTTTTCACTGCTGACAGGACTGGCAGGTTTCGGTCTGCTGGCGGGGATTATTCCTCTGCACGGCTGGGTTCCTCAGGCCCACGCCAGCGCATCCGCACCTGCCGCCGCGCTGTTTTCCGCCGTGGTGCTAAAAATCGGTATCTGGGGCGTGCTGACCCTGGCTCTGCTTGGCCCGGTTCCGCCGCTGTGGTACGCCATTGCGGTAATGGTGCTGGGGATGATCACCGCCTTTATCGGCGGACTTTACGCGCTGATGGAACACAATATTAACCGCCTGCTGGCTTACCACTCGCTGGAAAACATCGGCATTATTCTGCTGGGGCTGGGGGCAGGTCTGACCGGCTACGCCCTGCAGGCGCCCGCGCTGGCGGCGCTGGGCATCGTGGGCGGGCTCTACCACCTGTTCAACCACAGTCTGTTTAAAACCACCCTGTTTCTGGGAGCGGGCGCCATCTGGTTTCGCACCGGACACCGGGACATTGAAAAGCTGGGCGGCATCGGTAAACGAATGCCGGCTATTTCGCTGGCCATGCTGACAGGGCTGATGGCAATGGCCGCCCTGCCACCGCTAAACGGCTTTGCCGGTGAATGGGTAATCTACCAGTCCTTCTTCCGGCTCGGGGAACAGTCGCTGTGGCTGGCGCGTCTGCTCGGCCCGCTGCTGGCAGTAGGGCTGGCGATCACCGGCGCGCTGGCGGTGATGTGTATGGCGAAGGTCTACGGCGTGACCTTTCTGGGCGCGCCGCGCACCCCAGAGGCGGAACGGGCCGTCCCGGCTCCCTGGCTGATAACGCTGTGCGTCGTCACGCTGGCGCTGTGCTGCGTAGCGAGCGGCGTAGCGGCTCCCTGGCTGCTGCCGCTGCTGGGTTCCGTCATCGCCATTCCAGGCAGTGCCGCCAGCAGCGTGGTTTCCCAGCCGCTGATCGCCCTGTTGCTTATCGCCGCCCCCCTGCTGCCGTTTATCATCATGTTGCTGCTGCGGGGCGATCGCCTGCCCGCACGGCGCCGCGGCAGTGCCTGGGTATGTGGCTACGATCACGAACCCGCCATGGTGATTACCGCCCACGGCTTCGCGGCGCCGCTGAAAAGCGTCTTTGGGCCAGTCTTCGCCCTGCGCCGTACGCTCAACCCGGCCCCTCTGCTACCGCTCTGGCAACACCAGGCGCTGCCGGGTCTGTTCCGACGCCTGGCGGTGATTGAGCTGGGCATTCTGCTGGCCGTTGTGATTACCCGGAGTCTGTAACATGAATACCCTGATTTTTGCCCTGATTCAGGCGCTGGCGCTGTTCGCGCTGGCGCCGCTGTTCGCCGGGCTGAGCCGCGTTGCCCGCGCACGTCTGCACTGCCGCCGCGGCCCTGGCCTGCTCCAGGAATACCGGGATCTGTTCAAACTACTGGGGCGCCAGAGCGTGGCACCTGCCGACTCGGGCTGGGTCTTTCGCCTGACCCCCTTTGTGCTGACCGGCGTAATGCTGGCTATCGCCGCGACTCTGCCGCTGATTACGCCATACGCGCCGCTGGCCGGGACGGGGGATCTGATAACCCTGATCTACCTGTTCGCCATCGCCCGCTTCTTCTTCGCCATCGCCGGGCTGGATACCGGCAGCCCTTTCACCGGCATCGGCGCCAGCCGTGAAGCCCTGCTGGGCGTACTGGTGGAGCCCATTCTGCTGCTTGGGCTGTGGGTGGTGGCGCAGGTCGCCGGCTCCACCCATATCGACGCACTGGTCGCCACCGTGCACGCCTGGCCCGTAGCTCACAGCCTGACGTTGATGCTGGCGTGGCTTGCCTGCGCCTTCGCCACCTTTATCGAAATGGGCAAACTGCCCTTCGACCTGGCCGAAGCGGAACAGGAGCTTCAGGAAGGGCCGCTCTCGGAATACAGCGGTAGCGGCTTCGCGGTGCTGAAATGGGGCATCAGCCTGAAGCAACTGGTGGTGCTGCAAATGTTTATCAGCGTGTTTATTCCCTGGGGTCAGATGACCCATTTTACGGCTGGCGCACTCGCCGTCGCCGTTGTGCTGGCGCTCGTAAAACTGGCTCTTGGCATTCTGGTCATCGCGCTGTTTGAAAACAGCATGGCGCGCCTGCGTTTTCTGGCGACCTCCCGCATTACCTGGACCGGCTTCGGCCTGGCATTTTTAGCATTCGTCACCCTGCTGGCGGCGTGACAGAAAGAGAGCATCAATATGTCTGAACAAAAATTAGGCCAGCACTATCTGGCCGCGCTGCGCCAGGCTATGCCCGGCGCCGTACTGGACGAAGCCTGGCAGACCCGGGACCAGCTTACCCTTACCGTGCGGCTCGACCGCCTGCCCGACGTTGTGGAGTATCTCTATTATCAGCAGGGCGGCTGGCTGTCGGTGCTGTTCGGTAACGATGAACGCAAGCTGTGCGGCAATTACGCCATCTACTATGTGCTGTCGATGGAAAAAGGCGTTCGCTGCTGGATAACAGTGCGCGCCGAAGTGGACGCAAACAACCCCGAATTCCCTTCCGTCACCCCAAAAGTGCCCGCAGCGGTCTGGGGTGAGCGCGAGGTGCGCGATATGTATGGCCTGCGCCCGGTGGGGCTACCGGATGAACGCCGCCTGGTATTACCGGATGACTGGCCGGATGAACTATGGCCAATGCGCAAAGACAGCATGGACTACCGTCAGCGCCCTGCCCCTACCAGCGACCGGGAAACCTATGAGTTCATTAATGAACTGGGGGATAACAGTAATAACGTAGTGCCGATCGGCCCGCTGCACGTCACCTCCGACGAACCGGGCCACTTCCGGCTGTTCGTCGACGGCGAAACTATTATCGACGCCGACTACCGTCTGTTTTACGTCCATCGCGGCATGGAAAAGCTGGCGGAAACCCGTATGGGCTATAACGAAGTCACCTTTCTTTCCGACCGGGTCTGCGGTATCTGCGGCTTCGCCCACAGCACGGCCTATACCACCTCGGTGGAGAACGCGATGGGCATTGTGGTACCGGAACGGGCCCAGATGATCCGCGCCATTCTGCTGGAGGTGGAGCGCCTGCACAGCCACCTGCTGAATCTGGGACTGGCCTGCCACTTCGTTGGCTTCGATTCCGGCTTTATGCAGTTTTTCCGGGTGCGCGAACAGTCCATGAAAATGGCGGAGATCCTGACCGGCGCCCGTAAAACCTACGGCCTGAACCTGATAGGCGGCATCCGCCGCGACATGCTGAAGGACGATATGATCCAGACCCGCCAGTTGGCGCAGCAGATGCGGCGCGAGGTTCAGGATCTGGTGGATATCCTGCTCAGTACCCCCAATATCGAGCAGCGCACCGTTGGCATTGGTCGTCTCGACCCTCAGATAGCTCGCGACTACAGCAACGTCGGCCCGATGGTGCGCGCCAGCGGACACACCCGCGACACCCGCGCCGACCATCCATTTGTCGGCTACGGTCTGCTGCCGCTCGAAGTGTTCAGTGAACAGGACTGCGACGTGATCTCACGCCTGAAGGTGCGCATCAACGAGGTGTTCTGTTCCCTCAACATGATCGATTACGGACTGGATAACCTGCCCGCCGGGCCGCTGATGACCGAAGGCTTCACCTATATTCCCGGTCGTTTCGCCCTGGGCTTCTCTGAGGCGCCGCGCGGCGACGATATCCACTGGAGCATGACCGGCGACAACCAGAAGCTCTACCGCTGGCGCTGCCGCGCCGCCACCTACGCCAACTGGCCGACGCTGCGCTATATGCTGCGCGGCAATACGGTTTCCGATGCGCCGCTGATTATCGGCAGCCTCGATCCCTGCTACTCCTGTACTGACCGCATGACGGTGGTGGATGTCCGCAAGCGTAAGAGCCAGGTCGTGCCCTATAAGGAGATTGAGCGCTACGCCATCGAGCGTAAGAACTCGCCGCTGAAATAACACCGCGGCCCCGCCGTCGCGGGGCCTCTGGAGCAACCATGATTCCGTTTATTAAAAAAGTTCTGAAAACCGGCACCGCCACCACGCCTTATCCGCTGCAACCGGTAGAGGTGGATAAAAATTTCCGCGGCAAACCGCAGCACAATCCGGCCCAGTGCATCGGCTGCGCCGCCTGCGTAAACGCCTGTCCGTCCAACGCCCTGAGCGTGAACCTTAACGACGCTCAAAGCCAGCTCGACTGGCAGTTCAATCTTGGGCGCTGCATCTTCTGCGGCCGCTGCGAAGAGGTCTGCCCCACCGCCGCCATCGCGCTGACCACCGAATACGAGCTGGCGGTCTGGCGCAAAGCGGATTTTCTGCAACAGGCCAGCTTTGAGGTTTGCCGCTGCCGCAGCTGCCAGCGCCCCTGGGCGGTACAGAAGGAGATCGACTACGCCATCGCGCTGCTGAAACAGGGCGGCGACCAGCGCGCCGAACGGCATCGCGAAAGCTTCGAAACCTGCCCTGAATGCAAGCGCCAGCAGGGGCTTGCCCCTTGCGCGCTTATCGATTTAACCCGTGAAATGAAGGAGGCTATCTGATGAGCCAGCTCCTGGGCCCGCGTTCGGCTTCTGGTCAGCCACTCCCCATGACGGTGGACGAATCTATTGCCCGCATGAAGCAGTCGCTGCTAAAGAAAATTAAGCGTTCGGCTTATGTCTACCGGGTGGACTGCGGCGGCTGTAACGGCTGTGAAATTGAAATTTTCGCCACCCTTTCGCCGGTGTTCGATGCCGAACGTTTCGGCATTAAGGTGGTGCCGTCACCGCGCCATGCCGATATTCTGCTGTTTACCGGCGCCGTGACCCGCGCGATGCGCTCCCCGGCCCTGCGCGCGTGGGAATCGGCACCAGACCCAAAAATCTGCATCTCCTATGGCGCCTGCGGCAATAGCGGCGGCATCTTCCACGATCTCTACTGCGTATGGGGCGGCACCGATCAGATCGTACCGGTCGACGTCTATATTCCTGGCTGCCCGCCATCGCCCGCCGCCACGCTCTATGGTTTTGCCATGGCGTTAGGACTGCTGGAACAAAAAATCCACGCCCGGGAACCGGGCGAGTGCGACAATCAACCAGCCAGCTTGCTGCACCCGGAAATGGTACAGCCGCTGCGGGTGCGTATCGACCGGGCCGCGCGGCGCATGGCGGGCTACCGCTACGGCCGCCAGATAGCTAACGACTATATGCAGCGTCTGGCGGAGGGTGACGGCGCGCTGGCGGGCTGGCTGAATGAACAACAGGATCCGCGCCTTAATGAGATAGTCGCTGCGCTGAACGAGGTGGTCGAACGGGAGCGTATCCGATGAGCGGACGCGTTATCTTCAGCCAGCTAAATCGCAAATTCGTCGATGAAAGCGAAAATACGCCAGACCAGGCCCAGCAGGTTATCTACTACAGCCTGGCTATCGGCCATCATCTGGGCATTATCGACTGCCTGCAGGCGGCACTGACCTGCCCGCTGGAAGCGTATCCGGCATGGGTAGCCACGCTGCCCGCAGGCGAAGCACAGCGAAAAATGGCGGGCGTGACGCGCTTCGGTGAAATCGTTATCGACCAGAGCCACGTCGCGCTGCTGGCGCCCGCCTTCGACGCAGCGCTGGCCCGGCAAACCCCACAGCAGCAGGAATGGAGCCGCTCACTGCTGCGTCTGCTTAAGGCTATTCAACAGGAACCAGCGGTCTATCTGATGGTGAGGAGACAAAATGACTGATGTACTGCTGTGCGTGGGCAACTGCATGATGGGCGACGACGGCGCCGGCCCGCTGCTGGCGGAAATGTGCCAGACCAGCCCGCGCGGCGAATGGGTGGTCATTGACGGCGGCAGCGCACCGGAAAACGACATCGTCGCCATTCGTGAACTGCACCCGGAGCGGCTGCTGATAGTCGATGCCACCGATATGGGTCTGAATCCCGGCGAGATGCGCATTATCGACCCTGAGGATATCGCCGAGCTGTTTCTGATGACCACCCACAATATGCCGCTCAACTACCTGGTAGAGCAGCTACAGGGCGATGTGAAACAGGTTATCTTCGTGGGTATCCAGCCTGATATTGTGGGCTTCTGCTACCCGATGACCGAGCCGGTGCGCCACGCCGTGGAAGAGCTGCACCGCCGCCTGGAAAACTGGCAGGAACTGGGGGGCATCGCGCAACTTTAACCCGCAAGGCTACTCGCTTACGCTTTACTGGTATCACTGTTTTGCCGCCGCTGACTGCACGGCGGCCATTTCATTCAGCATGAAAATGGAGGCAATGATGCCCCGCGCCCCATTCCCACTCAATGACCCGCTCGCCGATACCATTAAGCCAGTCTGATATCGGCGTTATCTATCCGCCCTCCTGACGACTTGCCTCCCGTGACGATATCTCTTCGTCAAAAGTGTCAATGCCGCTCTCCCCTCAACAGCGGAATCAATAAAAAACCTTTAAATTCATGAAATTAAATAAATGGCACGCTTTATGCTTAAACAGGCCACGCATTGAGAAACCAGAGCCGGAGAATAAGATGAACCGCTTCATCATTGCCGATTCAGGCAAGTGTATTGGCTGCCACACCTGCGAGGTCGCCTGCGTGGTCGCTCACCAGCAGGATCAGGACTGCGCCGCCCTGACGCCGCAAACCTTCCTGCCCCGCATTCACGTAATCAAAGGGGTCAATATCTCTACGGCGACCCTGTGCCGCCAGTGTGAAGACGCCCCCTGCGCCCGGGTATGCCCCAACGGCGCCATCAGTCGGGACAACGATTTTGTCCACGTCCATCAGGAACGCTGCATTGGCTGCAAAACCTGCGTCGTGGCCTGCCCCTACGGCGCTATGGAAGTGGTGGTTCGCCCGGTGGTACGCAACAGCGGCAGCGGCCTGAATATTATGGCGGACAAGGCCGAGGCCAATAAGTGCGACCTGTGCCACCATCGTGCTGAAGGCCCCGCCTGTCTTGAAGCCTGTCCGACCAACGCCATTGTCTGTATCGATCGCAATCGCCTTGAGCAGCTTAATCTGGAAAAACGCCGCCGTGCGGCACTTGACGATATCAGCGCGCTGACGCGCTGATATTCCCTGCTTTCAACTCTTAACAGGTCTGTTATTGATGAAAAAAATCACCAGCGTTTGTCCGTACTGCGGTGCGGGCTGCAAACTGAAACTGGTTGTGGAAAACAACCGCATCACCCGCGTTGAATCGGCCAATGGCGTCACCAATCAGAATGAACTCTGTCTGAAGGGCTATTACGGCTGGGACTTCCTTAACGATACCCGGTTGCTGACCCCGCGCCTGAAACAGCCGATGATCCGCTACCGTAAAGGGGGGCCGCTGGAGCCGGTCACCTGGGACGAAGCCATCCGCTATACCGCAGAGCGCCTGAGCGACATTAAGGCGCGCTACGGCGGTCGGGCCATTATGACCACTGGATCGTCCCGGGGAACCGGCAACGAAACCAACTACGTGATGCAAAAGTTTGCCCGCGCGGTGCTTAACACCAATAACGTCGATTGCTGCGCCAGAGTTTGCCACGGCCCCTCGGTAGCCGGTCTTCAGCAGACCCTGGGCAACGGAGCGATGAGCAACGCCATCGCCGATATCGAAAATTCCCGATGCCTGCTGATTTTCGGCTATAACTGCGCCGACTCTCACCCCATCGTGGCGCGTCGGGTGCTGAAAGCTAAACAGCGCGGCGCCCGGATTATCGTCTGCGATCCACGCAAAATTGAAACGGCACGTATTGCCGATCTGCACCTGCAGCTCAACAACGGCAGCAATATGGCGCTGGTTAACGCCTTTATCCACGTACTGCTGGAAGAGGAGCTTTATGACAGCGCATGGGTGGCGCGCCATACCGAAGGGCTGGAGGCGCTGCGCGAAACGGTGAAAAACTACGCGCCGGAATCGGTGGAAGGGATTACCGGCGTGCCCGCTACGGCGATACGCCAGGCGATGCGCCTCTATTCCGCAGTCCCTTCCGCCACCGTAATGTGGGGGATGGGCGTCACCCAGTTCGCTCAGGCGGTGGATGTGGTCAAAGGGCTTTCCAGCCTGGCGCTGCTCACCGGCAACCTCGGCCGCGAACACGTGGGCGTTGGCCCGGTGCGTGGCCAGAACAACGTTCAGGGCGCCTGCGATATGGGCGTTTTGCCAGACAACTTCCCGGGTTATCAGCGGGTGGACAATCCCCGGGTACGAGAAAAATTCGCCGCCGCATGGGGAATCGATCCGGCCGTGATGGATGACAAAATCGGGGTACGTATTACCGAGGTTCCTCACCTGGCGCTGGAAGGAAAAATTAAGGCGTACTACATCATGGGGGAAGATCCGCTCCAGACCGAAGCCGATCTGGGCCTGGTGCGACGCGGCATCGAGGCCCTGGACCTGCTAATCGTGCAGGATATCTTTATGACCAAAACCGCCGAAAAAGCCGATGTGCTGCTACCCGCGACTTCCTGGGGCGAGCACGGCGGTATCTTTACCTGTGCCGATAGGGGCTTCCAGCGCTTTGAACAGGCGATAACCCCGCGCGACAACGTCCGCCGCGACTGGCAGATCATCAGCCAGATAGCCAGCGCTATGGGCTACCCGATGCGCTACGACAGTAATCAGCAGATCTGGGATGAAATGCGCGAACTCTGCCCGCTGTTCTACGGCGCCACCTGGGAGAAAATCGGCGAAATGGGGCATCTGCAGTGGCCCTGCCCGACCATGGAGCATCCCGGGACTCCGTGGCTGTACCAGGGCGGACGCTTCGATACCCCCAGCGGTAAAGGACAGCTTTATGCTGCGCCATGGCGGCCGCCCGCAGAGCAGCCCGATGCCGACTATCCGCTGGTGCTCTGTACCGTACGGGAGGTAGGGCACTACTCCTGTCGCTCCATGACCGGAAACTGCGCGGCTCTACAAGCCCTGGCGGACGAACCCGGCTTTGTCGCGATCCATCCTCAGGATGCCGCCCCACTGGGCATTAAAGATGGCCATCTGGTGCGGGTCGCATCAAGGCGTGGCGTAGTCTTTTCCCGGGCCCGTCTGAGCGAACGCGTCAACGTCGGCGCGGTATATATGACTTATCAGTGGTGGATAGGCGCCTGCAACGAGCTGACCCAGGACAAGCTGGATCCGGTCTCCTGTACCCCAGAAACCAAATACTGCGCCGTCAGGCTTTTGCCCATCGCCGACCAGGCGCAGGCGGAAAGCGACGTGCTTACCGCCTGGAGCGAAATGAAAGCGCGACTGCGCGCGGCGGCGGAACCGGCGACGCAGCCATAACAGACGCAAGGTTATGACTCTGACAGGAACGGAAATCCGCATACGCGGAAAAGTACAGGGGGTGGGTTTCCGCCCCTTCGTCTGGCAACTGGCCCGCCAGCTTGGCCTGCGCGGCAACGTCTGCAATGACGGCGCCGGCGTCGCTATTCGCCTGGCGGATAATCCGGCGCTGCTGCTGGCTCGTCTGCGCTGCAACTGTCCGCCGCTGGCCCGTATCGACAGCGTGGAAAGCCGCCCCTACCGCTGGCGACGGCTTCCCGGCGACTTTCAAATCATTGAGAGCGACGACGGCGCCATGACCACCCATATCGCCCCGGATGCCGCCACCTGTCCCGACTGTTTGCGCGAAATGAACGATCCCGCCGATCGCCGCTATCGCTACCCCTTCATTAACTGCACCCACTGCGGCCCGCGGCTGACCATTATCCAGGCCATGCCCTACGACCGCGCCGCCACGGCGATGGCCGGTTTTCCCCTGTGTCCCGACTGCGCCCGCGAATATCGGGATCCCGCTGACAGGCGCTTTCACGCTCAGCCGGTGGCCTGCCCCCATTGCGGCCCGCAAATACGCTGGCGCGGCGCCGACGGCAGTCATGCCGGGCGAGAAGCGGCGCTCCAGGCGGCGCTTCGCGCGCTACGAGCCGGGCTTATCGTAGCGATTAAGGGGCTGGGGGGCTTTCATCTGGCCTGCGACGCCACCAGCGAGGCGGCGGTACAGCGCCTGCGTCTGCGCAAAGGTCGCCCGGCCAAACCCCTTGCCGTGATGCTGCCCGACGCCCTGTCCGTTAGCGAACCGGTCGCAGCCCTGCTCGCCACCCCAGTAGCGCCCATCGTTCTGGAAGAAAAGCGCTTGCTGCCGACGCTGTGCGACGGCATCGCGCCCGGCCTGAATCAGGTGGGCGTCATGTTGCCCCCCACGCCGCTGCATCATCTGCTGATGCAGGAGATAAAGCGCCCGCTGGTGATGACCTCCGGTAACGCCAGTGGCCGACCGCCCGCGCTGGACAATGACCAGGCGTTAGCCGAACTGGCCGATATCGCCGACGGCTGGCTGCTGCACGACCGCGCCGTACTGCTGCGCATGGATGATTCGCTACTCCAGCGCGACGGACGAATAGTTCGCCGGGCCAGAGGCTTTGTACCGGACGCTATCGAACTGCCGCCGGGTTTCTCTGATGCGCCCCCCACCCTGTGCGTCGGCGCCGATCAAAAGAACACCCTGTGCCTGCTGCGCGATCGCCAGGCGGTACTCAGTCAGCATCTTGGCGATCTCAATGACGATACGGCGCTGTCGCAGTGGCGCCAGGCCCGGGATCGACTGTGTCAGCTTTACGACTTTACGCCTGGCTACGTGGCGGCGGACGCCCATCCTGACTATCTTAGCGTCCGGCTGGCGCAGGAGAGCGAACTGCCGCTGCTGCGGGTGGGGCATCACCATGCCCATGTCGCCGCCTGCCTGGCGGAACACCGCTGGCCGCTGGAAAGCGGCCCGGTTATCGCGCTGGCGCTGGATGGCACCGGCTGGGGCGATGGCCGCCTGTGGGGCGGCGAATGCCTGAAGGTGGATTACCGCCGCTGCCAGCATCTGGGCGGTCTGCCCGCGGTGGCGCTGCCCGGCGGCGAGCTGGCATCACGCCAGCCGTGGCGTAACCTGCTGGCGCAACTCCAGAACTGGATACCTGACTGGCAGCATCTACCAGAGGCGCGCGCGCTACTCTCTCAGCCCTGGCAACCGCTGTTGCGGGCCTGCGAACGCGGCATTAACGCGCCGCTGGCGTCGTCCGCCGGTCGGCTGTTCGATGCCGTCGCCGCCGCGCTGGGATGCGCCCCTGAACGGCTGAGTTACGAAAGCGAAGCCGCCTGCCTGCTCCAGGCGCTGGCGGAACGTCACGGCCCGGTGGCGCATCCGATCACCCTGCCCCATCGCGGTAACCAACTGGATCTGGCGACTTTCTGGCGGCAGTGGCTGAACTGGCGTGCCGCCCCCGGCGCCCGGGCCTGGGCTTTCCACGACGCGCTGGCTCGCGGACTGGCGATGCTTGCGCGCCATCACGCCCATCAGGCAGGCCTCGACACCGTGGTCTGCGTCGGTGGCGTCATCCATAACGCGCTTCTGCGCACGCGCCTGGCTTACTGGCTGGGCAGTCTGCGCTGCCTGTTTCCGGCGCAATTGCCTGCTGGCGATGGCGCCATTGCTTTTGGCCAGGCGGTAATTGCCGCCGCTCATTTTTCTTTACCACAGGATAAATCATGATGTTGACCCGACTACTGCGTCTTCCCCTTCGCGCCCGTCTGCTGCTGACGGTATTAGTGACGGCGAATCTGGCCGCCTGGGCCTGGGCTATCCAGGCCTTTCACCACAACGGCGCGCTGATGGCGGCCAGCCTGCTGGCCTGGTGTTACGGGTTACGCCACGCGGTAGACGCCGACCATATCGCCGCTATCGATAGCGCCACCCGTAAGATGATGCAGCAGGGCAGTCAGCCATGGGGCACCGGTGCCTGGTTCTCGCTGGGGCACTCCAGTATCGTGGTGCTGGCGACCCTGGCTATCGCGATTACCGCCACGGCCTTCCAGCACAATATGGTCTGGCTCCATGAGGTGGGCGGCACCATCGGCACCGCCGTGTCAGCGCTATTTTTGCTGGCCATGGCGCTGGTTAACCTGGTGATTCTGCGCAGCGTGTGGCGCGACTTCCGACGCCTGAAACGCGGCGAGTCGCTGGCCGCGAAAGGCGAAACTGACCTGCACGGCGGCGCCATGCACTGGCTGTTCCGCCCGGCCTTCCGCCTGGTGAACAAAAGCTGGCATATGTATCTGGTGGGCTTCCTGTTTGGGCTGGGCTTTGATACCGCGACGGAAATCGGCGTGCTGGGCATCTCCGCCGCTGGCGCCTCTGGCGGCATGTCCGTATGGTCAATCCTGGTCTTCCCGGCGCTGTTCACCAGCGGTATGGCCCTGGTGGATACCCTGGACAACATGATTATGGTGGGCGCCTACGGCTGGGCCTTCCATAAGCCCCAGCGCAAGCTTTACTACAACATGACCATCACCGGCAGCTCCGTGGCCGTGGCGCTGTTTATCGGCGGTCTGGAAGCGCTGGGACTGCTGATGGATAAACTGTCGCTGAGCGGCGGCGTCTGGGATCTGGTGGCAGCGCTCAACGAGCGTCTCGCCAATGCCGGATTCGTGGTCGTAGGGCTGTTCATCGTCTGGTGGCTGGTATCGGTGCTGAACTACCGCCGTAAGGGCTACGACGCCCTGATCGCACATTAATTTTCCTTGCGGCGCGCGCCCGCGCGCCGTTTTTGCTCGTCACTTCCCCCCTTTTCCGACATGTCATTTTTGTCGACGGCGGACAAAACCCCAATTTACTCATTAAATATCAATAAGTTAAAAAATGGCACAGCTTATGCATTACGAGGGGGAGACGGTGTCTGCGACACCAGGACTGTTGACCGGAGCAAAACGATGAAAAAAGTCATCACGGTTTGCCCCTACTGCGCATCGGGTTGCAAAATCAACCTGTGCGTCGATAAGGGCAAAGTCGTTAAAGCCGAGGCCGCCATGGGAGTAACCAACCAGGGCGATCTCTGTCTGAAAGGCTATTACGGCTGGGATTTTATTAACGATACCCAGATCCTGACCCCGCGCCTGAAAAGCCCAATGATTCGCCGCAGCCGCGGCGGCAAGCTGGAGGCGGTAAGCTGGGAAGAGGCACTGGACTACGTGGCGGATAAGCTCAGCGCCATTAAAGCCAAATATGGCCCGGACGCGATTATGACCACGGGCTCATCGCGCGGTACCGGCAACGAAACCAACTATGTCATGCAGAAGTTCGCGCGGGCCGTTATCGGCACCAATAACGTGGACTGCTGCGCTCGCGTCTGACACGGCCCTTCGGTTGCAGGTCTGCACCAGTCGGTCGGTAACGGCGCTATGAGCAACTCCATTGTTGGTATCGAAAATGCCAGTCTGATCTTCGTTTTCGGCTATAACCCGGCGGATTCCCACCCTATCGTGGCGAACCGCGTGATTAAAGCGAAGCAGAAAGGGGCTAAAATTATCGTCTGTGATCCGCGCAAGATCGAAACGGCGCGTATTGCCGATCTCCATCTTCAGCTGCATAACGGATCTAATATCGCGCTGCTGAACGCTATCGGCCATGTGATCCTGGAAGAGGATCTCTATGACCATGCCTTTGTGGCGTCCAGGACGGAGGGACTTGAGGAATACCGTAAGATCGTCGAGGGCTATACCCCCGAATCGGTCGAACAAATCACCGGCGTATCGGCTGCCGATATCCGTAAAGCGGCACGCATGTACGCCGCCGCAGAAAACGCCGCCATTTTGTGGGGGATGGGCGTTACCCAGTTCTACCAGGGGGTGGAAACTGTGCGTTCGCTCACAAGCCTGGCGCTGCTGACCGGCAACCTCGGCAAACCCAGCGCTGGCGTGAACCCGGTTCGTGGTCAGAATAATGTGCAGGGCGCCTGCGATATGGGGGCGCTGCCCGACACCTATCCAGGCTATCAGTACATTAACGATCCGGCCAATCGCGAGAAGTTCGCCAGGGCCTGGGGCGTGGATTCCCTGCCCGCTCATACCGGCTACCGCATCAGCGAGTTGCCGCACCGGGTCGCCCACGGCGAAGTTCGCGCCGCTTACATTATGGGGGAAGATCCGCTCCAGACCGATGCCGAGCTGTCGGCGGTACGTCAGGCGTTCGATGATCTGGAGCTGGTGATAGTTCAGGACATCTTTATGACCAAGACCGCCTCCCGGGCCGACGTGATCCTGCCGTCCACCTCCTGGGGCGAACATGAGGGGGTCTACACCGCGGCGGATCGCGGCTTCCAGCGCTTCTTTAAGGCCGTGGAGCCTAAGTGGGACCTGAAAACCGACTGGCAGATCATCAGTGAAATCGCGACCCGAATGGGTTACCCGATGCACTATGAAAACACCAGGGCTATCTGGGATGAACTGCGTCACCTGTGCCCGGATTTCTACGGCGCCACCTACGAAAAAATGGGCGAGCTGGGCTTTATTCAGTGGCCATGCGTGGATGAGTCCGAAACCGACCAGGGCACCGACTTCCTGTTTGAGGAACGTTTCAGTACTCCGAACGGCCTGGGACAGTTCTTCACCTGCGACTGGGTGCCGCCCATCGACCGTCTGACCGACGAGTACCCGATGGTACTGTCGACGGTGCGCGAAGTGGGTCACTACTCCTGTCGCTCGATGACCGGCAACTGCGCCGCGCTGGCGGCGCTGGCCGACGAGCCAGGCTATGCCCAAATCAACGCCGACGATGCCGCACGTCTTGGCATCCGCGACGAAGATCTGATCTGGGTCTGTTCACGCAAAGGCAAGGTCATCACCCGGGCCCAGGTCAGCGAACGTCCCAATAAGGGCGCGGTCTATATGACCTACCAGTGGTGGATCGGCGCCTGTAACGAACTGGTCAGCGAAAATCTGAGCCCGGTAACCAAAACGCCGGAATTCAAATACTGCGCCGTACGCGTGGAGCCCATCGCCGATCAGCGCAGCGCCGAACAGTACGTAATTGAGGAGTACAACAAGCTAAAAGCCCATCTGCGGGAATCCGCACTGGGTTAATCCCTCCTGCCGCGGTCTGCTTCTGCCAGACCGCGGTTCTTCCCTAAAACGAATTCATTTTCTGCGGATGGAGCGCGCTGAGCGCGCTGCTCAGAGCGATGCCGCCCCCCGCCAGCCAGCTATCGGGCAGAAACGAGAGCGGGAAGCGACTGTGGCGAAAGCGCATCAGACGCGCGAAGTCATGATTACGCGCCAGAAGATCGTCGCAGATAGCCTTGCCTATCCGAACGCTCTGCCCTACGCCATGTCCGTTCCATCCATGTACCGCATACAGGGGAATGGAGCCGGAGGTTCGGCTGCAAACCGGCATCCCCGAACGGGTGATATCAAACCTGCCGCTCCAGCACAGCGCGGCCCGTAGTTGCGGACTCTGGGGAAACACCGCAGTCAGGCGTCGACGAATCCGCTCAGCGGCAGCGTCGCTCCTCAACCTCCGCCCGGTTCCCAGCCCGCCAAACAGCAGGCGATCGCTACCATATGATCGGTAATAATCAATCTGCGTCCGGGTATCGTATACCGCCAGGCCACCGGGCAGCAGCGCGTGGGAGCCTTCCGGAATCGGCGTGGTTAGGGCCAGATAGGTATAGAGTGGCAGCGTGACGGCCCGGTGGGCCGGCAGTAGCGTTGGGGTGTCGGCATGAACCGCCAGTACTACCGCCCGCCGGGCCAGCAGCCGTCCGGAAGGGGTGGTGATGATATAGCCGCGCCTTTCAGGCTCAATCGACAGCGCCGGCGTATGCTCATAGGTTCTGCCACCCTGCGCCTGATAGCCCTGCCATAGCCCGTACAGCAGCTTCAGCGGCTGAATCTGTCCGCCCAGGGTATCCAGCAACGCGCCATGATAGCCATGGCCATTGATATAGCGCCTACACTCCCGGGCGTCGATTAACCGCGTGGAATCATCCCCCAGAGCGGCGCGTGCCGCGCTTTCCTGACCAAGCGCCCGCATATGACCCGGATGCACCGCCGCAGTCAGGTGCCCCGGGCGGTATTCGGCATCAATGCGATATTGTTCCATGAGCGACGCCAGCAGCCCCATGGTTTCCATGGCGGCAAAGGACCACAGCCAGCGCGCTTCATCGGCAGGAAAGGTCTGCCGAATATCCTTTGCCTTCCAGCGCGCCAGCCCCGGCACCAGTTGGCCGCCGTTGCGCCCGGATGCGCCCGCCCCCAGGGTCGCTTTTTCCAGCAGCGCGCAGTCGACACCAGACTGCGCCAGATGCAGGGCGGTGGATACGCCCAGCAGGCCTCCCCCAATAATCGCCACTTCCGTTTCTGTCTCTTCCTCCAGCGGCGCATTGCCGCAACCGGGCAGCAGATCGCAGGCGTAAACGCTGAAATCTGGCGCTGACGGCGGACGGTACGGCATTAATCCCCCTTAATCCGGAAATCATCAGGAATACTGATAAAAAAATACTAACTGACGGGCACCTGAACGGTAATGAATGGATTAAGAATAGTAAAAATGCCGGTTCGCTGCTGGAAAGCCACCAATAACCGGCACCGAGAATGATAAATAATATTGATTTATTCAAAGCCTGCCAGGTTTCAGAACGTTACGGCGCGGGTCGTTGCCAGCGCCCGGTAGCCTGGTTGGCGCTGACCGTTTCCTGTATAATAGATAGCTTGCTAACGAGCCTGATAACGAGGTGATATGCCCCTGAATAATCCCGTTTATTCTGCAACAACCCGCCCCTGTTTTTATCCCGGAAAACGCTGATGGAAATCCTCTGGCTTTTCGGCGCGGCCTTTATCGCCAGCGCCCTTGGCGGCGTTCTGGGTATGGCCAGCGGAATCTTTATCGTACCTATTCTGACGCTCTTCTTTCATACCAGCATTCATGCGGCAATTGGTGCCAGCATTGTGTCGGTCATCGCCTGCTCATGCGCCAGCGCCGCCCCCTTTATCCGCAGCCGACTGACCAATATTCGGCTCGCCATTCTGCTGGAAACCGCCACCACCCTTGGCGCCCTGAGTGGCGTCTTTCTGGCAGGTCTGATTTCCACCCGCTTTCTTTACGGCCTGTTTACCGCAGTGCTGCTCATTTCCGCCCGCCAGATGCTGGCCCGGCGTAAAGAGGCCGTTGTGGATACAGAACTTTCTTCGGGCAGTCTGGCCAGTCGACTGCGGCTGCATGCCAGCTATCCAGATAGTGCGGGCGCGGAGCACCGGTATCAGGTGGGCAACGTGCCGCTGGGAATGTCGCTGATGTACGGCGCCGGGCTGATTTCCGCACTGCTCGGTATTGGTTCCGGGGTACTGAAAATTCCCGCGATGGATACGGCGCTCCGGCTGCCGATTAAGGTATCGTCCGCCACCTCGAACTTTATGATTGGCGTCACGGCGGCGGCCAGCGCGGTCGCCTGGTACAGCCGCGGCGAAATAGAAGTCAATCTGGCGGGCCCGGTGGCGCTGGGATCGGTGGTTGGCGCGCTACTCGGCGCCCGGTTGTTGATGTGGCTGCCCGCTGAAAAACTGCGGCTGTTCTTTGTGGCGGTGCTGATACTGCTTGCCTTCCAGATGCTGATGAGCACCTTCGGGATTCACTTTCCGGGAGATTTATGATGAAACATGCCGAAAATCACCGGGCGATAGCGCTGTTGCTCTCCTGGGGCAGCACCCTCTCTATGCTACTGATTGCCGCAGGAATAGCGCTTACGCTCTGGCCACTACCGCCCTTTAGCGGCAGCGATATCGTCAGAGCGGGCATTCTGGTATTGATCCTGCTGCCGGTAGCCCGGGTAATGCTGATGCTGGCAGGATTTATCGGTCAGCGCGACAGGCTGTATGCATTGATTGCAGTGCTGGTTCTGATGATTATCGCGACTGGAGCGTGGCTGGGATAACGAGACAGCCTGAATACGCAGCGACAATATTGAGGCTGTTTTTACTGCGATGCCCGGCGCTGGTACCGGAAACATCGGATATCGGCGCTGAAAATGAAAAAAAACCACCAGGGTAATTCACAAGATACCAATTAAAGAAGACAAAACCAGAAATGAAAAAGCATTCATAAAAAAGACATAAAAATTCGCCAGAAATATAACCAAAAAATCTTGCGAGAAAAAAACCAACGATAAGAAAAAGCCATAAAAACATTAAAAAACAGGCTTTATCTGTAATAAACGAGGCTAAAACCACCAGCAGAAATAAAAATATGATTTAATATACATAAAGTTAGATTCAATGCTAACATATCAAGGGCAGCATTTTTTCACTGTAAAAAACAAAAATCACCTCCACAAAACCCAGAAAAACCATAAAGATAATAATATTCATATTGGTTCTTACATCCATCGGATGATTCAACCGACTGAACATCGATGATGTACGATCTCATGTAACATAAAACAGGATAGCAATACCTGTACTTATATTCAGGATATTAATATGAGCTGGTTTGTCGATGCCTTTGCCACCTATCTGTATGGGCTTAAGGTGATAGCTATTGGTCTGGCCTGCCTGATGTTTATTAGCGGTCTGGACGATCTTTTTATCGATATCGTTTACTGGTTGCGACGGATCAAACGCGCTTTTACGGTATATCGTAAACATAAGCCAATGGACTATCGGGAGCTGTACAAACCCGATGAAAAGCCACTGGCCATCATGATTCCGGCATGGAACGAAACCGGCGTTATCGGCAATATGGCCGAACTGGCGGCCACCACCCTGGACTATGAAAATTACCATATTTTCGTCGGTACCTACCCTAACGATCCAGACACCCAACGCGACGTCGACGAAGTATGCGCGCGTTTTCCCAACGTGCATAAGGTGGTGTGCGCCCGCCCCGGCCCCACCAGTAAAGCCGACTGCCTGAACAACGTACTGGATGCCATTACCCAGTTTGAACGCAGCGCCAGCTTTACCTTCGCGGGTTTTATTCTCCATGACGCAGAAGATGTTATCTCCCCTATGGAGCTGCGGCTGTTTAACCATCTGGTCGATCGTAAAGATCTGATTCAGGTGCCGGTTTACCCGTTTGAGCGTCAGTGGAACCACTTCACCAGCATGTCCTATATCGATGAGTTCGCGGAACTGCATGGTAAGGACGTTCCAGTACGCGAAGCAATTGCCGGCCAGGTGCCCAGCGCAGGCGTCGGCACCTGTTTTAGCCGGCGTGCCGTTATGGCGCTGCTGGCGGACGGTGACGGTATTGCCTTCGACGTACAGAGTCTGACTGAGGATTACGACATCGGATTCCGCCTGAAGGCCAAAGGAATGAAAGAGATCTTCGTGCGCTTCCCGGTGGTGCGCGAAGAAGATCGCCAGCCCCGACGCTTTTTACAGAGTCGCCGCACCTCTAACGTCATCTGCGTGCGGGAGTATTTCCCGGACACCTTTACCACCGCGATGCGCCAGAAATCGCGCTGGATTATCGGCATCGTCTTTCAGGGGTTCAAAATCCATAAATGGAGCAGCAGCTGGACGCTGAACTACTTCCTGTGGCGCGATCGCAAAGGGCTAATCAGTAACTTCATCAGCTTTATCGCCATGATCATCATGATTCAGTTGCTGTTACTGCTGGCTTATCAGCGGCTGGTGCCGGATGCCTGGCAGTTCCTTTCCATCTTCTGGGGCAGCGCCTGGCTGGTTACGCTGCTGTGGATTAACGCCATTCTGATGACCAACCGCATTCTGCAGCGCATCATCTTCGTTACCATCTATTACGGTCTGGGCCAGGGGCTGCTGTCGCTTCCCCGCCTGTTATGGGGTAACCTTATTAACTTTATGGCCAACTGGCGGGCGCTGGTACAGGTACTACAGCATGGCGATCCGCGCCGGGTCGCCTGGGACAAAACCACTCATGATTTCCCAAGCGTTACCGGACAGAACCGCGCTCTGCGACCACTGGGCCAGATCCTTCTCGAACAGGGTGTCCTGACCGAACAGCAACTGGAAGAGAGCCTGATCAATCGCATTCCCGGCCTGCGACTCGGCGGTACTCTGGTCAAACGCCGGCTGGTTAGCCCCTTGCAACTGGCCCAGGCGCTGGCGGAACAGAACCAGGTTCCCTGGGAAGCGTTCGACGCCCGAACCCTGCCTGACTCGCTGATATCCCTTATGCCGGCCCGCGTTGCCCTGCGTTACGCCGTACTACCGCTACGTATGGAGGGCGATACGCTGACCCTTGCCAGTGAAAACGGCATCGATCCGGTCTCTCTGGCCGCGCTGGCGCGCAAACTCGATAAGAAAATCGACTATGTCATCGTCCCCAGAGGATGCGTCGTGACCGGCCTGCGCTACTGGTATCTTTCCGGGCGTAAAAACCGCGAACAAGACATGTTAAATAGCGCCGTAGCGCACGGCTGGCTGACGCCCGCACAGTCGGAACAGATCTGGCAGCACTACCAGGCTGACCAGTTCCTGTTTGCTGAAATACTAACCGGGCTTGGCGAAATCAACAGCGCGGCGATGAACGCCCTGCTGCTGCGCCATGAACGCAGCGACATGCAGCTTGGCGCCTTCCTGGTCGGCGAAGGGGTTATCAGTCAGCACACGCTGGACCGGGCGCTGGCGTTACAAAACGAGCTGCAAACCGCGATTGAACCCCTGCTTACGGAAGCGGGACTGTCCCGGGAACAGGTGGACACATTACAGCAGGAGGCCGCATGAAAATCTATTCGTCCAGACGACTGGCGGCGGCCAGCTTGCTGGTTATCTCTGCCCTTTATAGCGCCACATCGCTGGCGGAAGACGCCGCTTCACTGGAGCTCAGCGAATATCGTTACTTCGTCATTTATCCCCATTTCGAAAAGGCGCTAAAGGCGCAAAAGAGTAACGATGAACAGACCGCGCTGCGTGAATTCCGGCATATCCACAAGCAGGCCCCGGACAACATTCCCCTCACCCTCTATCTGGCCGAAGCGCAACGCCACTTCGGCCATAACGAGCAGGCCCGGGCGCTGCTTGAAGCGCAGCTGAAAAAATTCCCCAACGATGCAAGGCTTACCCGCGCGCTGAACGCCATTCCACGCAAAGTGACACCAGTCACAAACAAGGAACAGCTGCTGGCGCAGCTTCAGCGCTGCGAACAGTCGCCCTCTCCCCAGTGCCGCAGCGAAGTGGGCCAGAATGCCCTGCGTCTGAATGAACTGGATATCGCCGTACAGCAATTAAACGATGCACGCTTTGCCGCCAGCGCACCGGGAAAACAGCTGCGCCAGGATATTATCGGCCGCGCGATTCACCTGCAGGCCTGGGAACAGGCAGACGCCATGTTCAGCGCCCTGGCCCGGGAAAAATCGCTGACGCCCGCCCAGGAGCAGCAGTGGTTTAACGTATTGATTGCCGGAAAACGGGACGACAGGCTACAGCAGCTACAGGCGCAGGGCCTGATGAATAGCACCGAACAGCGTATCAATTACGCTACAGCCCTGGCGGAGCGGGGCGAACGGCAGCGCCTTGCCCGCTACCTGGCGCAACCTCAGCCCCGCTTCCAGAACGCCGGAGATGAAAAGCGCTGGCTCTATCTGCTTTCCCGCTACAGCGAAAATCCCCGGGCGGCCCTGGCCGGATTCCAGCCGCGGTTTGCGGAAAACCAGCGCTATCTGGCGGGCATCGAGCTGCCCCAGTTGCTGCGCGAACGCCGCTATCAGGAAGCACAACAGCGCCTTAACGCGCTACCGGCCAACGAATGGCTGAACGAGCGCTTCGCCCTGAGCGTGGCGCTGGGCGATAGCCAGAACGCCGTCACCCTGGCACAACGCCTGCGGGCGCAGTCCCCGGGAAATCTGGCGCTGCTGGACAGCCTCAGCTACCAGCTTATCAGCATCGGACAGCAGCGGGCGGCGACAGATATGCTGCTGGGCGCCTGGCCCTGGCGCGATAACGGTGCGCAATCAGAACGCCTGCTGCAGCGGCTTATCGGCCTGATTCAACAGCATCCGGACTGGGCCACCCCTACCCAAATGGCCAGCCTGCTGCGCCCGCATGCTTCACCCGACAGGCGTAACCTGCAGGCCAGATTACTCACCGCTAACAGCGACTGCGCACAGGTGAGCGCGCTGCTCGGCGATCTTTCGCCGCGCTATGACGCCGCCAGCTGGCAACTGCTTGCCACCTGCTACCAGAAAAAACTGCCGGGCATGGCGCTGTATGCGTTCGAACAGAGCGAACAGCGCCAGCCCGATAAGTTCACCCACAGCGCCGTCGCTTTACAGGCGTGGGAGGTTCAGGACTACCGACGCGCCGTTCAGGCCTGGTCGACCATTCCGACCCCGGAGCTGGATAACCCGGCGCTGTTTGCGGCGGCCAATAGCGCCCAGGCCGCCGCCGACCCCGTGGCCAGAGATCGCTGGCTGGATGAGCTCCAGCGGCGGGGCGCCACCGAAAACGAAGCCTGGTGGTGGCTACATTCCCGCCGCTATCTGCCCGACCAGCCGGAGCGGGCGCTGGCCGATATCAACAAAGCGCTGTCCATTGAGCCAACGACCCGGGCGCTGCTTTCCCGTGCGGAAATCTACCGCCAGCTTGATGAACCGCGTAAGGCGCTCTCCGATCTCCAGGCGGCGGAACAGCGCGAACCAGACAATAGCGCCGTCCAGGCGGCACTTGGCTATTCGCTGTGGGACAATAACCAAATGGCCCCCGCCCGCGAGGCGCTGGAAAAGGCGCTGACTGGTATGCCGGACGATCCGGCGCTGGTTAAACAGCTGGCCTATGTTAACCAGCGGCTGGACGACGAAAAACAGACGCGCCATTACGCGCAACGCGTGGTTGACAATATCGATTACGCAGCTGCCGCCGGGACACTCACCGACGATCGGCGCCAGGAACGCTACAACTTCCGCCGCCTGCATGAAGACGCCGGGCGCCGCTGGAGCTTCTCTCTCGATTCCACCGTCGGCCTGCGTTCTGGTGCTATGAGCTCCGCCAACAATAACCTGGGCGGCCAGCCGGGTCAGTCATACCGAAGCTACGGGCAGATGGAGGCGGAATACCGCGTTGGCCGCAATATGCTGCTCGACGGCGATCTGCTTTCAGTTTACGGGCGTCTCTACGCCGACACCGGCTCCAGCAGCGTGGTGATGCCGGTAAAAAATCCGTTCCTCGGCACCGGCGTGCGCTGGAAACCGCTGCGTGACTACATCTTTTTCCTGGCGCTGGAACAGCAGATCCCACTGGGAAATGGCGCCGAATCCGATACCATGCTGCGCGCCAGCGCCTCGTTCTTCAACGGCGGTAAATACAGCGACGAATGGCACCCCAACGGACGCGGCTGGCTGGCGCAGAACCTCTATCTGGATGCCGCCCACTATATTCGCCAGAACAACCAGGCCTATACCGCCGACTACCGCATCAGTTGGCACCATAAGGTGGCTTACGGGCAGACGGTAGAGCCCTATACCCACGTTCAGGCTTCGGCCTGGCGCGACGGCGATACCCGCACCACATACCTGGGGGGCGTGGGGGTACGCTGGAACGTCTGGAGTGGCGAAACCCACTACGACGCCTGGCCGCATAAAGCCAGCGTCGGAGTGGAATATCAGCGCACCTTCCATACCGTCAATCAAAGCGCCGGCGAGCGCAATAATGTCTTCCTGACTCTGGGAGTACACTGGTAAATGAAACGATTTCTCTCACTGTTACTCTACGCCACGCTGGCGTTCAGCGCGGGTGTTCAGGCCATGACCGCGGTGATTTATCAGCCGCAGCTCCGGGATCGCAGCATCGCCCTGCCCCGGTGGCAGCAGCTCATGGGCCAACTCCACCAGCAGGGCTTCGACACCCTGGTATTGCAGTGGACTCGCTACGGCGACGCCTTTAACGACAAACAGGGCCAGGAATGGCTGATGCAGCGGGCCGATGCCGCCCGCCATGCGGGACTGAAGCTAATTGTGGGCCTGCATGCCGATCCTGACTTTTTTACCCGCCAGATCCAGCCGCCTGCGGCTCAGGAAAATTATCTTAATCAGTTGCTGTACCGGGATCTGGAACAGGCTCGTCAGTGGCGGGCTGCTGGCGCTCATATCGATGGCTGGTACCTGAGCGCCGAGGTGGACGATCTGCACTGGCGCACCGATGAATCACGCGCCCGGCTGCTTGCCTGGCTCGCCAGTTCACGCCGCCAGCTGACGACCATTGCCGATAAGCCGGTCGCCATTAGTAGCTTCTTCGCCGGAAATATGACGCCGGACGGCTACCGGCAGTTGGTGAGTGAGATGGCGGCGACCGGCGTTAAAATCTGGGTTCAGGATGGCGCCGGCGTCGGTAAACTCAGCGCTACCGAGCGCCAGCTCTACCTCAATCGCAGCCTGTTTGAAGGCGCCGCACCTGGCGCGGGGGCTGTTTATGAAATTTTTCGCCAGACCTCCGGGACCGATGCGAACTTCAGCGCACAACCCGTCTCTGAACAGGCGTTTCGCCAGATCCAGAACCGTAGCCGCAGTGAGTCCCACGGTAAAGACCGACTGTTCTTCTCGTTGCGCTATTTGCCGCTGGCCCGGGGGATTCTGGAGCATTAACCTTAACGTGAAGTTTGGGTAAGGAAACTCTCTCTCCCTTCCAGGGTGTACGTTCCAGGGTGAGGGTGACAGGCGGCTTCGGCGCCCTGTTTCAGAACAGAAGCGGCAGAATATGATGATGCGGTGGGCTGTTCCGTTCATTGCCGGGAAACTCCCTCTCCCGTTTCGGGAGAGGGCCGGGGTGAGGGTGACAGGCAGCTCTGGTGCCCGGTTTCAGCATAAAAGCGGTAGAATATGACGATGCAGCGGGTGTTCCGTTCACTTCAGGCAACAGCTTCTCTGTTAATCCACCACCGGTGAACGGAACCCTCGCCAGCACAACATATTCCTTCAGAACACAGCATTGTCGCAAAAACAGAGCAACCGGTATGACCACATACTACACCGCCGCCCCGGCCTGCATCTGAAAGACCACTGACCAGGTAAAACCTGAATTCAGTGCCACCTCAACCATTAACTCTCCGGCAGTAAAAAAAACTGCGCCTTACTCAGTTGGCATTCAACTTTTAGGGTGCAGTCCGGTATACAAACAATTAAGGTCATCGCCCCATAACGAGCACCGAAGCAACCCGTTACTCTCTCCCTGAAAGAGAGCCGTTACGCCCTCTGCGCGTCGCAGCCCGGCGCCGCTTATCCAGATCCTTAATCAGCCGGTTAACCTCGGGCGCGGCAAACATGGCTTCCAGAGTCTGGCTCAGCTTACGGCGCCAGTTGGGATACTGGTCGCTGGTGCCGGGCACGTTAACCGGCGTCGCCATACCCAGCCAGTCCTCCGGTTGCAACCCCAGTAATCCGCTATTACTGTCGGCAACATAACGCTGCATCGCCCGGTTCAGCACCGGTGACATCGCCATACGTCGCGCCTGATGCCCGGAACGCTTCGCCAGACAGCCGTGGCGATGCAGGGCATCAAGCAGAGTCTGCTTCGCCGCTTCGCGATCCTCATACAGCCCTTCCAGCACCTCCGCATCCGGATAAAGCCCCAGCCGCTGACCAAGGCTCAGATCGCCACTTTCCCAGTAGCCACGCAGGGTTGGCATATCATGGGTGGTCACTACCGCCATTGCCTGCTCGGGCCACGTTTCAGGAGCCCGTACCTGATTTTCGCTATCGCGCTCGAACCACAGCACTTTATAGGAATAAACCCCGCCTTCGCGTAGCTTACCGACAATCTCCGCAGGCACGGTGCCCAGATCTTCACCGATCACCATGCAGCGGTGACGGTGGCTTTCCAGCGCCAGGATAGCCAGCAGGGAGTCTACCGGATAGTGCACATAGGCGCCGCGATCCGCGGTTTCCCCGTAGGGGATCCACCACAGACGCAGCAGCGACATCACGTGATCGATACGCAGCGCCCCGCAGTTTTCCATATTAGCGCGCAGCAGCTCGATAAAGGGCTCATACGCCCGTTCCACCATGACATGGGGATTCATGGGCGGCAGCCCCCAGTTCTGACCGAGCGGCCCCAGAATATCCGGCGGCGCGCCGACGGAGGCCTTCAGGCAGTACAGTTCGCGATCGCTCCAGGTTTCGGCGCCGCCTTCCGCCACCCCTACCGCCAGATCGCGATATAGTCCGATAGGCATTTCCAGCTCGCCGCACTGGCGCCAGCAATCAGCAAACTGAGACCAGGCCAGCCACTGCAACCACTGCCAGAATGCCACTTCATCGGCATGCTGCTGGCAAAACTCCGTCACGGCGGGACAATGGGCTTCACGATACGCTTGTGGCCATACCGGCCAGCCCCAGCGCCCGGCGTCTTCCGCCATCTGATGCGCGTGCAGTGCATCGAAGGCCGCCTGCCAGTAAAGGCTGTCGCCGCGTTCGCGCACAAAGCGCTGCCAGGCGAGCATAGATTCATCCTGCTCATCGCGCAGTGCGAATCGTCGCCAGGCCAGACGCAGAGCGGCAATCTTCAGGCGAGTCACCGCCGCATAGTCCACCCATTCGGCATCGCGCGCCGCTTTCAGGCTGGCGTGAGTACCTTCAGCCTGGCGCCAGCGCTGCGCTTCTTCACTCAGCCGGAAGTCCTCCACCGCCTCAACGTCGATATAGATAACGTTCAGCCAGCGACGTGATGAAGGGCTGTACGGGCTGGCGCTTTCCGGATTCGCCGGATACAGCGCATGAATGGGGTTCAGGCCGATAAAACTGGCGCCGCGCTGCGCCACTTCAACCAGCATTCGCTTCAGATCGCCGAAGTCACCGATTCCCCAGTTGCGCTCTGAGCGCAGGGTATAAAGCTGCACGCAGGCGCCCCACAGCTTATCACCGGCGTTTAACGCTGGCGGGGTATAACAGCGCCGGGGAGCGATGATTATCCGACAGTGCCAGCGCGCCTCCTGCTGCACCAGCGTCAGGTTGTGGTAGCCCAGGGGCAACCCCTCCGTCAGTTTAAGGCTATGACCGGCCCGTACCTGACCGCCGTCATGATGGTCGCCCTCTTCCGTCGTGAGATGCCAGAGGTATTCCCCTTTTCCCGCCACCGGCAACACCATAGGATCACCTGCGATAAAGACCTTTACGCCAGGCACCGGCGCAGTCGCCCCGCACAGCGGAACGGCCGCGCCATCCATGGCTTCCAGCAAACGCTGTCGGGTCTGGTCCGCAATGGCCTGCGGCTTACCGTGAGCATTAATGTAGCTTGCCGCGATCCCCGCAGCGGCGGCTGCCTGTTCAAGACGTTTGCTTTCCATGGCGTTTCCTTCTTTCACAATTAGCGCTTTGCCTGCCAGATACGCGCCTGGTAGTCGCGGATCGAACGGTCAGAGCTGAACATACCGCAGCGGGCGGTGTTGAGGATCGCCGCGCGAGTCCAGGCTTGTGGGTCGCGATACAGCGTCTCCGCCTGCTTCTGGGCAGCGGCGTAGGCGCTGAAGTCAGCCATCACCAGGTAGGGATCGCCCCCTTCTTTGCCCAGGCTGTGCAGCATCTGGTCGAACGCATGCTGGTCGCCATCGCTGTATACGCCTTGCTCCAGCTCTTTCATCACCGCGTCCAGCACCTTATCGCCCTTACGCCATTTCAGCGGATCGTAGCCCTGCGCTTTAAGGGTTTTCACCTGCTCGACGGTATGACCAAAGATAAAGATATTTTCTTCGCCAACCTGCTGGGCTATCTCTACGTTAGCGCCGTCCAGAGTGCCAACCGTCAGCGCACCGTTTAGCGCCAGCTTCATATTGCCGGTACCGGAAGCCTCTTTACCGGCAGTTGAGATCTGCTCGGAAATATCCGCTGCCGGAATCAGCCGTTCCGCCACCGACACGCAATAGTCCGGCAGGAATACCACCTTCAGCTTATCGCCCACTCGCGGATCGTTATTGATAATCGTGGCCGCCCTATTTATCGCGTAGATAATGTTCTTCGCAAGGTAATACCCTGGTGCCGCCTTGGCACCAAACAGGAAGACGCGCGGTACCCGATCGGCCTGCGGGTTTTCGCGAATCTCCTTATACAGCGCCAGAATATGCAGCAGATTAAGGTGCTGACGCTTGTACTCATGCAGACGCTTAATCTGCACGTCGAACATCGCCTGCGGGTTAATCACAATGCCGGTACGCGCCTTCACAAATTCGGCCAGACGCGCTTTGTTGCGCTGTTTAATCGCCTGGTAGCGCTCGCGGAATGCCGCATCGTCGGCGAAGGCTTCCAGTCCGCTCAGGGCATCCAGATCGTTGGCCCACTCGCGCTTAAGCGTTTCATCCAGCAACGTCGCCAGTTCCGGGTTGCACTGCTTGATCCAACGGCGCGGCGTAATGCCATTGGTGACGTTATGGAATTTACCCGGCCACAGCAGGTGATATTCGGGGAACAGATCCTTTACTACCAGTTCGGAGTGTAGCGCCGCCACGCCGTTAACCGCAAAACAGCTCACCACACACAGATTCGCCATTCGCAGCTGACCGTCGTGCAGTACCGCAAGCTTCGCCCAGACCGCGTCATCCCCCGGCCACTGTTTCGCCACCAGCTTCTTAAAGCGGGTGTTGATTTCCCGGACTATCTGCATATGACGCGGCAGCAGAGTGCGTACCAGACGCTCATCCCAGCACTCCAGCGCTTCCGGCATCAGGGTATGGTTGGTATAAGCGAAAGTACGGCTGGTTATGGACCAGGCGTCATCCCAGCCCAGTTGATGTTCATCCAGCAGCACCCGCATCAACTCCGGAATAGCGATGGTCGGATGAGTGTCATTCAGTTGAATCACTTCGTAGTCCGGCAGTTCCGCCAGTTTACGCCCCGCCTGATGATGGCGGCGCAAAATATCGGCCACCGAGCAGGCGCACTGGAAATACTGTTGCATCAGGCGCAGCTTTTTACCGGCCTGATGATTATCATTCGGGTAGAGCACTTTGGTCAGTTTTTCAGCATCAATCCCCTGCTGTTCCGCCCTCAGGAAATCGCCGTCATTAAAGCGGGTCAGATCAAAAGGATGAGCATGTTTCGCCTGCCACAGGCGCAGCGGCTGAGATACGCCGTTACGGTAGCCGAGAACTGGCAGATCCCAGGCTTCTCCCTTCAGCACGAAAGCCGGCTCCCAGCGCTGTTTCCCGTCCTCTTTTAGAACCTTACCGCCGATACCTACCTGAACGTCCAGCGCTTCGTTATGGCGAAACCAGGGATAACTGGCGCGCTGCCAGTCGTCCGGCGCTTCCCTCTGCTGGCCGTCGTGAAAGGACTGACGGAACAGGCCGTACTGGTAGTTCAGACCGTAACCCATCGCCGACTGCCCGACCGTCGCCATAGAATCCAGGAAGCAGGCCGCCAGACGCCCCAGCCCACCGTTGCCCAGCGCCGGATCGGTCTCCTGCTCCAGCAGATCGCTCAGTTCAATGCCATATTCGTTCAGCGTTTCCGCCACCCCACCATACCAGCCCAGGTTCAACAGGTTATTCCCGGTCAGACGGCCAATCAGGAACTCCATTGAGATGTAGTTTACGTGGCGCTGGCCCGCTTTGATCTGTTTCTCCGGGCGGGCGGACAGAAGCTCCGCCACGGCGCCGCTTACCGCGTGCCACCACTGATGTTGCGTCATCTCCTGTGCGGCATGAAGGCCGTAACGCTGCCACTGACGCGCCAGGGCCGCCTGAAACTGCGCTTTATTAAATGACATAGACATAGGTAATCGGATTCCTGTAATGATTGAAATTATGTTTTCGCTAGTGTGCCAGGCTGCCCCCAGTACTTCCTCATCCTGGGGGGGATTAGGCAGGGAGGAGGGTCGGGGATGAGAAAAAAGTGTGATCGATGCCACTCAAAACGCCTGCCTCTTTTGCCATTTTCTCTTTTTCATTCAGATTTATCGCATCCAAAGCAGAATAAAAATAAGCGTTTATCACTTCAGGCAAGAACAAACTAACTCATTGAAAAATAATAAATTAAAATATTCTCATTATCAGGGTTTAATTCCATAAAAATAGTTTTCAGGCCCGGTTAATAAATATCTTTCTTTATAATTACAGGAAATAGCTTATTTCATGCTGGCTATACACTTCTTTAATCAGGTTTAATTTGCTATACATGACAGCTGCCAGCCCGGCCTGGAGCCTCAGTCAGGAAAAGTCTCGGGTGGTCCCCTGTCTAATGTAAATAACGCGGAAAACTGTGATAAGGCGCAACTTTGCCGGGGGAAAAAGCGCACCATGCTTGCATTGAAGGATAATCTGATCGAAGTTATGTAATAATTAATTTCGAGGTGTAAAAAAAATCAGGTTTGCGATGGCCAGCCACTGACCCATCCCTGATTTATCACCCTTTCCTGTACGGTAACGTCATTGAGTATGCTGATTCCTTCCAAATTAAGTCGTCCGGTTCGACTCGAGAACATGGTAGTTCGCGATCGTCTGCTGTCCAGACTTGGCGGCGCAGGGAATTATCGCCTGGTGCTGGTGACCAGCCCGGCAGGCTATGGCAAAACCACGCTAATCTCTCAGTGGGCGGCGGATAAAAGCGATATCGGCTGGTTTTCGCTGGACGAAGGCGATAATCAGACCGAGCGGTTTGCCAGCTACCTGGTGGCCGCGCTGCAGCAGGCTACCGGCGGCCACTGCCCACGCAGCGAAGCGATGGCGCAAAAGCGCCAGTACGCCAGCCTGAGCTCACTCTTTTCGCAGCTTTTTATCGAACTGGCCGAATGGCAGCGGCCGCTGTGGCTTATCATCGATGATTATCATCTGATCTCCAGCCCGGTGATTCACGACGCCATGCGCTTCTTCCTGCGCCACCAGCCGGATAATCTGACGCTGGTGGTGCTGTCACGCAATCTGCCGCAGTTGGGGATTGCCAATCTGCGAGTGCGCGAGCAACTGCTGGAAATTGGCAGCCAACAGCTGGCCTTTACCCATCAGGAAGCCAAACAGTTTTTCGACCACCGCCTGAGCGCCCCCATCGAAACGCTTGAATGCCAGCGCCTGTGCGACGACGTCGCCGGCTGGGCCACCGCGCTCCAGCTCATCGCCCTTTCCGCCCGCCAGAACAGCGGCGCGGCACACCACTCCGCCCGTCGGCTATCAGGTATTAACGCCAGCCATTTAACCGACTATCTGGTGGACGAAGTGCTGAATAACGTCGATGGTGATACCCGCCGCTTCCTGCTGGCCAGTTCCCTGCTGCACTCGATGAACGATGCGCTTATCGTTCGGGTTACCGGCGCGGAGAATGGCCAGATGCGGCTGGAGGAAATTGAGCGTCAGGGCCTGTTCCTGCAGCGTATGGACGACAGTGGCGAATGGTTTAGCTACCATCCCCTGTTTGGCAGTTTCCTTCGCCAGCGCTGTCAGTGGGAGATGGCGACCGAACTGCCGATGCTGCACCGCGCCGCCGCCGAAAGCTGGATGGCGCAAGGTTTCCCCGGCGAGGCGATTCACCATGCGCTGGCGGCGGGCGATGATAAGATGCTGCGCGATATCCTGCTACATCACGCCTGGGAACTGTTCCATCAGAGCGAGCTGTCGCTGCTGGAAAACTCCCTGAAGGCGCTGCCCTGGGAAACGCAGCTGGAAAATCCGCGCCTGGTACTGCTTCAGGCCTGGCTGATGCAAAGCCAGCATCGCTATGGCGAGGTGAATACCCTGCTGGCGCGCGCCGAACAGGAGATGAAGCAGGAGATCGACGCCGCCCTGCATGGCGAATTCGACGCCCTGCGCGCCCAGGTGGCAATCAACAACGGCGATCCCGACGAGGCCAATCGCCTGGCGCGCTCCGCGCTGGACGCGCTGCCGCTGGCAAGCTATTACGGGCAGATCGTCGCCACCTCGGTACTTGGCGAAGTACACCACTGCGCCGGGAACCTGCAGCAGTCGCTGGCGATGATGCAGGAAACCGAAGCCATGGCACGGCGCCATGAGGTCTGGCACTATGCGCTGTGGAGCCTGATCCAGCAAAGCGAAATTCTGTTCGCCCGCGGCTTTCTGCAGGCGGCCTGGGATATTCAGGAGAAGGCCTTCGCGCTGATTCACGAACAGCATCTGGAACAGTTGCCGCTGCACGAATTCCTGCTGCGCATCCGCGCCCAACTACTGTGGGCCTGGGGACGGCTGGACGAGTCGGAAGCCTCGGCGCGCAGCGGCATGGAGGTGCTGTCCGGCTACCAGCCTCAACAGCAGCTACAGTGCCTGACGCTGTTGGTGCAAAACTCCCTGGCGCGCGGCGATATCGATAACGCCCGCAGCCATCTGAACCGTCTTGAGAATCTGCTCGGTAATGGCGCTTACCACAGCGACTGGGTTTCTAACGCCGATAAAGTTCGGGTTATCTACTGGCAGATGACCGGCGATCGTGCTGCGGCCGCAGCCTGGCTGCGTCAGACGCCGAAGCCGGACTTCGCTCGTAATCACTTCCTGCAGGGGCAGTGGCGCAATATCGCCCGGGCGCAGATTCTGCTGGGAGAATTCGACGAAGCGCATCGAGTGCTGGAAGAGCTTAACGCCAACGCTCGCGCTCTGGAGTTGATGAGCGATCTGAACCGTAACCTGCTGCTGCTCAACCAGCTTTACTGGCAGCAGGACAACAAAAGCGAAGCCCAGCGCATTCTGATTGAAGCCCTGAGCCTGGCCGGACGCACCGGCTTTCTGAGCCACTTCGTGATTGAAGGTGAGACCATGGCCCAGCAGTTGCGCCAGCTGATTCAGCTGAATATGCTGCCAGAGCTGGATCAGCATCGCGCCCAGCGCATCCTGCGGGAAATCAATCAGCATCACCGCCACAAGTTCGCCCACTTCGACGAAAACTTCGTCAGCCGCCTGCTAAACCATCCGCAGGTGCCGGAGCTTATCCGCACCAGTCCGCTGACCCAGCGCGAATGGCAGGTGCTGGGGCTTATCTATTCGGGCTACAGCAACGATCAGATCGCCGGTGAACTAGTTGTTGCACCCACCACCATTAAAACCCATATCCGCAATCTTTATCAAAAGCTCGGGGTCGCCCACCGCCAGGAGGCCGTCGCTCAGGCCCGCCAGCTGTTGCAGATGATGGGCTATAACGCGCTGTAATAACAAAGCCACCGTCGCTCATCACGGTGGCTTATCTGATACATGCATCCATTATAAGGCCAGCTCTGCCAGCTCGCGCTCAGAAAGGCCTGTCACCTCAATAATGGACTGTACCGGGAGCCCCATCTTCAGCAGGCTGCGGGCAACCTCCTGTTTGGCTTTTTGCTCACCCAGCCTGATGCCTTCCTGGCGCCCCGTTTTAATACCCTTTTTGATACCTTGCTGTTCCAGTCTTTGTGCGGCAGTCATAAAAAGTTCCTTATAGTGCGGCGCCTGCTGGGCCATCTCCCTCAGAAACGCTGTGGCCGGGCCGTATCGCCGGTCTGCAACATCCATTGATTAACGTAGCCAGTTGGCCTTCCGTAGTGTATCCCGCCATCACGAGTCTGACCAGCGGCTCCATCAACACCATCAGATCCCGGGTACGGATATGTTTTAAGACCAGTTCCAGCATTGCCATACGGCGATGCCGCATAATATCGTCATCCTCCAGCGCACCGACATCAATTAACGGAAAGGGGCGGGTATAAAGTTGATGCGCCATTTCCGAATCGCTAAACAACGCCAGCCAGTTCAAAGGACAGGGCCAGGGGCTGGCGCGCCCGTGGCAAAACAGAAACGGAACCACCAGCGGCAGTTGCGCATACCCTTTATCCAGATGGCGCTGCATCACGGCGATCGCATACCTCATTAATCGAAAAGCCATATGGCGATCCGGGCTGCTTTGGTGTTCAAGCAGGATGTAAATGTAGGCTCCTCCGGTTGTCGTCTGCATAGACCAGAGTACATCCGCAAAATAAGTACGCAGATCTTCCTCAATAAAGGAGCCTGACTCCAGCTGTAACGTATTCTAGATCGCCCCCCTTTCGTATTTCCGGCGGCAGATAGATCTCCAGAAAATCCCGGGCGGTATCCGGATGAGCCAGAAAGGTTTTAAACAGACCATCATGAGGAACAGGCGTATCCGATTTTTTCATGGTGCTTCCCTGCCATGTCACGTTCACAGAGCCATGGATGTAACACAGGGTCTGTTTCATGGCCAGGGCCAGAGACTGATTTTCCGAGCCCGCTCGTAAAGCCCCCTTAACCATAAAAAAAGGTGCGCCGTAGCGCACCAGTTACTGCAAAATCAGCACCGTGGGGCAGCGATTACCCCTTGCCTTTTACACTGCTGATAAAGGTGGTTCGGGCGGAGGAGGATCCCAGTCGCTCGGCTTCATTCAGCAGTTTTAGCGCCTTATCAATATCGCCCTGCGCCACGGCCTGTTTAATGGCCTGGTTGAAATAGTCTTCGGTATCCGACAGTACTGGCCCGCTCTTCGCAGCAGGCGCAGGGGCTGCGGCTGGCGTCGGTGTGCTGGCCGGTGCGCTGTATACCGGTGCGGTATTGCCGACTGTGACCGGCGCCGGGCCTGATGAGCCGAACAGCGGCCCGACCAGTACGCTGGAGCCAGTATTGGTGCGCACTTTTAGCTTCAGACGACCGTCGGTGACGTGACGAGCGACAGGATCCGGAATATCCGGCACGGCGTTACCGGCCCCTTTCGCGTAAGCCTTGGCCGGATCGATCTGAACGGTAGTCTGCTGCAGATCCCGGGCGGTGGTAAAGACCAGCACATAGAGCTGCTGCTGGCCCAGCGCCGGGGTGAGCTTAAGGGTGCCCTCCAGGCGATCGGCGGACATCACGCCCGGCGCCTGGTAAGTAAAGTAACTGCTGGGAAAAAAGGCCGAAGGCGTCATGTTCTGGTCAAGTATCAGTACGTTCGGCGCGAAAACCTGGTTTTTATTGACCTCGCTGGCAAGGGTAATAGTCAGCTCGCCAATATTAGCCGGTACGCTGTATGCCGCAACCGGCCCGCGAATATCGCCCACGTTCAGGCTCTGACCACTGCTGGCAAGGTCGGTAGTCTGGGTTTTGGACTGGTTAACCGGCGTCCAGTGTAGCTGGCGTAGCTGTTCGGCGGAGATACGCGGCGCCGCGGAAGTATCCTGGGGAACGATATTCACCTCAGCCAGACTCACCGCTGGCAGAGAGGCGAACAGACCTGCGCTCAGGCACAGGGCGACGAGACTTTTCTTCATTTTCATTGTTGTCACCTGAAGTTAGGGAGAGCGGCGCAAAGGTGGCCAGGCAAAAGCGCTTTACGCCCGCGCGATCAAAACAGAGGGGAGCATTGCTCCCCTCACCAGGCAGTTACCACCAGATTTCCATCTGGGCGCCGAAGGTAAACTCATCGTCGTTACCGCGGCTGTTGGTGAAGATGCCGTTGCCGGAGGTGTCACGCAGCGCGGCGGTGGTCAGGTTGTCGCCGTCTTTTACGTAACCCCATTTTTCATCCCACTTCGCATAGGTGGCAAAGACGCGGATAGCCGGACGGGACCAGATGCTGTCGCCCGCCTGCCACTGCTGAGCCAGGGTGATTTTATACTGTCCGTTACGGTCACCGGTCTGCTGGGACTTCACGTTATCGTAACCCACTTCCAGCAGGGTGCTCATAACTGGGGTCCACTTGTACATCGGGCGCACGCCCACGGTCCACCAGTCGGTACCGCGGTTATTATCGAGATCGGTTTTCTGGAACATGCCGACGTACATCAGATCCCAGTCGTCGGCCAGGGTCACCGCACCGTGATCCAGCACGCGCCACATCTTGCCGTCGTTATTAATACTGGAGCCGTTAGCCAGGCCTTTACCGTGAGAGGTCATGGCGTCGGTGGCATACTGCAGTACAAACTTGTTGTAGCCTTTCAGCACGCTCTGGGTATGCTCGGCGGTAAACATCCAGCCGTCTTTCGAAGCGCCGTGTTCCATGCGATAGCCGTCGCGTGGGTTAGCGCGGCCATAGTCCACGCCCAGCTCCAGCATACCGCCCGGATTGGTTTCGATGCTCGACAGGCGCGCGTCGAAGGTGTCGTTAGCGGTACGTTCGGCGTAATCGCGCTGGCGCTCGCTGGTGTAGTTGTAAGAACCGCCGGCTTCAGAAGCGCGAGTGGCGGCCAGAGAAAGCTTACCGAAACCCAGATCGACGTTCTCAAGACCGGCGCCCGGGCCGGAGATATCCCAGTAGTAGAAGTCGATCATATGAACGTCGTGACGCTGATAGAAGCGTTTACCGGCCCAGATGGTGGAGCCTGGCAGCCATTCGATCAGGTTTTTACCCTGCACGTTTACTTCACGGAAGGCCGGGCTGGTATCTTCCCAGTCATTTTGCTGGTTGATGGAATAAGCCACGTTGGTGTCGAAATAGAAGCTCTTGTCGCCCTCTTTCCACACTTCCTGGCCCAGTTTTAATTCAGCGTAGGTTTCACATTCGTTACCCAGACGGTACTTACTCTGTGCCCCGGTTGCCTGGAAGCACTGCTGTTCGCCGCCGCTGCCAGTCCAGCCAATGCCGGAACGGGCGTAGCCGTGGAAGTCGACTGCCAGCGCCTGGGCGGACAGCATGCCGGCGGCGACAGCCATGGCCAGCGGAAGTTTGCGCAGTGTTATCATCGTTATTTCTCCTGAAATTGCTTTTATTGTGTAGGCGTACCCTTAAACGCCAGGCTCCTGATGCAACCGACGACAGGCAGTACCATCCTCACGGAATAAATGGCAGCGCTCCGGCGGCAGGCCGATGGCGAATGTCGCCCCCTCCTCGGCCAGCACCACATCGTTCTGGCGATACACCAGGTTTTGCTGGATGGCGGGGATCTGAATATGAATCTGGGTTTCGTAACCGAGCTGCTCCACCACCTGAATCTCCCCTTCCAGGGTGACATCGGCGATTTCGCTGGGCAGAAGATGTTCGGGACGGATGCCTAAAGACATTCTGGCGCCAACCTGAACGCCCGCACTTTCGACCGGCAGCCAAATCTGCTGGCGGTTCGGCAGTTCCACCTGCACCTGATCGATGGCGATGGCGGTGACTTTCACCGGCAGGAAGTTCATCTTCGGCGAGCCGATAAAGCCCGCCACAAAGCGATCCGCCGGATAGTGATAAAGCTCCAGCGGCTTGCCCACCTGAGCGACGCGTCCGGCGTCCAGCACCACGATTTTGTCGGCCAAAGTCATGGCTTCGACCTGGTCGTGGGTGACGTAAATCATGGTGCGCTTCAGGCGCTTGTGCAGGCGGGAGATCTCAATGCGCATCTGCACGCGCAGGGCGGCGTCCAGGTTGGAGAGCGGTTCGTCGAGCAGAAACACGTCTGGCTCGGCCACCAGGGTACGGCCAATGGCCACGCGCTGGCGCTGACCGCCGGAAAGCGCCTTCGGGCGTCGGTCCAGCAGGTGGGCCAGTTGCAGCACTTCGGCCACCTGGGTCACGCGCTGATTCATCACCGCTTTCTTCACCCCGGCCAGCTTCAGACCGAACGACATATTTTCCGCCACGCTCAAATGCGGGTAGAGCGCATAGGACTGAAAGACCATTCCCACGCCGCGCTGGGCGGGCGGCACATCATTCATCCGGGTTTCACCGATAAACAGATCGCCGCTGGTAATGGTTTCCAGCCCGGCAATCATACGCAGCAGCGTCGATTTACCGCAGCCTGACGGCCCGACAAAGACCACGAACTCCCCTTCGGTGATATCGAGGTTAATGTCTTTCGACACCACCACATCCCCCCAGGCTTTGGTGACATTCCGTAGCTGTACGCTCGCCATGCACTTCTCCCTCATTACAACGGACCGTCCGCAGACGGATATTTTCGATGTCGGGACTATGGCGGATTGCCGCAAACGGGGAATCCTCCACCCTGATGCTTTTTTGTGGGGGAGGAGGCGGGAGGATGAGGGAATGAAGCACCGACACCAATGCGCCGCGGCGTCGCTATTTTCGTGATCCAGTGACCATTCCTGGTCGCCTTTTTATGTGCGCCAGCACACATTAATGGCATTTATGCTACCGGGATCACACCTGGAGGGGGTGGGGCGTAGGCTCCGGGAGGATGAGAAGCGCTTGCCCGCAACGCAGACTGGGAACCGTACTCTATATACCATCAAAAGGACGGGACTATGAAAATCAAAACCGGCGCTCGCCTCCTCGCGCTATCCGCGCTAACGACGGTGATGTTCTCCGCCTCCGCGTTTGCCAAAATTGAAGAAGGCAAACTGGTTATCTGGATTAACGGTGATAAAGGCTATAACGGCCTGGCCGAGGTGGGAAAGAAGTTCGAGCAGGATACCGGTATTAAGGTAAGCGTTGAACACCCGGACAAGCTGGAAGAGAAATACCCCCAGGTCGCCGCCACCGGCGATGGCCCGGATATCATTTTCTGGGCTCATGACCGCTTCGGCGGCTACGCTCAGTCTGGCCTGCTGGCTGAAATCACCCCGGATAAAGCCTTCCAGGATAAAGTTTACGACTTCACCTGGGACGCGGTGCGCTACAACGGCAAGCTGATCGCCTATCCCATTGCGGTAGAAGCCCTGTCGCTGATTTACAACAAAGATCTGGTTCCGAATCCGCCGAAGAGCTGGGAAGAGATCCCGGCGCTGGATAAAAAACTGCGCGCCAACGGCAAGAGCGCCATCATGTTCAACCTGCAGGAGCCCTACTTCACCTGGCCGCTGATCGCCGCCGACGGCGGATACGCTTTCAAAATGGAAAAAGGCCACTATGACGTGAAGGACGTTGGTGTCAACAACGCCGGTTCCAAAGCGGGTCTGAGCTTCCTGGTCGATATGATCAAGAATAAACAGATGAACGCCGACACCGACTACTCCATCGCCGAAGCGGCTTTTAACAAAGGCAATACTGCCATGACCATTAACGGTCCCTGGGCGTGGGCCAATATCGATAAGAGCAAGGTGAATTACGGCGTCACCACGCTGCCGACCTTTAACGGCAAGCCGTCTAAACCTTTTGCCGGGGTACTGAGCGCCGGTATCAACGCCGCCAGTCCGAATAAAGAGCTGGCGAAGGAGTTTCTGGAAAACTACCTGATGACCGACGACGGTCTGGACGCCGTGAACAAAGATAAGCCGCTGGGCGCCGTGGCGCTGAAATCCTACCAGGAAAAGCTGGAGAAGGATCCGCGTATCGCCGCCACCATGCAGAACGCTCGTAACGGCGAAATCATGCCGAATATCCCGCAGATGTCCGCTTTCTGGTACGCCACGCGTACCGCAGTCATCAATGCCATTACCGGCCGTCAGAGCGTCGATACTGCCCTGAATGACGCCCAGGAGCGAATCACTAAGTAAACCAGGAGCGGCCCTGTTGCGCGAATGCAGGGCCGCAGAGCATCCCGTTACAGAGGAATGACCCCATGGATGTCGTTAAAAAGTCTTTCTGGCAGAGCGATGCTATCAGGTGGCTGGCCATTACCGGGCTGGGCCTGCTGTCAGGTTATCTTGTGGTTTTGATGTACGCCCAGGGGGAGTACCTGTTCGCCATACTGACGCTGGTGCTTTGCTCAGTTGGCCTCTATATTTTCGCTAACCGCCGCGCCTACGCCTGGCGTTACGTCTACCCGGGACTGGCCGGTATGGGGCTGTTCGTCCTGTTCCCGCTGGTCGCCACCATCGCCATCGCCTTTACCAACTACAGCAGTACCAACCAGCTCACCTTTGAGCGCGCCCAACAGGTATTGATGGATCGTACCTATCAGGCAGGTAAGGCACTCAATTTTGGTCTTTATCCTCAGCAGGATAAATGGCGCCTGGCCCTGAGCGACGGCGATCGGCATTATCTTTCCGAGCCGTTCTCCTTTGGCGGCAAGCAGACGCTTGAGATGCACGCGACAGGGGCCCTGCCGGAAAGCGAACGCGCCACCCTGCGCGTGATTACCCAAAACCGCCAGGCGCTAAGCGCCATCACCGCCAGACTGCCGGATGAAAGCAAACTGGTGATGAGCTCCCTGCGTCAGTTTTCCGGTACCCGGCCACTCTATACCCTGGCCGATGACGGTACCCTGCTCAATAATCAGAGCGGCGTGAGCTACCGCCCAAACGACCATATCGGTTTCTATGAGTCGGTCAATGCCGACGGCAGCTGGGCCGGCAAGCGGCTCAGCCCGGGCTATACCGTGACCATCGGCTGGGATAACTTCACCCGGGTCTTCACCGATGAGGGGATCCAAAAACCCTTCTTCGCCATCTTTGTCTGGACCGTGGTCTTCTCAGTGTTGACGGTAATTCTGACCGTCGCCGTCGGTATGGTGCTGGCCTGCGTGGTACAGTGGGAATCCCTGAAGGGCAAGGCTATCTACCGGGTCCTGCTGATTTTGCCCTACGCCGTTCCGTCGTTTATCTCCATTCTGATCTTCAAGGGTCTGTTCAACCAGAGCTTTGGTGAGATCAACATGATGCTTAACGCGCTGTTCGGCATTAATCCTGCCTGGTTCACCGACCCGAATACGGCGCGCGCCATGCTGATTATCGTCAATACCTGGCTGGGCTACCCCTACATGATGATTTTGTGCATGGGGCTTTTGAAAGCGATTCCCGACGATCTCTATGAAGCCTCGGCCATGGACGGTGCCGGCCCGTTCCAAAACTTCTTCCGCATCACGCTGCCGCTGCTGCTTAAGCCACTAACGCCGCTGATGATTGCCAGCTTCGCCTTTAACTTTAACAACTTCGTGCTGATTCAACTACTGACCAACGGCGGCCCGGACAGGCTGGGCACCACCACGCCAGCAGGCTATACCGACCTGCTGGTGAGCTACACCTATCGTATCGCTTTCGAAGGAGGCGGCGGTCAGGACTTCGGTCTGGCAGCGGCTATCGCTACGCTTATCTTCCTGCTGGTGGGGGCGCTCGCCATCGTGAATCTGAAAGCCACGCGCATGAAGTTTGACTAGAAATGATTTCCAGGCGTATCTGGCGCAGTCAGTTTGGATACGGACAGCGTACAGGAACCGGAGCGTACATAAAGTACGTGAGGATTCCGAGCACTGCCCGGGTTCAAAATGACAAGTAAAGTAGCCTGATAGCAGACTAAAGGAGTACATACCATGGCTATGGTCCAACCCAAATCTCAACAATGGCGGCTGTTCGGTACTCACCTGCTGCTGCTGCTGTTTATCGCGGCAATTATGTTCCCGCTGCTGATGGTTATTACCATTTCACTGCGCCCGGGCAACTTCGCCACCGGTAGCCTGATTCCCGATCAGATCTCCTGGGAACACTGGCGACTGGCGCTGGGCTTTAGCGTGGAGCACGCCGATGGCCGCGTGACCCCGCCGCCCTTCCCGGTGCTGCTGTGGCTGTGGAACTCGGTCAAGGTGGCAGGAATTACCGCACTGGGTATTGTGTCGCTGTCTACCACCTGCGCTTACGCCTTTGCCCGTATGCGTTTCCCGGGTAAGGCGACGCTGCTGAAAGGGATGCTGATTTTCCAGATGTTCCCGGCGGTACTGTCGCTGGTGGCGTTATACGCCCTGTTCGACAGGCTGGGCCAGTATATTCCGATGATTGGTCTGAATACCCACGGCGGGGTGATCTTCGCTTACCTGGGCGGCATCGCGCTGCACGTCTGGACCATCAAGGGCTACTTTGAAACCATTGACAGTTCGCTGGAAGAAGCGGCGGCGCTGGACGGCGCCACGCCGTGGCAGGCCTTCCGTCTGGTGCTGTTGCCGCTGTCGGTGCCGATTCTGGCGGTGGTCTTTATTCTGTCATTTATCGCCGCCATTACCGAAGTTCCGGTAGCCTCACTGCTGCTGCGCGATGTGAATAGCTACACCCTGGCGGTGGGTATGCAGCAGTATCTGAACCCGCAGAACTATCTGTGGGGCGATTTTGCGGCGGCGGCGGTGCTGTCGGCGATTCCTATCACCGTGGTCTTCCTGCTGGCCCAGCGTTGGCTGGTCAGCGGCCTGACGGCGGGCGGGGTTAAAGGGTAACGCCTCATCATTTTTATACACAAAATAATTCAAGTTGCATCGCGGCGGCAACTGAACGAATCCCCGGGAGCATAGCACTCCTGTGTAACCGGGGGGAGTAAAGGCAGCCAACAAAGAGGCAGCTTGAAGTATGAAGTGTATACCTGTGGCTCTCCCGGTGTTTTTTACCCTGTGCTGCGCCGGGCAGAGAAAAAAGACAATGTCACTGCCACCCTCGTTTCAATGTGCTGTTAGCGGCCCACAGGCCGCTTTTTTTTATTTATCCTGAGCAGATGATTAATCCTGCCTGGTTTAATAATCACCTTCACCGGATAAGCGATGAAGAATCGGGCTTGGTCCGGCCGGTTTGAAATCCGGCCTGGCCCGCCTGTGGCCTTTCAGATGCCGGTTGCGCTATTTTTGCGACTATGCCGTGTTCTGGAGGAATATGTCACGCTGGCGAAGGTTCCGTTCACCTTAAGGGGATTTTTATATGTCGGTTGCGGAACCGGTAAATCTACATTGAAGAGCCGTATTCCGGGAAATATGTCACGTTGGCGAAGGTTCCGTTCACCTTAAGGGGATTTTTATATGTCGGTTGCGGAACCGGTGAATCTACAGTGAAGAGCCGTATTCCGGGAAATATGTCACGTTGGCGAAGGTTCCGTT
>NZ_JAZHEE010000031.1:0-50628 GCF_036620675.1 Rosenbergiella sp. YN46
TCAGCGGCGTTTTTTACCGCCGGGGAGCCCGGGTTGCCAGGGGAGCGGCGACTGAGCCCCCCTGGCCCGTTCACCCGCGGTGAATTAACAGAGAAGCAATCACTCAAAGTGAACGGAACAGCCCACCGCATCATCATATTCTGCCCAGTGACCTTTCAGATGCAGGCCGGGGCGGCGGTTGTATTGGTGGTCATGCCGGCTGCACTATTTCTGCGCCAGTGTCGTGTTCTGGAGGAATATGCCGCGCTGGCGGAGATTCCGTTCACCTGAAGGTGATTTCTCTTATGCCGGTTGCGGAGTCGGTGAATTCACAGTGATGTGCCGTATTCCGGAGAAATATGCCGCGCTGGCGAAGGTTCCGTTCACCTTAAGGTGATTTCTCTTATGCCGGTTGCGAAACCGGTGAACGGGCCAGGGGCTCAAATGCCGCCCCTGACAACCCCGCTTTCCGGCGTGAAAATCGCCCTTCGGGGCCCCTGCGTATTCCCGCCAGCCGGACGGGGCGGGCGTGACGTCACCTCCCTGTGCCGCACGCCCTCAGCCCGACGTCCTGTCGGGCTGACCCTGGCGGCCGTGAACGCTGCGGCGATTTTCAGGCCGGAGAATGTCATCGCCTTTAATCTTCTGCCCTGATTAATCAGAGCTGGTATCATTTGAAAAAACAGACTGAAGCGACGAGGGGCTTATATCCCGGCTTAAAAAACGCCGTAGCGTTCACGCAGGGCCGGAGGAGCGACAGGATGTCGCGACAGGGCAAGGTCGCCATGGATGGAGACTCTTGCCCGTTCCGAAAAGCCCGGAGTGATAAGCGAAGGGGCCCGCGACAGCGGCGTTTTTTAGCGCCGGGGAGCCCGGGTCGCCAGGGGAGCGGCGACTGAGCCCCCTGGCCCGTTCACCCGCGGTGAATTAACAGAGAAGCAATCACTCAAAGTGAACGGAACAGCCCACTACATTGTCATATTCCGCCGCTTTTATTCTGAAACCGGGCGCCGGAGCCGCCTGTCACCCTCACCCCGGCCCTCTCCCTGAAGGGAGAGGGAGTCTCATTCTGCTCACTGGCGGTGAATCAACAGAGAAGCAGTGACGCAAAGTGAACGGAACAGCCCGCCGCATCGTCATATTCTGCCGCTTTTATTCTGAAACAGGGCGCCGTAGCCGCCTGTCACCATCTTCCACGGGACGTACACCCAGGAAGGGAGCTTCCCCCCAGGTCTTCTAAAACCTCACGCTAATCTGCGATAATTCATTTAATTATCAATAAAAAACGCCCATCACCAGTACCCCAGCCACTTCCACCACAGCCCGCCGACGATTAACCAGACCGCCAGGTTAATCACGCTCATAATAAAACCGGCCTTCCACCACTGGCTAAGCGTGGTATAGCCGGAACCGAAAATAATCGGCGCCGTACCGGTGGCGTAATGGGTTAACGACATCATCAGCGAAGAGGAGAATCCCAGTATCAGACCCAGCAGCGCAGGCGGGGCGCCCAGCGTGATACCGGCTGCGAAGAAGGCGGCGAACATTGCGGTGACGTGGGCGGTGGTGCTGGCGAAAAAATAGTGAGAGTAAAGATAAACCAGGGTTAACAGCAGCGTGCTGCTTACCCAGCCCAGCCCCATATGGCTGATACTGCCGCCGACCGCCAGCGACAGCCAGTGAATCAGCCCCAGCTTACCCAGAAAGCTGGCCATCATCACCAGGGCTGCGAACCAGACCACCGTATCCCAGGCGCCTTTGTGCTTGAGAATATCGTCCCAGCTCAGTACGCCGCTGCCCAACAGCACCGCCAGCCCAATTAGCGCGGCGGTAGTCGGATTCACCGCCAGCGCCGGGCCGAACAGCATGGCAGGAACCCCCGCCCACAGCAGCAGTAACAGCGCGAAGACGGCCAGGGTAATTTTTTCCGGTAGCGTCACCGGCCCCAGCGCTTGCAGCTTTTCCCGGGCGAAGTGAGGGGCGTCCGGCGTGCTTTTAATTTCCGGCGGATAGAGGAAATAGACAATCAGTGGCATCAGCAGTAGCGAACAGACGCCCGGTACCAGCGCCGCCAGCGCCCACATGCCCCAACTTAGCTCTACGGCGCCGTGAGTGCCTTTAGCGATCAGGCTGACCACCAGGGGGTTCGGCGCCGTGGCGGTAATAAACATCGCCGAGGTTACCGGGTTGATATTGTAGTTAACCAGCGCCAGATAGCGGCCGATTTTAGCGCTGCTGTTCAGCTCGGGCCGGGAGCCAAAACTGTCGGCAATCGACTTCATTATGGGGTGAATAATACCGCCGCCGCGCGCGGTGTTGCTGGGCGTCACCGGCGCCAGCGTGGTTTCCGCCAGCGTCAGGGCATAGGCGATCCCCAGCGTTTTCCTGCCAAACAGCGAAATAAAATAGTAGCCGATTCGCGCGCCCAACCCGGTTTTATTCAGGCTGATGGAGATCATCATTGAAAAGCCAATCAGCCAGATTAACGGGTTAGAAAATCCGCTCAGGGCGTCGCTGAGCGCGGCGCCGGGCTTGCCCGGATGGGTGACGCCGGTAACGGCGACCAGGGCAATAGCGATAATCGACACTGCGCCAATCGGCATCGCCTTACCGATAATCGCGATAATGGTGCCGATAAACAGCGCCAGTAACTGCCAGGCGTTAGGTGCAACGCTTGCCGGCGGCGGAATAACAAACCAGAGTATTAACGTGACGGCGACAGCGATCAGAGAGGGAACAGGCCTGAGCGGCGTGAGTTTATCCATAACATCCCCATTTATGACCCGCGATATTTAAGTTGCCAGCCTGAAGGCACAGCGCCAGGCGGCTTCCCTGCAACTTTAAGATCTGTTGGGCTGATTCAACGAAAGGGAAAACCCGGCAATGGCAGGGTATCCCGGCGGCTCAAGCGTGAGGGGACGGCGCTATTCGCTCAATGATGTATATCAATGCGGTGGGGGATATGCGTGATTGTACTGATAAACGGGCCGGATATGATGCGGATATCCGGCCTGCGCGGCTTAATTACAGGGTGACGCTGTAGAAATCTTCCGCCAGTTCAGTATTCGCAAACAGCGCCCGGCTTTCGGCCAGCAGGGCGGCGGCACCTTCGGGGCTATAGCGCGAGCTGATATGGGTAATAATCAATCGAGCGGCGGCCGCGTCGCGGGCAAGCTCTGCCGCCTGACGACTGGTGGAATGGCCGCGGCTGTTGGCCTTTCCCGCCATGGCGTGCTCCAGGGTCGCTTCATGAACGATAAGATCCGCTCCGCGTGCGAGCGTCAGCGCATTGGGGGTTGGCGCCGTGTCGCCGAAGATGGCGACGGTTTTGCCGCGTAGCGGGGGCCCCAGCCATTCGCGGCCGTCAATGACCCGGCCATCCTCCAGTCTGACGCATTCGCCTTTTTTCAGCTTCTGGAACAGCGGCCCGGGTTGGATGCCCGCTGCGGCCAGCCCACGGGCGTCAAGCGCGCCGGGTCTGTCGCGCTGCTCAATACGCCAGCCGTAGCACTCCACCGGGTGTACCAACGGGGCGGCGCTAACCCGTAGTTCGCCGTCGTCAAATATTTGTCCTGGCGAGATCTCGTGAATTTCCATCGGGTAGTCGGTCCAGGAGCCGCTGAGTCGCAGACAGGTTTCGACATACTCCCGCAGCCCTTTAGGGCCGTACAGCGTTATCGGTGCGGCGCTACCCGCCATGGAGCGGCTGCATAGCAGGCCCGGCAGGCCGAAAATATGGTCGCCGTGCAGATGGCTGATAAAGATCTTCTCGATATTTCCGGGATGGCTGGCCGTGTGCAGCAACTGGTGTTGAGTGCCTTCGCCGCAGTCGAACAGCCAGCGCCCGCTTCCCTGGTCAGCAGGTTTAAACAGAATGGCGGTGACATTGCGTGAACGGGTTGGGATGCCTGCGGAGGTGCCGAGAAAAGTCAATTCCATGGTAATGTTCTGTCGTCTGCGCAAATTGAAGCCCCAGTATAGCGATATCAGAAAAACAAATAAGGAGCACATCATGATTCAGTGGCAGGACCTGCACCATTCCCAACTTTCGCTAACCCAGCTTTATGCGCTACTAAAGCTGCGCTGCGCGGTGTTTATCGTCGAACAAAACTGCCCTTATCAGGATATTGACGGTGAAGATCTGCGGGGCAATAACCGCCATATTCTGGGCTGGCGTGACGGTGAACTGATCGCCTGTGCCCGCCTGCTGGAAGAGTCGGACGGCGCTATCGCCATCGGCCGGGTGATCGTGGCGTCCCAGGCTCGGGGAGAAAAGCTGGGCTATCAGTTAATGGAACAGGCGCTGGCGTCCTGTGAACGCCACTGGCCCGGTGTCGGATTGCGGCTGGGTGCTCAGGCTCACCTTGAAGCATTCTATGCAAGCTTCGGCTTTCAGCCGGTAACCGATATCTACGACGAAGACGGTATCCCCCATATCGGTATGGCGCGTTGATGAGTACGCAAACCGCCCATATCCTGGCTATAGTCAATTGAGGTTAACTTGCATGAGGAAGGTAAAGAATGGCGGAAACTTCAACGGGTTATCGCAGCAATCCGCAAGATGATCTGGAGCAGCTCCGGGAAACCCTGGACGAGATCCTGCACGCATCCGAGGATCCGACGGATCAAAAATATATCGAACTGCGGGAACGTGCGGAACAGCGACTGCATACCATCAGGCAGCGTCTGAGCAACGCATCGGACAGCTATTACTACCGGGCGAAAAGGGCGGTGTGCTGTACCGATAGCTACGTTCGCGATAATCCCTGGCGTGGCGTGGGAATCGGCGCCGCCGTGGGCGTGGTGCTGGGAGTATTGCTGGCTCGGCGCTGAATTCGCACATCGTGCGCCATTGTTGACCTTACCTAATGGGTGGGATTTCTCTTTGCCACTCAGACCACGTATACTTCAGGGCTTTTCAGGGAAGGCGGGGTTAGCGTGAATTCACTTACTGGGGCGTTGAATCAGTTGCTGCGTCAGCTCGATAGCCCGTTTCCTGAAGCGCCAGGCTTGCGGCAGTTCTATGTCACAGTGACACCGGAGGGCGAAGCCGATGGGCTGGCGTGGCTGGCGAGCCAGTGGCTGTGGCCGCAATTTTACTGGCAGCAGCGTGATGGCGTAGAGGAGCTGGCAGCGTTAGGGGCGGTGCGCCGCTTTTCCAGCCTTGCCGCCGCCCGGGATTTTCTGGCGGCGGAGCAGGGTGGTGCCTTGCTGCGTATCTGCGGCCTTAACGCCTTCGACCCCGAACGGAGTTTCCTGTTCGTGCCCCGTCTGCTATGGCGTCGTCGGGGTAATGAGATAAGCTTTATCCTGACGCTCTGTAGCGAGCGCAGCCTCCAGCAGGATGCACAGGTCGCCCGCCGTTTCCTCCGCCGTCTCGTGGCCCCGCAGCCCTTGCTCGCCCTGACAAGCCAGTGCCTTGAAGAGTGTCACCTGCCCACCAGGGAAGGATGGCGCGATATGATAAACCAGGCGCTGGATGCGATTATTGTCGGCGATATGGAAAAGGTGGTGCTGGCCAGAGCCAGCGACCTGCGCTTCGCAAGCCCCCTTTCGCCGGCCTCGCTGCTGGCTGCCAGCCGCGCGGTGAACCGCGGCTGCTATCATTTCTTTATGGCCTTCGATGACGATTCGGCTTTTCTGGGCTCCAGTCCGGAACGTTTGTGGCGTCGTAATGGTCTGGCGCTCACCACCGAAGCCCTGGCGGGTACCGTGGTGGGGGACGACGACGACGGTCGTGCAGCGCAACTTGCCCGATGGCTGCTAAACGATGAAAAGAATCAGTACGAGAATAGCCTGGTCGTGGAAGATATCTGTCAGCGCCTGGAAGGGGCGGCCAGCGTCACCGACATTGCGGAGGCGCAAATTGTCCGGCTGCGCAACGTACAGCACCTGAGGCGAGAAATCGAGGCCCGGCTGTCAGCGCCCGACGACGCCCTGTGTCTGCGGCGGCTGCAACCCACTGCCGCCGTGGCAGGGCTGCCGCGTGAAGCGGCGCGACGTTTTATCGAACAGACAGAACCCTTCGAGCGTGAGTGGTATGCGGGATCCGCAGGCTGGCTTTCCGCCGATGACAGCGAATTTTGCGTGTCGCTGCGTTCGGCAAGCGTCCAGGGCGATCGCCTGAGGCTGTATGCCGGCGCCGGGATAGTGGCGGGCTCGGTACCCGATGCCGAATGGCAGGAAATAGAAAACAAAGCGGCGGGGCTGCGTTCGCTGCTTTTTTCGTCCGGACGATGAATGTGCCGATCCCCGTCATACTTCAAGCTGCAGGTGCGTTGGCCGCACTCGTGCACCTGGTCACATAGTACGGCTATGTTCCCGGGAATTCACGAGCTTGCCGCGTTACGAGGTCCTGATGGGCCTTGCCCCTTCGGGGCCGTGCTGAAGCACGTTCATGCCTGCCTGCGGCAGACGTGTCCTGCAACTCGAATTATTTAGGGGATATATCAATAATCCGATCAGGCGCAATTCTTATAATATTTGATAAATGAATACCGGACTTCGACATGTCTACAAGTACCTTTAATCGCCGCTGGGCGGCGGTCATTCTGGAAGCCCTGACCCGGCATGGCGTGCGCCATGTTTGCATTGCGCCTGGCTCGCGCTCCACGCCGCTTACGCTTGCGGCGGCGGAAAACGGCGCTTTTATTTGCCATACCCACTTTGATGAACGCGGGCTCGGCCACCTGGCGCTGGGGCTGTCCAAAGCGGGAAGGGAGCCGGTTGCGGCAATCGTGACTTCCGGGACGGCGGCGGCAAACCTCTACCCTGCGCTGATTGAAGCCGGGCTGACCGGCGAACGCCTGATCCTGCTGACTGCCGACCGCCCGCCGGAACTGATCGATTGTGGGGCGAATCAGGCTATCCGCCAGACCGGAATGTATGCCAGTCACCCGAGCCAGACCCTTTCCCTGCCGCGACCGACGCCGGATATTCCGGCGCGCTGGCTGGCTTCCACCATTGATAGCGCCATGGGGCGGTTGCGCGCCGGTGGTCTGCATATTAACTGCCCGTTCGCCGAGCCGCTCTACGGCGATCCGGATGACAGCGGTTTGCCGTGGCAGCAGGCGCTGGGCGACTGGTGGCAGGAAGATACCCCGTGGCTGCGCGAAGCGCGGGAAACGACCAGCGCGCGCCAGAGCGACTGGTTCTTCTGGCGTCAGAAACGCGGCGTGGTGGTGGCAGGGCGCCTGAGCGCCCGGGAAGGCGAGCGGGTAGCCGCATGGGCGAAGACGCTGGGCTGGCCGCTGATTGGCGATGTGTTGTCCCAGACCGGTCAGCCGCTGCCCTGCGCCGATCTGTGGCTCGGCAACGCCCGGGCCGTGACGGAGCTTAACGAAGCGCAGATTATTATTCAGTTCGGCGCCAGCCTGACCGGCAAGCGTTTACTGCAGTGGCAGGCGACCTGCCATCCGCAGGAGTACTGGCTGGTAGACAATCTGGAAGGGCGCCTCGATCCCGCCGGACACCGGGGCCGACGTCTGGTGGCGGATATCAGCGACTGGCTGGAGACGCATCCGGCGGAAAAACGCACGCCCTGGTCGCAGACGCTGGCGCCGCTCTCAGAGCTGGCCAGAGAGCGGGTCGGCCAGATGACCGAAACCTTTGGCGAGGCGCAGGTCGCCAGCCGGCTGCCGCAACTGCTGCCGCACCAGGGGCAGCTGTTTCTGGGCAATAGTCTGGTGGTGCGGCTGGTGGATGCGCTGGCGCAGATGCCGGTGGGGTATCCGGTGTACAGTAACCGCGGCGCCAGCGGCATCGATGGCTTGCTTTCCACCGCCGCCGGAGTACAGCGCGCCATGGCGCGGCCGACCCTGGCCGTGGTCGGCGATCTTTCGGCCCTGTATGATTTGAATAGCCTGGCGCTGCTGCGTCAGTGCCCGGCGCCTTTCGTACTGCTGGTGGTGAATAACAATGGTGGACAGATCTTCTCGCTGCTGCCGACGCCTGCGAATGAGCGCGAACGCTTTTACTGCATGCCGCAGAATGTCGATTTTTCCCATGGAGCGGCGATGTTCGGCCTGAATTATCAGGCGCCACAGGACTGGGAAGAACTGAAGGCGGTGATGGAGAACGCCTGGCGAACGCCGGGCGCTACCGTGGTGGAGCTGAAGGTCGAAGAGACCGCAGGCACCCGGACGCTCCAGCAACTGCTGGCGCAGGTCAGCCATCTGTGAAACTCCATGCCATCGCCCATGTGGCTGGCGGCGTCGGGGCGCCCTGGCTGGTCTGGCTGCACGGTTTTCTCGGCAGCGGCGAGGAGTGGCGTCCTTTTCTCGGGGACTTTCCCGGCTGGTCGCAGCTGTGGGTGGATCTGCCGGGGCACGGCGGCTCGGCGGATATTGTGGCGCATGATTTTAACGACGTCAGTGTCCGGCTGGCGGCGACTCTGAAATACCATGGCGTGGCGCGTTACTGGCTGGTTGGCTATTCGCTGGGCGGTCGGCTGGCGATGTATCACGCCTGTCTGGCGCGGCCCCGGGGGTTACGGGGACTGGTGGTGGAAGGGGGTAATCCCGGCCCTGAAACGCCTGAGGCCAGGCGGGAGCGTGCCCGGAGCGATGCCCGCTGGGCGATGCGCCTGCGCTCGGAACCGCTGGAGCAGGTGCTGGACGACTGGTATCGCCAGCCGGTGTTTCGCCATCTGAATGCATCACAGCGTGCGGCGCTGGTCGCGCTGCGTCGCCATAACGATCCCCGGGCGCTGGCGGCGATGCTGGAAGCGACTTCACTGTCGCGCCAGCCGTATCTGGCGCCCCAGCTAAAAACGCTGGATATCCCTTTTTATATGCTGTGCGGCGAGCAGGACGCGAAGTTTCGCGCACTGGCAAGCCGCGATGCGCTGCCGCTGCGTATTATCCCCGGCGCCGGGCATAACGCCCACCGGGAAAATCCGCGGGCGTTCAGCGCGACGCTTACTGAACTACTTCATTCGGCTTATGAGGAACCATCATGATTTACCCTGACGAACAAGAGCTCTATGCCCCGGTGAAATGGCACGATTGCTCTGAAGGCTTCACCGATATTCGTTATCACAAGTCGGAAGACGGTATTGCGAAGATTACGATTAACCGTCCGCAGGTGCGCAACGCCTTTCGTCCGCTGACCGTTAAAGAGATGCTTCAGGCACTGGCCGATGCCCGCTATGACGATGGCATCGGCGTTATCGTTCTGACCGGGGAAGGGGAAAAAGCCTTCTGCGCCGGTGGCGATCAGAAAGTGCGCGGCGACTACGGCGGTTATCAGGATGACAGCGGGGTTCACCATCTTAACGTGCTGGATTTTCAGCGCCAGATTCGCACCTGTCCGAAACCGGTGGTGGCGATGGTGGCGGGTTACTCCATCGGCGGCGGCCACGTTCTGCATATGATGTGCGACCTGACGATTGCGGCAGACAACGCCATTTTCGGTCAAACCGGGCCAAAAGTCGGCTCCTTTGACGGCGGCTGGGGCGCTTCCTATATGGCGCGGATCGTGGGGCAGAAGAAGGCGCGTGAAATCTGGTTCCTGTGCCGTCAGTACGATGCGCAGCAGGCGCTGGATATGGGGCTGGTTAACACCGTGGTGCCGCTGGCGAGTCTGGAAAAAGAGACCGTGCGCTGGTGTCGCGAAATGCTCAGGAACAGTCCGATGGCGCTGCGCTGCCTGAAGGCGGCGCTGAATGCCGACTGTGACGGTCAGGCGGGGCTGCAGGAGCTGGCGGGTAACGCCACCATGCTGTTCTATATGACCGAAGAAGGGCAGGAAGGGCGCAATGCCTTTAACCAGAAGCGTCAGCCTGACTTCAGCAAATTCAAACGGAATCCCTGATGCGTAGCGCCCAAATCTGGCGCTACAGCCTGCCGATGGAGGCGGGCGTAGTGCTGCGCAACCAGCGGCTGAAGAGCCGGGATGGCCTGGTGGTTCGCCTTAGCGAGGGAGATAGCGCAGGGTGGGGCGAAGTGGCCCCGCTGCCGGGCTTTAGCAAGGAGTCGCTGACGGATGCCGAAAGTCAGACGCTGGGCTGGATCGATGCCTGGCTGACCGGCAGCGATCCCGCCTGGCCGCAGGCCCCCTCGGCCGCCTTTGGTCTGAGCTGCGCGCAGGCGGAGCTGGCCGGCGTTTTGCCCGCGCAGGCGGATTATCGCGCCGCGCCGTTGTGTACCGGCGATCCGGATGAGCTGTTCGCCATGCTTCAGGCGTTGCCGGGTGAAAAGATAGCCAAGGTAAAGGTCGGGCTTTATGAAGCGGTTCGCGATGGCATGGTGGTGAATCTACTGCTGGAGGCCATTGGCGATTTACGGCTGCGGCTGGACGCCAACCGTGGCTGGACGCCGCTTAAGGCGCGGCAGTTCGCGAAATATGTGAATCCGGCCTACCGTTCGCGTATCGCCTTTATTGAAGAGCCCTGCCAGACCCGCGAGCAGTCGCGGGAATTCGCCCGCGAGAGCGGTATCGCGATCGCCTGGGACGAGAGCCTGCGCGAAGCGGATTATACCTTCGAGGCAGAACCGCATCTGGCGGCGGTGGTGATAAAGCCGACCCTGACCGGTAGCCTGGAGCGGGTTCAACAGCAGGTGGCGCAGGCCCGGGCGCTTGGGCTGGAGGCGGTGATTAGCTCCTCCATTGAGTCCAGTCTGGGACTTACCCAACTAGCAAGAATCGCCGCCTGGCTGACGCCGGAGACGATTCCGGGGCTGGATACCCTGGCGCTGATGGAAGCGCAACTGATACGTCCCTGGCCTGGAAGTCCGCTTCCTGTTATGGCGCAGAGCGCGCTGGAGCCGGTGCGATGATATTTAACGACTGGCCCTGGCGTCACTGGCGTCGGGTACGTCCTGACGCTACGGCGCTGTGGTTCGAGCAGGAGCGACTGGACTGGCGGACTCTGGCACTACGTATCGATGCGCTGGCGGCGGGTTTTCAGGAACAGGGGGTTCGCGAAGGCGATGGTGTGGCGCTGCGGGCCAAAAATAGCGCTCAAACATTGCTGAGTTCGCTGGCGCTGCTCCAGTGCGGTGCCCGGATACTTCCGTTGAATCCACAGCTTCCGCAAACGCTGCTGGATGCATTACTGCCTGAGATGTCGCTGGCTCACGCGCTGGATCTGACGGAAGAGACTTTGCTTTCGGACTTGCACCTCCTTGACTACCGGGAAGCCTGCGGCGATACGGCGGCGGTGTGGCAGGCCGATCGTCTGGTATCGATGACCCTGACTTCCGGTTCTACCGGTTTACCTAAAGCCGCGGTGCACAGCGCGGCGGCCCATCTGGCCAGCGCGGCTGGGGTGCTGGCGCTGATGCCTTTTGAACCGGGGGACTGCTGGTTGCTGTCTCTGCCTTTGTTTCACGTTTCGGGGCAGGGGATTATGTGGCGCTGGCTGCTGGCCGGGGCGACTCTGGCGGTACGCGCCATGCATCCGCTGCACGAGGCGCTTCGGGACTGTAGCCATGCCTCGCTGGTGCCCACCCAGCTCTGGCGTTTGCTGAACGAGGGAACCAGACCCGCGGCCTTGCGTGAAGTGTTGCTGGGCGGCGCCGCGATTCCGGCAGCCCTGACCCGGAAGGCGCAAGCGCTCGGGATTCACTGCTACTGCGGCTATGGCCTGACGGAGCTGGCTTCCACGGTCTGTGCCCGTCGGGCCGATGGCGAAGGCGATGTGGGGCCGGCGCTGCCCGGTCGGGAAGTTCGGGTGGTGGATGATGAAATTCAGATTCGCGCCGTCAGTATGACCAGCGGTTACTGGCGTAATGGCGCGCCACAGCCGGTGGTCGATGCCCGGGGGTGGTTTCACACCCGGGATCGCGGGGTGTTAAAGAATGGCGCGCTAACCGTGCTTGGGCGTCTCGACAATCTGTTTTTCAGCGGCGGCGAAGGGGTTCAGCCCGAGGCGGTCGAGCGAATTATCGCTTCGTATCCTGGCGTGCATCAGGTACTGGTGGTGCCGGTGGCGGATGTTGAATTCGGCCATCGCCCGGTCGCAGTGGTGGAGTGCGACGACAGGCTGGAACTGGATGCACTTCGCGACTGGGCCGCAGAGCATCTGGCGGGTTTTCAGCAACCGGTGTGCTGGCTGCGTCTGCCGGAAGCGCTGAAGTCCGGCGGCATTAAAATTTCACGCCGTGCCGTGCAGGCGTGGGTGGAACAGCAACGGTAGCGCTCACCGCAAAGGATAGGAACGACCTTCGATAAGCAGATAAATACGACTTCGGGTATGCCGGAGTTCCAGGCTCCGAGAATATGCAGACTCTCTTCGACAAACTGGCCGGATTCCAGTTGTAACGTGGTGAGATAGCAAAGGGATATGGGCTCCGCAGGCAGGTGTAACGTCATAAAATCGCGGGCCACTTCCTTTGTGGAGAGCAACTGGCGGAATACCGCGTCATGTAATGAAAACCCTTTGGCATCCTGCATCTTCCCGCTTCTTTGTTGATGAGGTTGGGGAGATTTAGCATAGAGAATTGGCGGGCTGTGGGGGGAGTTTCGTTTATGGAATCGGGCTTCCGGGTTGGATGATATGCGACCCGATGAATTCTCATCGGGTCGCGACAGACATCAACCTGCGCTGGCCTCCTCCTCTTTATTTTTACCGTGCTGGCGGCGGCGCGCCAGCCGCACCAGTGGAGGAACCACGACGATCAAAACGGCCAGCACCAGCAGGGATTTAGCGACGCCGCTCTCCCACAGGATGTTGAGATTGCCGTTACTGATGGAAAGCGCACGGCGCAGGTTCTGTTCCAGTAGCTCTCCCAGCACGAAGCCCAGAATCAGCGGTGACATCGGGAAGTGCATTTTGCGCAAAATATAGCCAAGGATGCCCAGCGCCACCATCAGCAACAGGTCAAAGGTGGTGCTGTGTACCGCATAGACCCCCACCGCGGAGACGGCGGCGATGGCCGGTACCAGGAACCAGGAGGGGATCGCGAGCATCCGGGTAAACAGGCCGATCAGCGGAATGTTCATCACCAGCAGCATGACGTTGGCGATCAGCAGGGCGGCGATAAGCCCCCAGACGATATCAGGCTGTTCGGTGAACATCGCAGGGCCAGGGGTGATGTTATAGAGCGTCAGGGCGCCCATCATCACTGCCGTGGTGCCGGAGCCGGGAACGCCGAGCGTCAGCATCGGAATAAAGGAGCCGCAGGCTGAGGCGTTATTCGCCGCTTCCGGCGCCGCCACGCCGCGAATATTCCCCTTGCCGAAGCTCTCTTCGTCGCCGCTGATCTTCTTCTCCATCATCCAGGTAATAGCGCTGGCGATAGTTGCCCCGGCGCCGGGCAGGATCCCTACGAAGAAGCCCACGAATGAGGAGCGCAGCGTGGTGCCAGCGCACTGACGCGCTTCTTTAAAGTTAAACAGCAGGCGACCGGTTTTGCGCACCAGCGTTTGTCCGGTACTGGTGCTTTCCAGCATCAGCAGGATCTCGGACACCGAGAACAGGCCGATCACCACCACCACAAACTGGATGCCGTCGGAGAGGTGTACGCTGTCGAACGTGAAGCGGTAGACCCCGGTGTTGGCGTCAACGCCGACGGTAGCCAGCCCCAGGCCGATTAACGCCGCCAGAAAGGACTTCAGCGGGTTCTGGGCCATCATGCTGCCCAGACAGGCGATAGCAAACACCATCAATGCGAAGTATTCCGCCGGGCCGAAGGCCAGCGACCAGTTGGCCAGCAGCGGGGCGAACAGGATGATGCCGCAGATGGCGATCATAGAGCCCACGAAGGAACTGACCGCGGAAATGGAAAGCGCTACGCCACCGCGCCCCTGCTTCGCCATGGGATAGCCATCCATCGCGGTCATAATGGCACCAGCGTCGCCAGGGACGTTAAGCAGGATAGAGGAGATACGTCCGCCGTATTCACAGCCGATATAGACGGTGGCCAGCAGTATCAGCGCCGATTCGGCGGGCAGGTGCAGAGCGAAGGCCAGCGGCAGCAGGATAGCCACGCCGTTAATTGGCCCAAGGCCCGGCAGCAGCCCGACGATAGTGCCGACAAAGCAGCCGATGAGCGCGATCATCAGGTTGCCGGGGGTTAGTGCCACGGCAAATCCCTGAGAAAGATAGAGCCAGGTATCCATTGGAGCCTCCGTTATTGGGGCAGCCACGCGCCCAGGGGCAGCGTGACGTCCAGCAGTCGATCAAAGGCATACCATAAGGCGATGCCCAGGGAGGCGCCGGAAATCAGCGCCGCAGGGAGCCTGGCGCCAAACAGCAGGCCAAGCGTGGCGGTGAGTAACGCGGTGGCCAGCGCAAAGCCGAGCCACTCAAAACTCCAGGCGTAAATCACCAGCGCCAGCATCATAATCAGCAGGCGGCGCAGGGTGGAGGCTGACGGCCAGTCCACTTTCTCCGGGCGGCGCACCAGCATCATCAGCGAGCAGAGAAGCATCAGCGCCAGAATGGCGACCGGAAAAGGACGCGGCCCTACCGGCTCATAGCTGTATTCGCTGTGGATCTGCCAGCCGACGAACAGTCCGCCGACGCACAGTAGCACCCAGATAACGGCAAAAATTCGATCGCTCATCGCAGCCTCCGGTTATTTTGCCAGACCGAACTCTTTGGCCTTATCGCGGTAGTAAGCCACCTGTTTCTTCACGTAGTCGTCCAGCTCTTTACCGGTTTTATTGAATTCAAACAGGCCGCGCAGATCGCGCTGCTTCTTGAATTCATCGCTCTGCTGGAGCTTGTTAAAGGCGTCCACCCACCACTGGTATTCGGCGTCGCTGACTTTGGGGCCAACATAGAAACCGCGCATCACCGACCATTCCACGTCGTAGCCCTGCTCTTTAGCTGTGGGAATATCGGCCAGTTTGCCCGGCAGGCGTTTGTCCGACAGTACCGCCAGCACGCGGATCTTATCGCCACCGATGTAGGGGATCATTTCACTCAGATCGCCGGAGATGGCCTGGACGTGATTACCAAGCAGCGCGGTAATCGGCTCGCCGCCGCCTTCAAAAGCAACGTAGCGCATCTTGCGCGGGTCTACCTTCGCCTGCTGAGCGACAAGCGCGGTTTTCATCCAGTCCTGGCTGCCGATAGAGGCACCGGCGCCAAAGACCACATCGTTGGGATTCTTTTCCAGCGCGGTCATCAGGTCTTTCAGGTTTTTCCACGGAGAGTCGGCGCGTACGGCGATCATGCCGTAATCGGTGCCGACGCTGGCGACCCAGCGTACGTCGTCAACGCCGTAGCGGCCGAACTTGCCCTGCGCCAGATTGAGCAGGGAACCGCCGGAAAAGGCGACCACGGTGCCGGGCTCGTCCGGGCGCTGGGCGATAATGGCGTTGTAGGCGACGGCTCCCACGCCGCCAGGCATATAGGTGACGCGCATCGGTTTGTCGATGGCGCCGGTTTCCACCATGCTGACCTGCAGCAGTTTACAGGTCAGGTCGAAGCCGCCGCCGGGCTTGGCAGGGGCGATACATTCGGTACGCGACGGCGCCTTTTGCTCCGCCTGAGAAGGCAGTGCGCCGAGCAGCAGGGGGAACAGGGCCAGGGTTGCGATCAGGCTCTTTTTCATTGCTTATCCTCGTGCCATAAATATTGAGTTGTCGTTGCTTGTCATCGGCCATTGGCGTGATGGCCTGGTTGCATGATTGTTAAGACAGTTACCTTTCATTTCCCTTTCAGCGGCGTGTGGATATGGATTTATGTGACCTGTGTCGAGGGTTAACCAACTGAGGAGACGAAACTATCGATATATTGTTTTGCCGGGTCGCCAGCAAATATTGAAAACGTTTGTTGCAAAAATGTAATGAATTTCCATGATCGCTATGGATCGGAAATCATTGCGTCACGTTGTGCCCGATCAGGCGTTGCGGAGACGAACAAAAATAAGAGCAGGGGAAAATGCGTCTGTTACTGGCGGAGGATAATCAGGAACTGGCCCACTGGCTGGAAAAGGCTTTGGTACAGAGCGGTTTTGCCGTGGACTGCGTATTTGATGGCCTGTCGGCCGATCATCTGTTGCAGAACGAGGGCTATGCCGTCGCGGTGCTGGATATCGAAATGCCGCGCCTTGACGGGCTGACGGTTCTGCAGCGGTTGCGCCAGCGTGGACAGGCGCTGCCGGTACTGCTGCTAACGGCGCGCAGCTCGGTGGCGGATCGGGTTCGGGGGTTGAATCACGGCGCCGACGATTACCTGGCGAAACCGTTTGAGCTTGAAGAGCTGGACGCCCGGCTCAGGGCGCTGGTGCGGCGCAGTGAGGGGCAGCTCCAGGAGACCCAGCGCCTGGGGGAACTGAGCTGGCATGACGGCGGCTACTTCGAACTTCAGGGGCGCCCGCTGTCGCTGACGCCACGCGAACAGGCGCTGCTCACGGTGCTGATGTACCGACGCCGTCGACCAGTGGCGCGCCAGCAACTGTTTGAACAGATTTTCAGCCTGAGCGATGAAGCCAGCCCGGAAAGTATTGAGATTTACGTTCATCGGCTGCGCAAGAAGCTACAGCCCGGCAACGTGCGTATCACCACCATCAGGGGGCTCGGCTATTTGCTGGAGTGCAGCGATGAACTGGCTTAAAGGCCCTTCGTCTCTGCTTTCCCGCCAGTTGCTGTTTCTTGGGCTGCCGCTGGTGGTTCTGTGGGGGTTTTCCGCCTTCAGCAGCTATATCAGCGCCATGAATGCCGCCACACAGGCATTCGACCGGATGCTGCTGGCATCCACTCGTACCGTGGCGGAACGGCTGGTGGTACGCAACGGCCGTTTGCAGGTGGATGTGCCCTGGGTGGTGCTCGATAGCTTTGAGCGCAATATGGACGATCGCCTCTATTACAAGGTGGTCGATACCGAGGGGAAGGTGATTTCCGGTTATGACAGCCTGCCGGATATTCCCGCCGCCACGCCGCGCAGCGAGCTGTATCCGGCGCTGGCGTGGTTCTGGCATACCCGCTGGCGCGGTCAGGGGATGCGGGTGGCCTGCCTGTTGCAGCCGGTGAATGAAGGGGGCATCAACGGTATGGCGCGCATCTACGTGGCCGAAACCCTGCAGTCCCGGCGCGAGATGGCGGCGAACCTGCTGGCGTCATCGCTGTGGACTCAGGGGGGACTGGTAATGCTGACCCTGATTCTGAGCGGCTGGCTACTGCGCAGGGTGCTGCGGCCATTGCGGCGCCTGTCGGCGCATCTGGCCCGGCGCCAGCCTGGCGATCTTTCCGCGCTACCCTCGTTGCTGCCGTGGTCGGAAACCCGGCCGCTGATGAACGCCTTTAACCGCTATCTTGAACGGCTGCGGCACCTGATCGCAAGGCAGGCGCGCTTTAGCGCCGATGCATCCCACCAGTTGAAAACGCCGCTTACCGTGCTGAAAACCCAGGCGGCGGTGGCGCTGGCAAGTCAGGATCCTCAGGTATGGCGCCAGAGCCTGGAGGCGATGAGCACCACCCTGGACGGGACGGTGCAGCTCACGGAGCGATTGCTACAGCTGGCCAGCCTGAAACGGCGGGAACCGGGAAGCCGGGCGTTTACTCGTATCGATCTGGTAGCGCTGGCCCAGGCCTGCTGTTTTTCCCGGTTAACCCAGGCGCGTAGTCGACACATTGATCTGGGCTATGAGGGGGAAACTAACCCGGTCTGGATTGACGGCGAGGAGCTGCTACTGGCGGAAATGTGCGCTAATCTGCTGGATAACGCCCTGAAGTATACGCCCACTGGCGGCACCGTTACCGTTCGGGTGACGGGCCGGTTTCCCTGGGCGCTGCTGGAAGTGGAAGACAGCGGCCCGGGAATCGATAAACAGCAGACACAGCAGGCGCTCAGGCCGTTCAGTCGTCTGGAACAGGGAACGATGCAGCCGGGCGCGGGGCTGGGGCTGGCGCTGGTCAATGATATCGCGCGCTGGCACCGGACGAGACCGGAACTGCTGCATGGCGAAACGCTGGGAGGATTACTGGTGCGGATTCGTCTGGCGTGTCATGAAGAACGGGGGCCCTGAGCCCCCGGTAGCCTTTATTTCTGAGCCTTCAGCGCTTCCAGCGCGCTGGCAACGCCCGCGCCGTAGGCCGGATGCACCTGGGTAAACAGGCCAATCTGGCGCTCCTGAATAAATTCCGGTACCTGCACCAGCTCACCGGCGATACGGCCGAACATCCGCTGATGCTCATCTTCACTCAGCAGCTCGAACAGCTTACGTGGCTGGCTGAAGTAGTCGTCATCTTCGCGGTGGTTCCAGTGGTCGGCGGCGCCTTCCAGCGACAGCGGCGGCTCGCTGTAGTCCGGCTGCTCCTGAAATACCCCAAAGCTGTTCGGCTCGTAGGTCGCGCCGTTACCGCTGTTACCGTCTACGCGCATGGCGCCGTCGCGGTGGTAGTTGTGGAACGGGCAGCGTGGGGCGTTGACCGGAATCTGGTGGTGGTTCACGCCAAGGCGGTAGCGGTGAGCGTCGCCGTAGGAGAACAGACGCCCCTGCAGCATACGGTCTGGTGAGAAGCCAATACCGGGAACGATGTTGGCCGGAGACATGGCGACCTGTTCGACTTCGGCAAAGTAGTTGTCCGGATTGCGATTCAGCTCCAGCTCGCCCACTTCAATTAGCGGATAGTCGGCATGCGGCCAGACTTTGGTCAGATCGAACGGGTTGTAAGGCACTTTAGAGGCATCGGCCTCCGGCATCACCTGAATGTAGAACTTCCAGCGCGGGAAGTCGCCTTTCTCTATGGATTCGAACAGATCGCGCTGGGAGCTTTCGCGGTCTTCGGCCACCAGTCGTTTGGCTTCATCATCCATCAGGTTTTCAATGCCCTGTTCGCAGCGCAGGTGGAATTTCACCCAGAAGCGCTGATTATCGGCATTGATAAAGCTGTAGGTGTGGCTCCCAAAACCGTGCATAAAGCGATAGCCGCGCGGCAGGCCTCGGTCGCTGAAGTCGATGGTCAACTGGTGCAGCGATTCCGGCAACTGGGAGAAGAAGTCCCACTTGTAAGTGGGGTTACGCAGGTTGGTACGCGGATCGCGCTTCACCACGTGGTTGAGATCCGGGAATTTCAGCGGGTCGCGCAGGTAGAAGACCGGCGTGTTGTTGCCTACCAGATCCCAGTTGCCCTCTTCGGTATAGAATTTGATGGCGAAGCCGCGGATATCTCGCTCGGCATCGGCGGCGCCGCGCTCACCGGCAACGGTAGAAAAACGGATGAAAAGATCGGTCTTTTTCCCCGGCTGGAAGACTTTGGCGCGGGTGTAGCGGCTGATATCCTGAGTGATGGTAAAGGTGCCGTAAGCGCCGGAGCCTTTGGCGTGCATACGGCGCTCGGGTATAACTTCACGGTCAAAGTGCGCCAGCTTTTCCAGAAACCAGACATCCTGTAACAGCATAGGGCCACGCGGGCCCGCAGTGGCTACATTGTTGTTGTGAGCCACGGGGGCGCCAGAGCCGGTGGTTAATCCTTTCTTGGTCATCGATTGTCTCCCTGGGATAAAATCGGGTGGATTGTTAATTTCCGTACTACGACGGATTACGCTACGCCTTATTCTTGACCAGCTTGTTGATCGCACGCAATTTGGCTTTCTCTATCACAGTTATTTCCACTGCCTGTCATTATCGTCATAAAAATAAGGACTTTTCCCCGGTCTCCTGGCTGGGATAATGCCTGGATTTCGAATTATCCAGGGGCGATTGGTTATTTAGCAGGTTCGCCAGGTTATAGTTGAACTCTTTATTTGGGCGGGGCCGAACGATGATAAAAGTAGAAATGCTCTCTACCGGCGATGAAGTGCTGTATGGGCAGATAGTGGATACCAATGCTGCCTGGCTGGCCGACTACCTGTTTGAACAGGGGCTGCCGATGAGTGGGCGCAGCACCGTGGGCGATAATCTGGACGCGCTGGTTTGTGCTTTACAGCGCCGCAGCCGGGAATGCGATGTGCTGATCGTCAACGGCGGCCTGGGGCCGACCAGCGATGACCTGAGCGCCGAGGCGGCGGCGTGCGCCGCTGGCGTGGCGCTAGTGGAAGATGTCGGATGGCTGGAGACCATGGCGCGCTATTTTTCTTCCCGCGGTCGCGAGATGTCGCCCGCAAATCGCAAGCAGGCGCTGATTCCGCAGGGCAGTGAAATCATCGACAACCCGGTGGGCACCGCCTGCGGTTTTGCCATGCGCCTGAATGGCTGCCTGCTCTGCTTTACCCCGGGGGTTCCGGGCGAGTTTAAAACCATGGTGGCGCAGCAAATTTTGCCGCTGCTGCGTCGCCGCTTTGAACTGCCGGCGCCGCCGCTCTGCCTGCGCCTGACCACTTTCGGGCGCAGCGAAAGCGAGCTGGCCCAGGCGCTGGACGCTCTGCCGCGCCCACCGGGCGTAACCCTGGGCTATCGCTCTGCCATGCCGATTATCGAGCTGAAACTGACCGGCCCGGACGCCATGCGTTCACAGATGATGACGCTGTGGCAGGAGGTGCGTCGGGTGGCGGGCGACAGCCTGATTTTTGAAGGCACCGACGGCCTGGCCGCCCGCCTGGCCGGGCTGCTCGCGACCCGGGGGCTACGGCTTGCCGTCAGCGAGCAGTTTACCGGCGGCCTGCTGTGCTGGCAGTTAGGGGAAGGTGGCGTGACGCTACAGGCGGGGGAGGTTCTGGCACCGCCGCCGCAACCGGAAGCCCTGGCGCAGAGCGCGGCGCGGGCGCTACGCTTTGCCGGGCAGAGTCAGAGCGACCTGGCGCTGCTGGTAGGGGAGCTGCGGACAGAGAGCCTGAATCTGGTGCTGCACACGCCGGACGGCACGCACAGTTTGCGGATTTCGCTGAACGGTCGGCGATACAGCCGCCGGGATCTTCAGCAGGCGTGCGCCATGATGGCGCAGAACATGCTGCGCCGCTGGCTGGAGGGGCTGCCGCTGGAGGCCAGCCACGGCTGGATCCAGGTCGAGGAGAGCTTTACGGCCTGAGCGATCGCCCTGGCGTCCTGCCAGGGCATTTTCCATTATGTTGTTTTCTTCCCGTCTGAATATTCCTTATCACCCGTCATGGGGGTTTTTATGACGTATTTTGTTCCTTTATGGGTGAAAACGAGCAATTCGTCCTTCTTATGGTCGATTTTTCTGTGCGCTGTCGTTTATTTTTAATAAATTTGTAACACAATGTGCGATGTTTCACATTAAAGTATGCGCGCATTCACTATTATTACGCTCGAAAAAGAAAATTGATGATTTTTCAATCAATTGATAATCAAAATAATCAGTGACATCGCAAGAAAACAGAACGCCACGGAGGCTACATGTTAACAATTTTTAAACCTGCCGCGCATAAGGCGAGGCTGCCGGCTGACAAAATCGATCCGGTTTACCGCCGTCTGCGCTGGCAGATTTTTATGGGGATATTTTTTGGCTACGCGGCTTATTATCTGGTTCGCAAGAACTTTGCGCTGGCGATGCCCTATCTGGTGGAGCAGGGGTTTTCCCGCGGCGATCTGGGCTTTGCGCTTTCTGGTATATCCATCGCCTATGGTTTTTCCAAATTTATTATGGGATCGGTTTCCGATCGCTCGAATCCGCGCGTTTTTCTGCCAGCCGGGCTGATCCTGGCGGCAGTGGTGATGCTGTTTATGGGGTTCGTTCCCTGGGCGACTTCTAGCATTGCCGTAATGTTCGTGCTGCTGTTCCTGTGCGGCTGGTTCCAGGGCATGGGCTGGCCGCCGTGCGGACGCACCATGGTGCACTGGTGGTCCCAGAAGGAGCGAGGCGGCATCGTTTCAGTCTGGAACTGCGCCCATAACGTAGGGGGCGGTATTCCGCCGCTGCTGTTCCTGCTGGGGATGTATTGGTTTAACGACTGGCATGCAGCCCTGTATATGCCCGCCTTTGCCGCGATTCTGGTGGCGCTGTTCGCCTTCGCCATGATGCGCGATACCCCGCAATCCTGTGGCCTGCCGCCGATTGAGGAGTATAAGAATGACTATCCGGACGACTACAGCCACGAGCACGAGCAGGAACTGACGGCGAAGCAGATTTTTATGCAGTATGTTCTGCCAAACCGCCTGCTGTGGTATATCGCCATCGCCAACGTTTTCGTCTATCTGCTGCGCTACGGCATTCTCGACTGGTCGCCGACCTACCTGAGAGAGGTGAAACACTTCGCGCTGGATAAATCCTCCTGGGCCTATTTCTTCTATGAGTATGCTGGTATTCCCGGAACGCTGCTGTGCGGCTGGATGTCCGATAAGGTGTTCAGAGGCAATCGCGGCGCGACCGGCGTTTTCTTTATGACCCTGGTGACCATCGCCACCGTGGTTTACTGGCTGAACCCGCCGGGAAATCCGGGCATCGATATGGCCTGTATGATCGTTATCGGCTTCCTGATTTATGGCCCCGTGATGCTGATTGGTCTGCATGCGCTGGAGCTGGCGCCCAAGAAAGCGGCGGGGACCGCGGCGGGCTTTACCGGGCTGTTCGGCTACCTGGGCGGTTCAGTGGCCGCCAGTGCCATTGTCGGTTACACCGTCGACTTCTTCGGCTGGGACGGCGGCTTTATGGTGATGATCGGCGGCAGCGTGCTGGCGGTACTTCTGCTGTTGATAGTGATGATGGGTGAACGTAAACACCACCGTGAAATGCAGGCAAAACAGGAGAACAAAGGATGATATTCCCACGACGGTTAGCAGGCGTCGGTATTGGTATCGTGGTTGCCGGTATGATGGCGGGCGCCGTGGCGCAGGCCCAGGAGAAGATCGTTATCGCCCATCGCGGCGCCAGCGGCTATCTGCCGGAGCACACGCTACCGGCGAAGGCGATGGCTTACGCTCAGGGGGCGGATTATCTTGAGCAGGATCTGGTGATGACCAAAGATGACCAGCTGGTGGTGCTGCACGACCACTATCTGGACAGGGTCACCGATGTGGCTAAACGTTTCCCGAATCGCGCCCGCAAGGACGGGCGCTATTACGCCATTGATTTCACCCTGGCGGAAATTAAGTCGCTGAAGTTTACCGAAGGGTTCGATATTGAAAACGGTAAGCAGGTGCAGACGTATCCCGGCCGTTTCCCGATGAATAAGTCGGATTTTCGGGTTCACACCTTTCAGGAATAGCTGGAGTTTATTCAGGGGCTGAATCACTCCACCGGTAAAAATATTGGTATCTATCCGGAAATTAAAGCCCCCTGGTTCCATCACCAGGAAGGTAAGGATATTGCGGCGAAAGTGCTGGATGTGCTGAAACAGTATGGCTATACCGGGCCTGAGGATAAGGTTTATCTGCAATGCTTCGATACGGATGAGCTTAAACGCATTAAAAATACCCTTGAGCCGCAGCGCGGTATGAATCTGAAACTGGTACAGCTTATCGCCTATACCGACTGGAATGAGACTCAGCAGAAACAGCCGGACGGTAAATGGGTGAATTACAGCTACGACTGGATGTTTAAGCCCGGCGCCATGAAGCAAATCGCGCAGTATGCCGACGGTATCGGCCCCGATTACCATATGCTTGTGGAGCAGGGGTCAACCAAAGGCAATATTCGCCTGACGGCGATGGTGAAGGAGGCCCACGCCAGTCATATGGTGGTGCATCCCTATACGGTGCGTGCCGATGACTTACCGGACTATGTCAGCGACGTAAATCAGCTGTTCGACCTGCTCTATAACCGGGATAACGTAGACGGCCTGTTCACTGACTTCCCCGATAAGGCCCGCGCGTTTCTTGATAAATAAGCGGCGCCCATAAAAAAACGCCAGTCGGCATTCAGCGGCTGGCGTTTTTTCTGACCTTAATCTGTTACATCCCGATTTCGATATCGCCTTTCGCCTGGCAGCAGCAGGGCAGGATCTCGCCGGGCTGAATAAAGGCCAGCGGCTGACTCAGCCAGTTAACCTGGCCGGCGATCAACCGGGTGCGGCAGGCGCCGCAATAGCCTTCCCGACACTGATACTCCACGTCGATTTGGTGCGACTCCAGCGCCGCCAGCAGCGACGGATGCTCATCGTGGCACTGGAGCTGGGTGCCGCTGTGGCGAAGGAGGATACGGAAAGCCATAATCAGAGCTGGAAGTTGCTCAGATCGTCGGCGTCGATATTGGAATCGATCTGGCCGACCAGGTAAGAGCTGACTTCCACTTCCTGAGGCGCGACCTGAACGTTGTCAGACACCAGCCAGGCGTTGATCCAGGGGATCGGGTTGGAGCGGGCTTTATCGTACGGCATCTCCAGTCCCACGGCATTCATACGAATGTTGGTGATGTACTCCACGTACTGGCACAGAATATCCTTGTTCAGACCGATCATCGAGCCGTCGCGGAACAGATAGTTGGCCCACTCTTTTTCCTGCTGCGCCGCCATCACAAACAGGTCATAGCACTCCTGCTGGCATTCGCGGGCGATCTCGGCCATTTCCGGGTCGTCTGCGCCGCTGCGCATCAGGTTGATCATATGCTGGGTGCCGGTCAGGTGCAGGGCCTCGTCGCGGGCGATCAGTCGGATGATTTTGGCGTTGCCTTCCATCAGTTCGCGCTCGGCAAAGGCGAAGGAGCAGGCGAAGCTGACGTAGAAGCGAATGGCTTCCAGCGCGTTTACGCTCATCAGGCACAGATAGAGCTTTTTCTTCAGCTCGCGCAGGTTAACGGTAATAGTTTTGCCGTTAACGCTGTGCGTGCCTTCGCCAAGCAGATGCCAGTAGCTGGTCATCTCAATCAGGCCGTCGTAGTAGGTGGAGATATCCTTAGCGCGCTTGAGGATCTCTTCGTTGGTGACGATATCATCGAACACCAGCGCCGGATCGTTGACGATGTTGCGGATAATATGGGTGTAAGAGCGCGAGTGGATAGTTTCTGAGAAAGCCCAGGTTTCCACCCAGGTTTCCAGCTCCGGAATCGAAATCAGCGGCAGCAGCGCGACGTTCGGGCTACGGCCCTGAATGGAGTCCAGCAGGGTCTGATACTTCAGGTTGCTGATAAAGATATGTTTCTCGTGATCCGGCAGGCTTTGATAGTCGATGCGGTCGCGGGAGACATCCACCTCTTCCGGACGCCAGAAGAAAGAGAGCTGCTTTTCGATAAGCTTTTCGAAAATCTCGTATTTCTGCTGGTCGAAGCGGGCCACGTTGACCGGCTGGCCGAAAAACATCGGTTCGCTTAGCTGGTCGTTTTTCGTCTGTGAAAATGTGGTGTATGCCATGTTATTTGTTCCTGTGATACGAAAAACAGGGGCGGCTCGTCCCGCCCCCGGATATCAGATCTTGCAAGCGCCGCTTTCGCAGCCGTCATCCTGGATGGAAGGCGCCAGGTCGTCCTGAGAATCTTCCGCGCCGTCGCGGGTGTTCTGATAGTAGAGCGTCTTCACGCCGAACTTATAGGCGGTCAGCAGATCCTTAAGCAACTGCTGCATCGGCACTTTGCCGGACGGGAAGCGTACAGGATCGTAGTTGGTGTTGGCGGAGATCGACTGGTCGATAAATTTCTGCATCAGCCCCACCAGCTGCAGATAACCGTCGTTGCCCGGCATATCCCACAGCAGCTCGTAGTTATCCTTAAGGCGCTCATATTCCGGCACCACCTGGCGCAGAATACCGTCTTTAGACGCCTTGATGCTGATGTGGCCGCGCGGCGGTTCGATACCGTTGGTGGCGTTCGAAATCTGGGAAGAGGTTTCGGACGGCATCAGGGCTGAGAGCGTCGAGTTACGCAGGCCGTGGGCCTTGATGGATTCGCGCAGAGCTTCCCAGTCGTAGTGCAGCGGCTCGTTGCTGATGGCATCGAGATCCTTTTTATAGGTATCGATAGGCAGCACGCCCTGAGCGTAGGTGGTTTCATTGAACCACGGGCAGGCGCCCTGTTCCTTCGCCAGCTCGTTAGAGGCTTTCAGCAGCCAGTACTGAATAGCTTCGAAGGTTTTATGGGTCAGATTATTAGCGCTGCCGTTGGAGTAGCGTACGCCGTGCTTCGCCAGGTAGTAGGCGAAGTTGATAACGCCGATACCCAGCGTACGACGGCCCATGGCGCCGCGCTTCGCCGCCGGAATCGGGTAGTCCTGGTAGTCGAGCAGGGCGTCCAGCGCGCGCACCGCCAGGGTGGCCAGCTCTTCCAGCTCGTCCAGGCTTGCTATGGCGCCCAGGTTAAAAGCGGAAAGGGTGCACAGGGCGATTTCGCCGCTTTCGTCGTTGACGTCGTCCAGCGGTTTAGTCGGCAGAGCTATCTCCAGACAGAGGTTGCTCTGGCGTACCGGCGCCACCTGGGCGTCGAACGGGCTGTGGGTGTTGCAGTGATCCACGTTCTGGATGTAGATACGGCCGGTGGAGGCGCGCTCCTGCATCATCAGAGAGAACAGCTCGGCAGCCTTAATGCTTTTCTTACGGATGCTGTCGTCATTTTCGTACTGCACGTACAGACGCTCGAACGCTTCCTGATCGGCGAAGAAAGCATCATAGAGCCCGGGAACGTCGGACGGGCTGAACAGCGTAATGTCGCCGCCTTTCAGCAGACGGGTGTACATCAGCTTGTTGATCTGCACCCCGTAGTCCATATGACGAACGCGGTTAGCTTCGGTGCCGCGGTTGTTTTTCAGTACCAGCAGGCTTTCGACTTCCAGGTGCCACATCGGGTAGAACAGGGTGGCCGCGCCGCCGCGAACCCCGCCCTGGGAGCAGGATTTCACCGCGGTCTGGAAGTGCTTGTAGAACGGAATGCAGCCGGTGTGGAACGCTTCGCCGCCGCGGATTGGGCTGCCCAGCGCGCGGATACGGCCAGCGTTGATGCCGATGCCGGCACGCTGGGAAACGTATTTCACAATGGCGCTGGAGGTGGCGTTAATAGAATCCAGGCTGTCGCCGCACTCAATCAGCACGCAGGAGCTGAACTGGCGGGTCGGAGTACGCACGCCGGACATAATCGGCGTCGGCAGCGAGATCTTAAAGGTGGAGATCGCGTCGTAGAAGCGCTTCACATAGTCCAGACGGGTTTCGCGCGGATAGCCAGAGAACAGGCAGGCGGCAACCAGAATATAGAGGAACTGTGCGCTTTCATAGATTTCGCCGGTCACGCGGTTCTGGACCAGGTATTTACCTTCCAGCTGTTTTACCGCGGCGTAGGAGAAGTTCATATCGCGCCAGTGGTCGATAAAGCTATCCAGTTGAGCGAACTCTTCCTCGGTATAGTCTTCCAGCAGGTGGCGGTCGTATTTACCCATTTCCACCATTTTGGTCACATGATCGTAAAGCTTCGGCGGCTCGAACTGGCCATAGGCTTTCTTACGCAGATGGAAGATGGCCAGACGTGCGGCCAGATACTGGTAGTCCGGCGCTTCGCGGGAAATCAGGTCTGCCGCCGCTTTGATCATGGTCTCATGGATATCGGAGGTTTTCATCCCGTCGTAGAACTGGATCTGGGAACGCAGCTCAACCTGAGAGATAGAGACGTTGTTCAGCCCCTCTGCCGCCCAATCCAGTACCCGATGGATTTTATCCAGATTGATGCGCTCAGTGCGACCGTCACGTTTTGTAACCAGCAGACTCTGATTCATGTGGGAAATACCTGTCCGTGAGATGAAAATATCCCCCGTTTTATTCACAGAAGCTGCCCTGTGGCTAACCCTGTGGATAAATACTATATGTAGGGGGTTGAAGATAAATAAACCGCTATATGGTGAGTATTCTAGTAAGGAATCTCAGGAGAACAAGTATTGATTTTGTTATCAAATTGGGGTTGTCGATGAGGGGATTTCGCTAAGTCCACGCCACATAAGGGCCGGGCGGATTGTCAATGACCTGAAAAAAAAAATGAAAATTTGATCGAGTGCTGAATTCTTAGCCCTGCTGAAAAAATTCTATTCTGAAACCAGGTAAAAGTCCTGGTGATAACCGGCACCTGACTGGTGCCGGAATGAACGGATCAGGCCGTGGTGTGCAACATATAATTAACATCAACCCCAGGCCCCAGGGAGAAACGGTCGAGCAGCGGATTATAGTGCAGGCCGGTCATGTGGCTTTCCCGCAACCCGGTCTGATCCACCCAGCCGAGCAGCTCCGCCGGCCTGATAAATTTTTTCGCGTCGTGGGTACCGCGCGGCACCATACGCATAATGTATTCGGCACCCACCACCGCCATCAGCCAGGCTTTGCCGTTACGGTTGATGGTGGAAAAGAAAACGTGGCCGCCGGGTTTCACCAGACGGGCGCAGGCATTAACCACCGATTGCGGATCCGGCACGTGCTCCAGCATTTCCATGCAGGTCACCACGTCATAAGCCTGGGGATGCTGGTCGGCATGCTGCTCCACGGTTTGCTGAACGTACTCGACCTGAATGCCGCTTTCCAGCGCGTGAAGACGCGCCACCTGCAAGGGTTCGGCCCCCATATCCAGACCGGTAACGTCGGCGCCTTCACGGGCCATACTCTCGCTCAGAATGCCGCCGCCGCAGCCGACATCCAGCACTTTCTTGCCGAACAGGCCGCCGGCATGCTCGCAGATATAGCCCAGACGCAGAGGATTAATGCGGTGCAGGGGGCGAAACTCTCCTTCCATATCCCACCAGCGGGAAGCGACCGCTTCGAATTTGGCGATCTCATCCCGATCGACATTGGGTGAAAGCGGCGCGTTTTCTTGATTCATGGCGGTTGACACTCCTTCTTGGTTATAAAAGCGAGTATATCAGGCCAGGCGCCTGAATAAAGCGCCGGGAGAGCGCTATCCTGCTTACCTGAGTCGTCAGGGCTGTGTTATAATTTTTGACCTTTAAATCCGGGATACAACAGAGGGATAGCGGTTACATGAGCGACCTTGCCAGAGAAATTACACCGGTCAATATTGAGGAGGAGCTTAAGAGCTCTTACCTGGACTACGCTATGTCGGTCATCGTTGGCCGTGCACTGCCGGACGTCCGTGATGGCCTCAAACCGGTTCACCGTCGCGTCCTGTACGCCATGAACGTACTGGGAAATGACTGGAACAAAGCCTATAAAAAGTCGGCCCGTGTCGTTGGTGACGTAATCGGTAAATACCATCCCCACGGCGATTCCGCTGTTTATGACACCATTGTACGTATGGCGCAGCCTTTCTCCCTGCGCTATACCCTGGTCGATGGCCAGGGTAACTTCGGCTCCATTGACGGCGACTCCGCGGCAGCGATGCGTTATACCGAGATTCGCCTGGCGAAGATCGCCCATGAGCTGATGGCCGATCTGGAAAAAGAGACCGTCGATTACGTAGATAACTATGACGGTACCGAGAAAATTCCTGATGTGATGCCAACTAAGATCCCTAACCTGCTGGTTAACGGCTCTTCCGGTATCGCGGTGGGAATGGCGACCAACATTCCGCCTCATAACCTGACCGAAGTGATTAACGGCTGCCTGGCCTATATAGATGATGAAGACATCAGCGTCGAAGGGCTGATGGAGCATATCCCCGGGCCGGACTTCCCCACCGCCGCCATTATTAATGGCCGCCGCGGAATCGAAGAGGCCTACCGTACTGGTCGCGGCAAGATCTATATTCGCGCGCGCGCGGAAGTGGAAACCGATGCCAAAACCGGGCGTGAAACCATTATCGTTCACGAGATTCCCTACCAGGTTAACAAAGCGCGTCTGATCGAGAAGATCGCCGAACTGGTGAAAGACAAGCGGGTCGAAGGCATCAGCGCCCTGCGCGATGAATCCGATAAAGACGGAATGCGCATCGTGATTGAAGTGAAGCGCGATGCCGTGGGCGAGGTGGTGCTGAACAACCTTTACTCCCAGACTCAGCTCCAGGTCTCTTTTGGGATTAACATGGTGGCGCTGCACCACGGTCAGCCGAAGATTATGGCCCTGAAGGAGATTCTGGAAGCCTTCGTACGTCACCGTCGCGAAGTGGTGACTCGCCGTACCATTTTTGAACTGCGTAAGGCGCGCGATCGTGCCCATATCCTGGAAGGCCTGGCGATTGCGCTGGCTAATATCGACCCGATCATCGAACTGATCCGCCGTGCGCCAACGCCAGCGGAAGCGAAGGCCGGGCTGATCGCCCAGTCCTGGGATCTGGGTAATGTTTCCGCCATGCTGGAACGCGCCGGCGACGATGCGGCGCGTCCTGAATGGCTGGAGCCGGAATATGGCATTCGTGACGGTAAATATTATCTGACCGAACAGCAGGCGCAGGCGATTCTGGATCTGCGTTTGCAGAAACTGACCGGCCTGGAGCACGAAAAGCTGCTCGACGAATATAAAGAGCTGCTGGAGCAGATTGCCGAACTGTTGCACATCCTTGGCAGCGCCGAGCGTCTGATGGAGGTGATTCGCGAAGAGCTGGAACTGATTCGCGATCAGTTCGGCGATAATCGCCGTACTGAAATTACCGCCAACAGCGCCGACATCAACATCGAAGACCTGATAAGCCAGGAAGATGTGGTCGTTACCCTGTCTCACCAGGGCTACGTGAAATATCAGCCGCTCACCGATTACGAAGCCCAGCGTCGCGGCGGTAAGGGCAAATCCGCCGCCCGTATAAAGGAAGAGGACTTTATCGACAGGCTGCTGGTGGCCAACACCCACGACACTATCCTTTGCTTCTCCAGCCGCGGGCGTCTGTACTGGATGAAGGTCTATCAGCTACCGGAAGCCAGCCGTGGCGCCCGTGGTCGACCCATCGTCAACCTGCTGCCGCTGGAAGCGGACGAACGTATTACCGCCATTCTGCCGGTGCGTGAATATGAGGAAGGGGTCAATGTCTTTATGGCGACCGCCAGCGGCACCGTGAAGAAAACCGCTCTGACTGAATTCAGCCGTCCGCGCAGCGCCGGTATTATCGCGGTGAACCTTAACGATGGCGATGAACTGATCGGCGTTAATCTGACCGATGGCAGCGACGAAGTGATGCTGCTCTCCGCTCACGGTAAAGTGGTGCGCTTTAAAGAAGACGCGGTGCGCGCCATGGGCCGTACCGCCACTGGCGTTCGCGGCATTAAGCTTGCCGAAGGCGATCGCGTGGTTTCGCTGATTATTCCGCGCGGCGAAGGGGCTATCCTGACGGTCACGCAGAACGGCTACGGTAAGCGTACCGCCGTGAGCGAGTATCCGACCAAGTCCCGCGCCACCCAGGGGGTTATCTCCATCAAGGTGACCGAGCGTAACGGCCATGTGGTGGGCGCGGTTCAGGTGGATGACTGCGACCAGATCATGATGATTACCGATGCCGGTACTCTGGTTCGTACCCGCGTTTCCGAGGTCAGCATCGTGGGCCGTAACACCCAGGGCGTGATTCTGATCCGTACCGCGGACGACGAAAACGTGGTGGGGCTGCAGCGCGTGGCTGAGCCGGTGGATGACGAAGAGCTGGACGCTATCGACGGTAGCGTGGCGGAAGGCGAAGATGAAATCGCGCCGGAAACCGACAGCGACGACGCTGATGCCGAAGGCGACGATAACGACTGACTGGTTTAGTCGTCGTAATAAACCGGCCGGGGAGACCTGGGCCGGTTTTTTTTATGCGCGCGTTCAGAACAGCAACAGGCCGATAATAAAGAGCGCTGCCGGGAAGATCGGGACGGTCATACAGAATCCTATAATAGATCCGGCGATGACTATCACCGATTTTTCCATATCGGCCTCAGTTCCCGGGCGGCCTGCATGACAACAGGCCCAATGACTATCTCCGGGTGGCATGCGGCGCGGCGGGTATTATTAAAGATAACGAAAAGTTCCGTTGATTGTGCGATTCGACGGACTTTACCGGGCAACTGACAATGGACTGCCGCAGGAATGGGAGTCCTGGCGTTGCGGGAGCGGGCGTTTGCGGATACCTTATCCGCATTCCTCCAGAGGTACTAAGGACGCCGGGGCCACTTTGAAATATTTTGTCTCCTTTCGCACCACGCTGAAAGTTTCACGCTATCTGTTTCGCGCGCTGGCGCTGCTGCTCTGGTTACTGATTGCGCTGTTCTCGGTGTTTTACATCGTGAATGCGCTGCATGAAAAAGAGTCGGAGATTCGTCGCGAGTTTAATCTGAGCTTCGATCAGGCCCAGCGCTACATTCAGCGCACTTCGGACGTCATGAAGGAGCTGAAATACATTACCGAAAACCGGCTCGACGGAACCCGACAGCTACCGCCCCTTGATGGCGGCAATGCATCGGTACAGACGCCCAACTTTGTGCCGCTGTTTCCGGATTCAGACTGCTCAGCGCTGGGTAATACCTGGCGTAGATCTCTGCAATCGCTGGCCTGGTTCCTGCGCTACTGGCGGGAAAACTTTTCCGCCGCCTACGATCTGAATCGGGTCTTTCTGGTCGGGGGGGACAGTCAGTGCATGGCCGATTTTGGGCTGCGTAACCTGCCTCTGGAGCGCGAAGGGGCGTTGAAGCCCCTGCATGATAAGGTACTGAAATACCGAAATACCCCACAGAACGAACAGTCCAGTAGCCTGTACTGGATAAGCCAGGGGCCGCGTCCTGGCATCGGTTACTTCTATACCCTGACGCCGGTCTATCTGGCGAACCGCCTGCAGGCGCTGCTGGGGGTGGAGCAGACTATCCGGATGGAAAATTTCTTTACGCCGGGCAGCTTGCCGATGGGGGTGACGGTGCTGGATGAAAACGGCCATCCTCTGTTCTCGCTGACCGGCGGCGATAGCGCTATTGTGCCGGACAGCCGCTGGGTGCAGGAGCGCGCCTGGTTTGGCTATACCTCTGGTTTTAAAGAGCTGATTCTGAAAAAAAACCTGCCGCCTTCTTCTCTGAGCGTGATTTACTCAGTGCCGGTGGATATGGTGCTGGAACGCATTCGGATGCTGATACTGAATGCGGTGCTGCTGAACGTGCTGGTGGGGATTGTGCTGTTTACCCTGGCCCGCCTGTACGAACGGCGTATCTTTATTCCGGCGGAAGCCGATGCCCAGCGTCTGGAAGAGCACGAGCAGTTTAACCGTAAGATTGTAGCTTCGGCGCCGGTGGGAATTTGCATTTTGCGTACCCAGGACGGCACCAATATCATCAGTAATGAACTGGCGCACAACTACCTGAATATGCTGACGCCGGAGGACAGGCAGCGTCTGACGCAGATTATCTGCGGCCAGCAGGTTAACTTCGTGGACGTGTTGACCAGCGATAGCACCAATCTGCAAATAAGCTTCGTGCATTCGCGCTATCGCAATGAAAACGTGGCGATCTGCGTGCTGGTGGACGTTAGCGCCCGCGTGAAGATGGAGGAGTCCCTGCAGGAGATGGCCCAGGCGGCGGAGCAGGCCAGCCAGTCGAAATCGATGTTTCTTGCCACAGTCAGCCATGAACTGCGTACTCCGCTATACGGTATTATCGGTAATCTGGATCTGCTGCAGACCCGGGAGCTGCCGAAAGGGGTCGATCGCCTGGTAACGGCGATGAATAACTCCTCCAGCCTGCTGCTTAAGATTATCAGCGATATTCTCGATTTCTCGAAGATAGAGTCGGAGCAACTGAAGATTGAGCCGCGCGAGTTTTCACCACGCGAAGTGATGAGCCATGTGACCGCCAACTATCTGCCGCTGGTGGTGCGTAAGCAGCTTGGCCTCTACTGCTTTATCGAGCCGGATGTGCCGTTGATGCTACGCGGCGATCCGATGCGCCTGCAGCAGGTGATCTCCAACCTGCTGAGTAACGCCATCAAGTTTACCGATGTAGGCTGCATTATCCTCCAGGTTTCGGTGGATGACTGCTATCTGCGCTTACGGGTGCGCGATACCGGGGTGGGGATTGCGGCTAAAGAGGTGGTGCGTCTGTTTGATCCCTTCTTTCAGGTGGGCACCGGCGTGCAGCGTAATTTCCAGGGAACCGGCCTGGGGTTGGCTATCTGCGAAAAACTGGTCGGTATGATGGATGGCGATATTGCGGTGGATTCCGAACCCGGCATCGGCAGCCAGTTTACTATCCGTATTCCGCTGTACGGAGCCCGTTTCTCAACGCCGGACAGCATCAGGGCGCTGGAAAAAAGCTGCTGCTGGCTGGCGGTGCGTAACGCCTCGCTTTATCACTATCTGGAGCAGTTGCTTGGGCGTCACGGCATTCCGGTTCGGCGCTACAGCGATCAGACGCCGGGTGAAGAGGATGTGCTGCTGATTGATGATGAACCGCGTCATGAATGGGCGGGCAGGGCGCAGGTCGTCTTCTGTCGGCGTCATATCGGCACGCCGCTGGAGCGCAGCCCGGGGTGCTGGACTCACAGCGTCTCTTCGCCCCATGAGCTGATTGCGCTGCTGGGCAGAATCTTTAGCATCGAGGTTCAGCATGAGGGCAGCGCGCCGGAACTGCCTGCGCCGGAAACCATCCGCCAGCAGAATGACGATATGATGATTCTGGTGGTGGATGATCATCCGATTAACCGCCGTCTGCTGGCGGATCAGCTGGCATCGTTGGGTTATCCGTGCCTGACCGCCAATGACGGGGTGGATGCGCTGAATGTGTTGAGCAAGAACCATATTGATATCGTGCTCAGCGACGTCAATATGCCTAATATGGACGGTTACCGTTTGACCCAGCGGATTCGTCAGTTGGGCCTGACGCTGCCGGTCATTGGTGTGACGGCCAACGCGCTGGCGGAAGAGAAGCAACGCTGTATCGAGTCGGGTATGGATAGCTGTCTGTCGAAACCGGTAACGCTGGATATTATCAGGCAGACCCTGGCTCTCTACGCCGAGCGGGTGCGCAGTACCCGGGAGTAAAAATCCGTCTTCATAGAAGGCGGCATTGATTTCGCCCCATAGGGGCGTACCAAAGACCTTAAAAAGAGGTATCTGCCCGTCCCGAGAGATTTAAATCCGAAGACAATAAGGCAGAGCCAAAACCAGCTGATGACCACGCCCGCAGGACGTGGTCATCAGCTGGCAATAAAAAAAGCCCTCCGTAAGGAGAGCTTTTTTACCCGAGCACGCTTCGTTACTCTTTATCGGCAGGCGTCAGGCTGACCGAAGAGAGATAGTTCAGCAGCGCGATATCGTTATCGACGCCCAGCTTCATCATGGCCGATTTCTTCTGGCTACTGATGGTTTTGATACTCCGGTTCAGCTTGCGGGCAATTTCCGTTACCAGGAAGCCCTCGGCGAACAGACGCAGTACCTCGCTCTCCTTCGGAGAGAGGCGCTTGTCACCGTAGCCGCCAGCGCTGATTTTTTCCAGCAGGCGGGACACGCTCTCCGGGGTAAATTTCTTCCCTTTCTGCAACGCGGCCAGGGCTTTCGGCAGATCGGTCGGAGCGCCTTGCTTAAGGACGATCCCTTCGATATCCAGATCCAGCACTGCGCTAAGAATGGCCGGGTTGTTGTTCATTGTCAGAACGATGATCGAAAGATTAGGGAAGTGGCGTTTGATGTACTTAATGAGCGTAATGCCATCGCCATATTTATCGCCAGGCATGGAGAGATCGGTGATCAGTACATGCGCGTCAAGTTTCGGCAGGTTGTTGATTAAAGCTGTGGAATCCTCAAACTCACCGACAACGTTCACCCACTCAATCTGCTCAAGAGACTTGCGGATGCCAAACAGTACGATCGGATGATCGTCGGCAATAATTACGTTCATGTTGTTCATGTAATAGGCTACCTTGCTATGCTACAGCAAGCTTTTGACATAGCTGTCAATCTCGCTGATACATTTCTCTATGGCCGGAGCATCTTTCTCGCGAATGTGATGTTCCAGCGTTTCACATAACTGCTTGCCGGGTACCAGATTAAGCATGGCAAACACCCCTTTAAGGCGGTGAGCCGTCTGTGCCAGCGAAGCAAAATCGTCCGTTGCTGACTCAGTATACAGCCTCTTCACATCATCCGGTACTGTATCGACAAAGAGCGCGTAATAGCCACTGGCGTGGAGTTGGGCGCTTTCATCGCTGACGGGCGATGTTGTTTCAGTTACGGTTTCCTGCGCCAGTTGCTCTTCTATTAGTTGTAGCACTGCTTCCTGCATGGCATGACTAATATTAAAGTTAACGCGGTACTGGCCGGGGCCGAGTTTCCGCATTCCTGGCTCATCATCGCTTAAAAGTATGCCGGAATCTGTAAGATTAGACGGATTATCAGTCAAAAAGAGATCAAAATCTTGACTGGTCGTTTTTTCGTCTGGCGTGATGCAGGTGGCGCCCCAGCTTTCCAGCTTGCGTACCACGATGTTACGGACTTCGTTGGCCGTGATATCCACCTGAGCTATCACGTCGTCCAGCAGGCCTTCATCCTGTCCTTCTGCTATTTCGCTAAGCTGTTTAGGCATGCTGACATGCAGACTGTAGCGGGTACCCAGACCTTCCCGGGTTTTAATATTAAGATGCCCGTCCATCTGGCGCGCCAGCTGATTGCACAGCCAGAAGGTCAGGCCATTGGCCGTATCGAAATCATCTTTGCTGGTGGCGTTACGGAACGGGAAGTGCAGATTATCTATTTCGCCGCGATCGATGCCGTCGCCGGTATCCAGCACCCGGAACAGCAATCGGTCTTCAGCGCCTTCTTCGGCGCTGACCTCCAGAGTAATTTTACCTATTGGGGTGGTGACAATGGCGTATTGCAGCAGCATCAGCAGAATCTGGCGCAGCGCTTCACGATCGCCGTAGCGTTCGTCGTTTTCCGCCAGATAGTTATTAGTCAGCAGCTGTAGTCCTTTGCGGCGGATGGCGGGCAGCATTTCCGGAACCACATCGTCAATCAGCGACTGTAGAGTAAAGCGCTGGCTGTTCGGCTTCCAGCCGCCTTCTTCCAGCCGCGTCGCCAGTTGAATTTCGTCCACCAGCCTTACCAGACGGTGAGCATCATCCACCAGGCTGCGACGCGATTCATCGGCAAGGGTTGCCGCCTTATCCGCCAACTGATTTACGGGGCGTTTCAGTGCGTTGCTGATGTGCTTCATAAATTCAGCGCGCCCGTGCTGATTGCGTTCATACAGCACCTGAGCCTGGCGCAGCTTTTTATTGACCAGAATCTCTTTATCCTGATCGCGGATCACGAAAATTTGCAGGCGCGGGGCGACCTGGCTGCGGAACAGGCGTATTTCGTAAAGCTCGTTATTGACCGTCGCCTGAATGACTCCCTGGTGTTGATCCGCCATAGAGGCGATATTCTGCAAATTCAGATGGGGCAACAGATGATCGGCCGTCGGGTTGCTGATGAGCGTGCGGCGGGATTCCGGGTCCCAGGCCAGCAGCCCAAGCGGAAGCTGGGCGACGATCTCTTCATTCAGTGCCCGCAGGGTTTGCAACTCGCCGCTGGCGGCGCTGTTCTCTTCCTGGCGCGGAGCCGGATTACGGAAGGTGGTGTAGCCGAACAGCGCCAGCGCCAGCAGGCCGATATTGAGCAACAGAGGCAACAGGATGTTCTGTAACGTATCGGTTAACAGCGAGCCGAACGGCACCTGCCAGACCAGCTTCAGGTGAGTGCTGATAAGCGGGGAAACTATCTCCAGCCGGGTGCCGTTAAAGGTGACGGCAACGCTATCCCGGGCCTCTTTTTCCTGCCCGTTGGCGCTGGCGGCATCTTCATCCGGATCCAGACGGAAATTTTCCAGTGGCATACCCGGCGGAATCAGGTCGTTAATCGGCAGATCAAAGGCCACCACCGTCGCCAGATGGCCCGGCTGGTTAAAGGTGGTGCGCAGCGTAAAGTAGTAGCCGTTTTGCCATGCCAGGCGGCGCAGTGGCGAGAAGCTTTCTCGTTCATCAAGGGCATTCGCCTGCTGGAGCATTTCAGCGCGGCGCGAATCGACAATGCTGCTGACCCCGGACTCTTTCAGCCCGGTGGAGAGATCTTTTAGTGGCAGTGTCGAGACCAGAATCAGGCTGTTATCCTGGCCGTTAAGGTAGTACATCGACCAGGGGGTTGATTCGGCGCCCCACAGCGTATCGAGATAGCTTGAGATACGCTGGGTCATCTCCAGAGTGGTATTGTCATGAGAGCCGAAAATCAGTGCTTCGGTCTTGCGGCGCGGCTTTTCCAGATACCAGACATCCTGGCGCAGACGGGTTTCCTGCAGGTTTCTGGTGCCTTCGCCGGAAGAGGGGGGCGTAGCGACGTTGTCGTAGATTTGCCATGTGGCGTAACGCCATGTATCCACGCGCTTATGCAGAGCCCGGGAGATATCGGCTACCTGATAGCTTTTGTTCTTAAGCCAGGCGTTAACCGAACTCTGAACCATCACTCCCATAGTGACCAGAAGAACGATGACCAATAGCAGAAAGAAGCGGGTAATGCTGCCCGGCATAAGGGAAAATTTATTGGGGCTCATAGCGTCAGATTGACTCATTATTCCGGTGTAATCCTGCGGCCCCTGGCCGTTGGTTAGTGGATGATGCATGTTGATGCCGCGCATCAGGCGGCGCGAATGCCAAAAGCATACCGGGAAAAGGGGCTGACGTCATCGCCAATCACCGGGCCTGGGGCGTGAGGTATCGCAAAAAATGTGCGAATAACGTCGTGAACGAAGAAAAACAGACGGTGGTTTGAGGTCAGGGAAGAACCGGCACTTTTTGCGGGGCGTGATAATAAAAAGAGTAATATTTGAGCTGGAAAATGAATTCGGTGGCGGCTTATTCTGAACGAAATATTGATTGAAGCTTAATCGATTTCTGGATTTTGTGACAGATGCAACCTTATTAACATAAATAAAGGTAAATTTAAGTAAACAGGAAATAAAAAAAACCGGATCGAGGATCCGGTTTAAATAGGGGTAAACGGACATTCAGATCTGAATGACGGTAATAAATAAAGTTAATGATGATAGCGAGAGTGATTCTATATTTGAATGGCGTCACTGTTTTGACAATCAGTGCTTAAGCCTTTTTCGTCTGAGGAGAAATACATCGAATTCCTGTTATTACAGGGGTTTCTTAACGTTTGATGCGCTGTTTTTGCCGTTATGTGCTGAAAAAAGTTCCTTGTCATTTACATTTGGTTACATCTATATTGCAGACCGAAACATCTAAAAAGTTTTAGTATCATAATCCCATTGGATTATTCCGTATTTGTTTTACACAATGGGTTGCCGGCTGATTATGAGGGTAATCAGCAAGCAGTGGCAAATTACCTGAATTACTGGGTTTGCATCGTGCAGCAGGCGGTAACAAATCGACGTTAAAGCGATGAAAATATGCCAGCCGCACAGCGTCGGGCCTCTGAGGGGGGGCTCGCCATAACCGTTCGCCATATACGGTTTTGCGAATGGGGTTGCGCTGAGATGCCGCCAGGAATGAAGGTAAAAAAGGCATATAACAGAGGGTTAATATAATGAAACTGAAAGTTCTGTCCCTGCTGGTTCCAGCGCTGCTGGTAGCAGGTACCGCGCATGCGGCCGAAATCTACAATAAAGACGGAAACAAGCTGGATCTTTACGGGAAAGTCGACGCTGAACACTACTTCTCCGATGACGACGGTGCTGATGGCGATCAGACCTATATGCGTATCGGCTTTAAAGGCGAAACCCAGGTTAACGACCAGATCACCGGCTACGGCCAGTGGGAATACCAGATCCAGGGCAATACAGATGAAAGCTCTAATGACGCCTGGACTCGTGTGGCCTTCGCTGGTCTGCGCGTAGGGGACGCTGGCTCTCTGGACTATGGCCGTAATTACGGCGTTATCTACGATATCGGTGCCTGGACTGACGTTCTGCCGGAATTCGGCGGCGACACCTACGGTTCTGATAACTTCCTGATGTCCCGCGCTAACGGCGTTCTGACCTACCGTAACAGCGACTTCTTCGGTCTGGTGGACGGACTGAACTTCGCCCTGCAGTATCAGGGTAAAAACGGCAGCGCCCGCGGCGAAGATTTTGATGGTCGTAAGCTGCAGAAGCAAAACGGCGACGGTTACGGTATGTCCGTGACTTACGATCTGGGGGCTGGCTTCGCCATCGGTGGTGCGATGTCTTCTTCTAAACGTACCTGGGATCAGAACAACCTGACGCCTTATGGCAAGGGCGATCATGCCGAAGCCTACACCGGTGGTATCAAGTACGACGCCAACAATATCTACCTGGCGGCTATGTATACCCAGAACTACAACACCGCTCGCTTCGGCGGTAGTGATAATGATATCTACGGTTTCGCTAATAAAGCGCAGAACTTCGAAGTGGTCGCTCAGTACCAGTTCGACTTTGGTCTGCGTCCGTCTGTGGCCTACCTGCAGTCTAAAGGCAAGGACATTGAGGGCTGGGGCGACCAGGATCTCGTGAAATACGTGGATGTGGGCGCGACCTACTACTTCAACAAGAACTTCTCCACCTTCGTGGATTACAAAATCAACCTGATCGACGACAACCGCTTTACCCGTGCCGCTGGCATTGGTACCGACGATATCGTCGCGCTGGGTATGGTTTACCAGTTCTAAAAAACATTTGCGCGTCACCAGAGGGTCCTTCGGGACCCTTTTTTTATCCGTGAGCTAAACCAGTAATCACTTGCCGCCACAACGAACCGCTTTTGTTGTACCCTTGCCCGCGTATGTTACCAGAGGAAAGAAAAATGGATCTGACGCTGATGCGACGTGCGTTGCTGGCTGTGGCCGTACTACTGATGGCGGGCTGCGATAACGCGCCGCAAAAAACGACATCGAAAGGGGTGGTGCTGGAAGGTAAAACCATGGGCACATACTGGCGCGCCAGTCTGGCCGACGTGGAACCGGGGCGCGGCGCTGAGCTGCGCCAGAAAATTCAGGCCCTGCTCGATGCCGACGATCGACTGCTCTCAACCTGGAAGCCGGACTCGGCCCTGTCACGCTTTAACCAGTCGCGCTCTACCGCTCCCTGGCCGGTCAGCGAAGCGATGAGCGATATCGTTACGCTGTCGCTACGCATTGGCGCGAAGACCGACGGCGCCATGGATGTGACCGTCGGCCCACTGGTAAATCTGTGGGGATTCGGGCCGGATAAGCAGCCGGTGAAAACGCCGACTGAAGCACAGATCGAAGCAGCCCGGGCTCAGACCGGGCTTAATCACCTGAAGGTGATTAATGAAGCGGGCCGCCAGTGGCTGCAAAAAGATCTGCCGGAACTGTATGTGGATCTCTCGACCGTTGGTGAAGGTTATGCCGCCGATCACCTGGCCCGCCTGATGGAGCAGCAGGGCATTGGCCGCTATCTGGTTTCGGTTGGCGGGGCGGTTGTGACCCGGGGGGCCAGCCCGGAAGGGCGTCCGTGGCGGGTCGCGATACAAAAACCCACCGATAAAGAGAACGCCGCTCAGGCGATCGTCGACCTCAACGGCCACGGCATCAGTACGTCCGGCAGCTATCGCAACTACTACGAGCTGGACGGTAGGCGGATCTCCCACGTCATCGACCCCACCACCGGTCGTCCCATTCAGCATAAGCTGGTTTCGGCTACGGTCATTGCGCCGACGGCGCTGGAAGCCGACGGCTGGGATACCGGGCTGATGGTGTTGGGTACCGAAAAAGCAAAACAGGTGGCCCTGAAAGAGGGGCTGGCGGTTTATCTGATCGTTAAAGAAGAAAAGGGTTTCTCTACCTGGATGTCGCCGCAGTTTAAAACTTTCCTGCTGAGCGAATAAAATTAAAAAGCAAGAAACCGGGTTTCTGGCCGAAAGCGGACGGGCATAGTAGCGGAAAACCTGAACAGAAGGAGTCCGTTATGACACAGTACACTACCGATGAGAGCCGCTGGCAGGCGGTTCTGGCGCGGGATCCGGCGGCAGACGAACGCTTCGTCTTTGCGGTGATCACCACCGGTATTTTCTGTCGACCCTCGTGTCGTGCGCGCCATCCGCTGCGGCGCAACGTGCGCTTTTTTGGTGATGCCGCCGCAGCGACAGAAGCCGGTTTTCGCCCCTGCAAACGCTGTCAGCCAGATCGTGAGGATGCCATGGCGCGACAGCGGGAGCGGATTGTCGAAGCCTGTCGTCTTCTGGAACGCAGTGAAACGCCGCTGACGCTGGAAAAACTTGCGCGCCAGGTGGCGATGAGTCCGTACCATTTGCATCGGCTGTTTAAAGCCATGACAGGTCTGACGCCCCGGGCCTGGCAACAGGCCCGGCGCGCCAGTAAAGTTCGTGAGGCGCTGGCGTCGGGGCAGGAGGTAACCCGGGCGCTCTACGATGCCGGTTATTCTTCCGGCAGCAGTTTTTACCAGCAGGCGGATGCCGCATTGGGCATGACGGCGCGCCAGTATCGCCAGGGAGGCTATCGGGCCGACATCCGTTATGCCCTGACGCGCTGTCAGTTGGGCGAGCTGCTGGTGGCGGAGAGCGAACGCGGCATTTGCGCCATTTTGCCGGGGGATTCCCCCCAGGCGCTGGTTGCCGAGCTGACGCATATGTTTCCCCGGGCCCGGCTGGATGCCGGCGATCTCGGTTTCGCACAGCGGGTCGCCCGGGTGGTTAGCTGGCTGGACAGGCCAGATGGCGCGTTTGCGCTGCCGCTGGATTTACAGGGTACTGCGTTTCAGCGCCAGGTGTGGCAGGCGCTACAGGAGATCCCCGCTGGCGTCACGTTAAGCTACCAGGCGCTTGCTGCGCGTATCGGGCGGCCGCGGGCCACCCGGGCCGTAGCGGGGGCCTGCGCCGCCAATCGACTGGCGGTGGTGATCCCCTGCCATCGCGTTATTCGTCAGGACGGTACGCTCTCTGGCTACCGCTGGGGGGCCGCCCGTAAACGACTGCTACTGGCAAGGGAGACCGAACAGGAGGAGTAACGATGCTCGATCTTTTTGATGGCGAAGCGCCCTGGCAGGAGCCACTGGGGCCGGGGGCGGTGATTTTGCGCCGGTTTGTCAGCGCCGGGGCCGCCGGGCTGTTGCAGGCGATTGACCAGGTGGCGGCGCAATCGCCGTTCCGCCAGATGGTGACGCCGGGGGGATACCGCATGTCGGTGGCGATGACCAGTTGTGGTCCATTGGGCTGGGTCAGTACGCCTCAGGGTTACCGCTATGCCGAACGCGATCCCTTAAATCATCGCCCCTGGCCTGCCATGCCCGAGGTTCTGCAACAGCTTGCCGGTACTGCTGCCGTACAGGCGGGCTATCCAACATTTCGCCCCGACGCCTGCCTGATCAATCGCTATATCCCGGGCGCGAAGCTGTCGTTGCATCAGGATAAAGACGAACGCGATCTTAGCGCGCCGATTGTTTCAGTCTCGCTGGGGCTACCGGCTATTTTCCAGTTTGGCGGCGCTAAACGTAGCGATCCACTACGCCGCTTTTTACTGGAGCATGGTGATGTGGTGGTGTGGGGCGGTTTGTCGCGTCTGTGGTATCACGGCATTCAACCGTTAAAGCCGGGCCACCATCCCGCTACCGGTGAATGCCGCTATAATCTGACTTTTCGTCGGGTCGCTGAAAGCGAGTAAAACAAGAATTATTCTTGCCGTCTGGCGCCAGCCGTTTAAACTGCCCGCTGTTTTCGCGTCGTTGTGGATTGATGGTTTATGAAACTTCTCTTGGTCGTCTGGCGCCAGTATCGCTGGCCCTTTCTGATGGTGATGGCGTTAAGCCTCGCCAGCGCCGCATTAGGCATTGGACTTATTGCTTTTATCAATCTGCGTTTAATAGAAACTGTGGATCGCTCGCTGTCGGTACTGCCGGAATTTCTTGGCCTGCTGCTGCTGCTGATCGTTATCACCCTGGGCTCCCAGTTAGCGCTTACCACCCTGGGACACCACTTCGTCTACCGGCTACGCAGCGAATTTATTAAACGGATCCTGGATACCCACGTCGAGCGCCTGGAACAGTTGGGGAGCGCTTCGCTGCTGGCGGGGCTGACCAGCGACGTTCGGGCGATTACCATCGCGTTTGTGCGTCTGCCGGAACTGGTGCAGGGCATTATTCTGACTGTGGGCTGCGCGGCGTATCTGGCCTGGCTGTCGCCCACTATGCTGTTTGCGACTGCCGCCTGGGTGGCGGTGACCATTATCGGCGGCTGGCTGCTGGTTTCCCGGGTTTATCGTCATATGGCGATTCTGCGCGACACTGAAGATAAGCTCTATAACGATTACCAGACGGTGCTGGAAGGGCGCAAAGAGCTAACCCTGAACCGCGAGCGCGCCGCTGACATCTATCACAGCGTCTATCTTCCGGATGCCCGCGAGTATCGCCACCATATTATCCGAGCTGATACTTTCCATCTGAGCGCCCTGAACTGGTCAAACATTATGATGCTGGGCGCCATCGGCCTGGTATTCTGGATGGCTAACAGCCTGGGCTGGGCCGATACCAGCGTGGCCGCAACCTACTCCCTGACGCTGCTGTTCCTGCGTACCCCGATGCTTTCCGCCGTGGGCGCATTGCCGACGCTGCTGGCTGCTGAGGTAGCATTTAATAAGTTGAATCGTTTTGAGCTGGAAGCGTACCGGGAAAGCTTCCGACATCCTCGCGCGCCCGCGTCGTGGCAAACCCTGGAGTTACGCGACGTAGTCTTTCGCTACGGGGATGGGGGCTTCACTGTTGGGCCGCTGAATCTGACCATTCAGCGCGGCGAACTACTGTTCCTGATTGGCGGCAACGGCAGTGGCAAATCGACCCTGGCTATGCTGTTGACCGGGCTATATCGGCCGGTTTCCGGTGCGCTGTGTCTGGATGGCAAACCGCTGGCGGAGGCGGATATGGAAACCTGGCGCAGCCTGTTTTCGGCAGTCTTTACTGACGTCAGCCTGTTCGGGAAGCTACTGGGGCCGGAAGGGCGGCGCGCGGATCCGGCGCTGGTGGAACAGTGGCTGGTGCGCCTGCAAATGGAGAACAAGCTGAAGCTGGATAACGGCCATATTCTCAACCTTAAGCTTTCCAAAGGGCAGAAAAAGCGGGTGGCGCTACTGCTGGCAATGGCGGAACAGCGTGACGTCATTTTGCTGGACGAATGGGCGGCGGATCAGGATCCTCACTTCCGGCGCGAGTTTTACCAGGTGCTGCTGCCGCTAATGCAGCAGATGGGCAAAACCGTATTCGCCATCAGCCACGACGATCACTACTTTGTGCATGCCGATCGACTGCTGGAGATGCGCCAGGGACGGCTAAGCGAACTGGTTGGCGAAGAGCGTGAACACGCCAGCCGCGATGCAGTGGCCCGCACCGGTAGCTAATTCACCCTGAAATCAGACGCAATTGCACACTAATCCAGCGAACAACCGCTTTTTTTACGCCTGAACAGCGCGATATGGCGGTCGTTTATTATTATTTACAGAGCCTGTCGGTATGCTTGCTTCCTTCCTGATGCGGGAAGGCGCGATTGAGTTAATTTTTCCAGGGATGTCGAGTTATGACCGCGACGGTTAAATACAGTATTCAAGAGCGTGCCGCCGATCGGGCGCGTATTCGCTATCTGCTCTCCGAAGGGGAAGAGGTTACCGAGGCGATACTCGGAAAACCTGGCCCCGCGGATGAGCATGAGGCGCAGCGGTTACGCGACGATATCGACGAAGTTACTCTGCTGGCGCGCCGTCTTCCCGAACCCGACCTGGCGGATACTCTGGAAGCATTGCCTTCCGAAGAGCGTCACGCCCTGTGGCGTCTGATTGGGGAAGAGAAACGCGGGAAGGTATTGCACGAGGTTTCCGAGCACGTCTGGGAAGACCTGATCGATGAGATGAGCGACCGTGACCTGCTGCGGGTGCTCAGTACCCTGGATATCGATGAGCAGATCTATCTGGCGCAGCGCCTGCCCCGTGACCTGACCGGGCGCCTGCTGGCAACGCTGTCGCCGGAAGAGCGGGCCCGGGTGGGGCAGGTGCTGCGTTACGAGAAAGGCAGCGTCGGCGCCATTATGGAGTTCGAGGTCATCACGATCCGCGCCGACATAAGCCTGGCGGCGGTGCAGCGTTACCTGCGGCGGCTGGGCAAGATGCCGGAAAATACCGATAAGCTGTTCGTCACTACCCGGGATATGACGCTGCTGGGGGAACTGGAACTGACCACCATCCTGCTGCATCGTCCCCAGGCCCGGGTGGAAGAGGTGATGGAGCATAACCCGGTCACCTTTATGCCGACCGATCCGGACGAAGAAGCGGCGCGCACCTTTGAGCGAGATAACCTGGTCAGCGCCGCAGTGATCGACCATCAGGGAAAGCTGATGGGGCGTCTGACGGTTGACGAGATAGTCGACGTGGTGATTGAAGAGACCGACAGCGGCCTGCGTCGGATGGGGGGGATAAGCGCGGAAGAAGACGTTTTCGCCCCGGTCGGTAAAGCGGTCAGATCTCGCTGGGCCTGGCTGGCCATTAATCTCTGCACCGCGTTTATCGCCTCAAGGGTAATCGACGGCTTTGAACATACTATCTCTCAACTGGTGGCGCTGGCTTCGCTGATGCCTATCGTCGCCGGTATTGGTGGCAATACCGGTAATCAGACCATCACTATGATCGTGCGATCGCTGGCGCTTCAGCATATCCAGCCGGGCAACTTTGGTTTTCTGCTGCTGCGTGAGATGGGCGTGGCGTTAATCAATGGCCTGGTGTGGGGCGGTATCATGGGGATCGTGACCTGGCTTTTGTATGATGATATGGCGCTGGGGGCGGTAATGACGCTGGCGATGGTGCTGAACCTGCTGGTAGCGGCCGTGATGGGCGTGATCATTCCGATGGTGATGGCGCGGCTGGGGCGCGATCCCGCCGTGGGATCCAGCGTAATGATCACCGCAATTACTGACACCGGCGGTTTCTTTATCTTCCTGGGGCTGGCGACGCTGTTTTTGATGTAAAGCGGCGCCGCCAGCCGTCCGTTACAGCAGACCGCTCAGCTTCTGATGGAAGCTGCGGCTGCGCATATCCAGCCCGACAATCTCCACCTCGCAGTGATGGCGCCGATAGCGATTTTCAATGGCGTCGAGCGCCGCCACGCTTGAAGCGTCCCAGATTTGCGCCCAGCTCAGATCGATAACGACCCGCTTTGGATCTTCTGCATAGTTAAAGTGCTCGAACAGATCGTTGCTGCTGGCGAAAAACAGCGGCCCGCGTACCGTATAGCGCACCGACTGGCCGTCCGTCGCCAGTTCACGATCGGCGTGAATAACGTGAGCCACGCGGCGGGCAAACAGGATAATAGCGAATACTACGCCGCCGACAACGCCGATGGCCAGGTTACCGGTCCAGACCGTGGCGGCGACGGTCACCATCATCAGCAGGGTTTCGGAGAGCGGCAGGCGCTTCAGCGTGGCGGGGGCCAGGCTATGCCAGTCCACGGTTTTCAGGGCCACGACCATCATAATTCCTGCCAGCACCACCATGGGAATGCGCGCCATCAGAGCGCTCAGACCGGTGACCAGCAACAGCAGAAACAGTGCGGCGGCAATGGTGGAGATTCGGGTACGCCCTTTGCCCAGTTCCACGTTGACCATGGTCTGGCCGATCATGGCGCAACCGGCGATACCGCCGTAGAAGCCCGCCAGAATATTGCCTACACCCAGGCCCCAGCTTTCGCGACGCTTGCTGGATGGGGTATCGGTCAGATCGTCCACCAGCTTGGCGGTCAGCAGGGATTCCATCAGGCCCACCAGCGCTACGCTCAGCGCGCAGGGCCAGACTATCTTCAGCGTTTCCAGATTCAGCGGCACCGCCAGTTCCGTCAGACCGGGGAGCCCGGGCTGCATGGGGCCTTCATCGCCTACGGTCGGCGTCTGAAACCCAAAAATCAGGGTGAGGGCGGTGACAACTACGATCGCTACCAGCGGCGAAGGCACGCTTTTCAGCAGGCGGGGCAGTAGCAGAACGATAGCCAGGGTCAGGGCGAATAGCTGCCAGACTGTCATGTTCTGCCCCCAGACGTGGGGAACCTGGGCGCAGAAGATCAGAATCCCCAGCGCGTTCACAAAACCGGTCATTACCGAGCGGGGAATATAGCGCATCATGCGTGCCAGCCCCAGCAGGCCGAACAGGATCTGGAAGATACCGGCCAGCACGACGGCAGGCAGGATATAACCCACGCCGTGGGCGTGCACCATCGGGCCTATTACCAGCGCCACGGAACCCGCGGCCGCAGTGACCATCGCCGGGCGGCCGCCCAGCAGCGACAGGCTCAGACACAGCACAACGGAGGCGATCAGGCTGACTTTAGGATCGACGCCGGCGATAACAGAAAAGGAGATGACTTCAGGAATGAGCGCCAGGGCGGTAATGATGCCCGCCAGGCATTCCCGGGTTAGCAGGAGCGGCGACAGCAGCACCTGGCGTACGCTTGGGGTCGGCTCAGCGCCAGGCTGAGGGGCTATTTCAGACATAGTGTATTCGCAGGCTTATTATCATTTCCCCGGATATGGGGTACAGAACGAAGTGTGACTTTTGTCACGAAAGGTCAGAATAGTACAGGGAGCGCGCAGCAGATTCCAGTTTTGGCTGTGGTGAAGGTTTTAGTTCAGCCTGCAAATCATTGTGGGTTGTTATACTGAGGAAAACCAGGAGGCGGAGAGAGCGATGAAGAGCATTCTGACGGGCGCGTTAATGTTTGGACTGGTCGCCTGTGCCAGCGGCGGGCAGAAAGTGGAGGTTTACCGTTCCCTGAACGGTAAACAGTGCGAGCAGGGAGGATTGTCGCTGACAGAGCTGGAGCAGGCGCTTTTGGCCCGCGGGGTACGGGCGCCGGGCAAGGGGAAAAGGGTGGACGACGGTCGCATGCGCGTGGCGATGTGCGGTGCGCCGGACGGTAAAGTGGGGGTATTTCAGATTGATAAAAGCGAACTGGAACTGGCCCGCCAGGCGGGATTCGCTATCTGGCCCGTGAATAGCGCTGATAACTTTAATTAAAAAACTATTGTTATATTGCATTAAATAAATAACTTGATGCCTTTCTTAATTTTCCCCATGCGGGGAAATAGTGTTGGATTGTTTTTTGGATTCATTAAATGTCTACAAAACTTGTGGTTTAAATACTGGTGAATGATATTTTAAAATAAAGTGAAAATAAGTTAACATGCATTCTCAAATAACTTGATCATCACTTAATAAACATTATTATGCCTGCAATAAAAAAGAGTGTTCTTTCGCTAACCGCGCTGGCGATGTTTGTCAGTTCAACAACTTATGCCAATACTGATGCGTTGCAAAAAACGGATTTCCTGTTAATCGGCGGCGGTATTATGAGCGCCTCTCTGGGAACCTGGCTGCAGGAGCTACAGCCTGAGTGGCGCCAGATGATGGTGGAAAAGCTGGACGGTGTGGCGCTGGAGTCTTCCAATGGCTGGAACAATGCCGGAACCGGTCATTCCGCCAATATGGAGCTGAATTATACGCCGTTGCGGGCAGATGGCTCTGTTGATATTAGCAAGGCGCTGAACATCAACGAACAGTTTATGATTTCCCGCCAGTTCTGGTCATCCCAGGTTAAACGCGGAAACCTGAACGATCCCCATACTTTTATTAATTCCACCCCGCATATGAGTTTTGTCTGGGGCGATAACAACGTTAACTATCTGAAGAAGCGTTATGACGCGCTGCAGAAATCCACGCTGTTCCAGGGAATGAAATTCTCGACCTCGCACAGCCAGATTAAACAGTGGGCGCCGCTGATTATGGAAGGACGCGATCCGAATCAGAAAGTGGCAGCAACCTGGACGCCGGTAGGGACTGACGTTAACTACGGCGAAATTACCCGCCAGCTGATCGGCAGTCTGAAGAAAAGCGCGAATTTTACGCTGCAGACCTCGTCTGAAGTCACCGGATTTACGCGCAACGCGGATAACTCCTGGCACGTTACCATCAAGGATGTGAACAGTGGAAAAGAGCGCGCGGTCGATGCGAAGTATGTCTTTATCGGCGCCGGCGGCGGCGCGCTGAAGCTGTTGCAGAAAACCGGTATCCCTGAAGCTGACAACTATGCCGGATTTCCGGTGGGCGGCTCTTTCCTGATGACGGAAAATCCGGCAGTTACGGAAAAGCATCAGGAGAAAGTTTATGGTCAGGCGTCCGTCGGTGCGCCGCCAATGTCGGTGCCGCATCTGGACGCTCGCTATATCGACGGCAAACGCGCAGTGCTGTTCGGGCCGTTCGCGACCTTCTCGACCAAATTCCTGAAGAACGGTTCGCTGTTCGATCTGCTGAGCACCACCACCACCAGCAATATCCTGCCTATGGCCGATGTAGGTCTGGATAATTTCGATTTGGTGAAATATCTGATAAGTCAGGTGATGCTGAGCGACGACGATCGTTTTGCGGCGCTGAAAGAGTATTATCCGGATGCGCGCAAAGAGGACTGGAAGCTGATCCAGGCCGGTCAGCGCGTGCAGATAATCAAGAAGGATCCGGAAAAAGGCGGCGTACTGAAGCTGGGTACGGAAGTGGTGGTAGACCAGCAGAAGACCATTTCCGCGCTGCTGGGGGCATCGCCCGGGGCATCTACCGCGGCGCCGATCGCGCTGGACGTGATTAAGCAGATGTTCCCGCAGCAGTTTAATTCGCCGCAGTGGCAGAGCCGTATTCACGCCATAGTGCCGAGCTACGGCGAGAAACTGAACGGTAATGTGGCCCTGACTCAGAAAGTCTGGGACGACACCGCCGCCGCGTTACAGCTGACCAAACCGCCGGTGATTCACATGTCGACTCAGGAGGATGCCGGCCCGGCTCAGCCTGACCAGAGGGAATTATTACCTCAGCATGATATGGCGCTGTAACAAGGCTTGCCGCTTCTGGCCCGCACCCGGTTTCAGAACAGAAGCTGCGGAATATGACGATGCAGTGGGCTGGGGTGAGGGTGACAGGCGGCTCTGGCGCCCTGTTTCAGAATAAAAATGGCGGAACATAGCGATGCGGTGGGCTGTTCCGTTCATTTTCAGGAAACTCCCTCTCCCGTTTCGGGAGAGGGCCGGGGTGAGGGTGACAGGCGGCTCCGGCGCCCTGTTTCAGAATAAA
>NZ_JAZHEE010000032.1:0-47305 GCF_036620675.1 Rosenbergiella sp. YN46
GGGAGTTTCCCGGCAGTGAACGGAACAGCCCACTACATCGTCATATTCCGCCGCTTTTGTTCTGAAACAGGGCGCCGGAGCCGCCTGTCCCCCTCACCCCGGCCCTCTCCCGAAACGGGAAAGGGAGCTTCCCAACAATGAGCGGAACAGCCTGCCAGGCCACCATACTCTGCTGACCATCGCCTGATAAACCTTACTGCTTCGGCGGCGTATGCACTACCTGGCGAAACCCTTCCCCTTCCAGCGTCTCTTCGGGATCGGCAAAGAAATCGATATTGAACACCGTATCCTCAGTCAGCAGTTCAATACGATGCCAGTACTGCGGCGGGCTGATGCCAAACTGCCCGGCGTTAATCACCACGCTCATCTCCGGCTCGCTGGCATGCTCATCCTTAAAGCCGTAATATTTCACGGCGCCGCTCATCACCGACAGCCGCCCGTAAACCCCTTTTTTGGTGTTATGGTGAGTCAGTAACGCCTGGGGCACCGTCTCTTTTGTCCAGAACGGCGTGGAGCGGGTGTGGCGAAAGTTTGCAGGAATACGGGAAGCCATCAGTTATACCTCGTCTTAATCGTATCGGTTGTTACCCTGATAAAGCAACAGCCGTGCCATCTTTTTAATTATCTGATTTATATGAATTTAAAGAATCAGGCTCCGACTACACAGCAGTCAAAATGACACCGCTGTAGCTGTCTTATTGACAATAGACTGTCAAAATGACTATTCCCTTCGCAAAGATAATGGAATGAAACCTACGATATAGAAGCCACTTTATGATATCTATACCAATATAATAGAGACAGGAAATGCCTAAAGAGCCGATACACTTTCCAGCATACCGGACTCTGTAATGCTATGATCTGCCATTAAAAATCAGGCTGACAGATATTCTTTCGTTGATTTTACCTGTGCATATGCAAACGCTAAGGCTGCCATATATGCTGCATGAACATGTTCAGCTGGTGCTTTTACACCATTGAACTCCAGATCAAGGGTAGCACACGCATCATGGACTACAGTCACCGGATAACCAAAGTCAACAGCCGCACGAGTGCAGGCATCAATACACATATGACTCATCGCGCCGATAATAGTTAATTCGGTCGCGCCATATTTATCCAGAACTTCCTGCAATGTCGTCTTCAGGAATGAGTTTATGTAATTTTTCACCACGACATCTTCCCCTGGCGCCGGTGCCACTTCTTTCTGGAATTCAACCCCGAACGTATCTGGTTTGAAGAAATGCATCTCTCCATTAGGGAATACATGCTGGACATGAATTACCGGGATATGTTTTTTGCGCGCATCCGCAATAATGGCAGCAGCATTAGCTACAGCCGCTTCAATACCTTTCAGCGCCATAGCACCGCCGGTTGCATAGTCATTTTGCAGATCGATAACAATAAGTACTTTAGTCATGAGAGAACTCCGTATGAGGCTGCTATATGCCATTAGCATCCCGTCGGCACATTCGTCGTGCCCTGTGCGGGAAACGCTTAAGTTGTGTAAAGTATGGTATGCCCCTCATAATACGGTAAGTGTCATTTCTGACATTATTAATGTCAAAAATGACAAGCACCTGGCGTAATAAATCGAGTATAGTCACAGAGGATAATTTGACGTTATATAACAGGTAAAAGCGTGGCTAAAAGAACTATCGAAATTGGTATCCTGATTTATGAAGGGGCCCAAAAATCAGCTATTTGGGGCCTTACCGACCTTTTTCTGTTTTGCCAGAAAGTGGCGTTATCCAGCATCGCATATGCAGAAAAATTACCTAAGATAAGCCACTGGAAATGGGAGCATAAGGAAAATCGCCCCCTGAAGGTCTACGATTCATCTCCCGCAGACATCTCACAGCCAGCAGTGATGATCATTCCTCCCAGCCTTAATGAACCAGACTTCTCAGCTAATGCAGACAAATACAGTATCTGGCTAAGGCAACTTCAGAGCGGTGGATGTATTCTGGCTTCGGTATGCGCAGGCGCCTTTTTGCTCGCCGAAACGGGTCTGTTAAATGGCCGGAAAGTGACCACACACTGGATGTATGCTGATACGTTTTCGCGTCGATTTCCTTTGGCAGAGCTTGATATCAATTCACTTATCATTGACGGCGGCGATATTATCACTGCTGGCGGAGCATTTAGCTGGACAGATTTAGGGCTAAGATTAATCGATCGCTTTTTTGGGGCCGCATTGATGCTGGATACAGCGAAAATGGCGCTCATTGACCCGCCCGGCAGGCAACAAAGTCTGTATATAATGTTTACTCCCAAAGAAAATCACGGCGACAAGCAAATTCTAAATGTACAACGCTGGTTGAGTAAAAATTATAGCCATGAAGTGCTCCAGACCGAATTGGCCACTATTGCAAAATTGTCCCCCCGCACATTCCTGAGACGATTTAAAAAAGCGACGGGATATACGCCTAAAGAATACTTCCAGAGACTCAGAATAAGTCATGGACGCTATTTACTTGAAACCACCCGTGACCCTGTAGACAAAATAGCCTGGGAGGTAGGGTATGCAGACCATAGCGCGTTCAGGCGATTATTTTTACGATACGTCGGACTGGCTCCTGGTGAGTATCGTAATAAATTTAAAATCTAGCACCTCTATTTACCTCTGGCTGGTTCAGAAAGCAGGAATTAATAATGGGGATAGCAAGTAATACTTCACCATTTTTAAACAGCACAGCGCCAGGCTCTGCGACGCTGAATGGCACAGGTTACCCGGAATCACCGAGTCTGCCTGCAAAGACTATTTGTTAACCCTATCTGATGACGTCGTTTCCGGGCGCCAGTCCGGCACCGGAAAACGTAAATAGAGTATCGCGCCGTCGGTAGGGACCGCTTCCCGTTCGCTGACCGGGAAATGTCGCTCTTCCGGTTGGCTAAAGGTATCCACAGTCACCCTATTAACGCGCCAGGGAGTCATATAACTAACCAGTAGCCTGCCATCGCCGTTCGTCGTAGTGCCGAACTGGTTATAAAATCCAACGCCTGAGACTTCCGGCACTTCAACCAGCGCCGAAGTGCCCCCCAGAGTTTGCCCCAGCGCGATACCGCCGTCGAACAGCACCACGCTGCCGCTAACGTCGGCATGCAGGTCACGCTGGCGCCCGCTGCGTACCAGACTGGCATTCATTTCCCCGGCGTTATACTGCCAGCCCAGCGAAGTTTCCAGAGCATCATTACCGTGCACTTCGTGCTTTGCCGTCAGATCGTAGCGCAGACTGTTGTCGCCCAGCGCCGAACCGTAAATATTCACACCGTGGCTATCATTGCCGTGGCTGGCCAGATCGGAAACATAGCCGACGTTGACGGTGCGCATTCCCAGGCTCAACGGAATGCTGATATTGATACCGAGGGTGCTCTCTCCCGACATCCCCGGATAACGCTGATAGCCGCCGTACAGGCTGACGTCCAGATCCTGCCAGTCATAATCCAGACTCATCTCCAGGCTCTGACGACTTCCGGCCCCATTACGCCCTTTGGTCCAGTTCCATGAAAGGCTCAAGCTGGAGTCTTCGCCGATGTTCTGATTAATTTCCAGCTTCCCCTGCATCGCCCTACGGGTGGTATCATCATCCAGCCCATATTTCAGCATTCCGGCACGGCTGATTTTCTCTTCGAAAGTACGGTACTGACTGCCGTCTGGATACCACTGAAACTGGGCGTTAAGGCTGGTCTGAGTGTTCAAAAACGCCCTGGCATAGCGCAGGCGCCAGACCGAACCGCGCTGGCTCTGTTGCGCCTGGGTATAGCGCGCGTGGCTGACATCCACCGACAGCGCTCCCCAGCCTCCCAGATTACCTCCTACGCCTGCAACAGGACTGACATAGCGCTCCCCCTGTTGCAGACCGCCAAACAGCGTCAGCCGTGGCGCCACTCCCCACGAAAGCGTGCTTTGCCAGAAGCGATCGCGTTGTGACTCCATGCCGTGGTAAGGCTTATAGCGCCCCGCCGCCAGCTCGTAGCTGAACCGACCGTGCTGTACCAGGTTAGGCATGATCGAATAGGGCAACAGACGCGTACGTTCCGTGCCGTCGCTCTCCTGAATGGTCAGTTCCAGATTGCCCTGGGTGTCCGGCGGATAGAAATCACGAATGGTAAAAGGGCCTGGCGGCACGTGAATGCGGTATACCCGCTGGCCGTTCTGGTGAATGGTGACTTCCGCTTCAGTGCGGGCGTAACCGTTAATCCATGGCGTCCAGGGGCGCCAGCTATCGGGAAACATCGCCTGATCGCTGGAAAGGGATATTCCGCGAAAGGTAAAGGAATCAAACATATTAGATGAAGTATTACCGTCACCAAAGGTCAGCCTCGCCCGTAACGGCGTGATACTGCGCCACAGCGCTACGGAATCGCTGTACGAACCGTGCTGTCCCTCCTTTTCCCGCCACAAAACGTTGCTATAGCGCAGGCGCCACGGACCAACATTCAGGCCATTATCCAGCTTCAGCGTCGCGTCGGTACCTGGCGTATCCCAGCGATCACGGGCCCGCTGGTTATCGACGTCAAGGCGGTAGTTCATGAACAGCGCCGTGATACCATCGTCCCAGCGGCTGGTGCTAACCCCATTTTGCTGCGCATTAATGGCCGGTTCGGGAAACAGCAGCGTCAGCAGATCGGCATCGGGCTGATACCAGTATTGCAAATGATATTCCTGCGCCGATTGCGCCGTCAGGCAGCCGCGAGCGTCCCACGTCAGCCTATCAAGCAACGGCATAATAACGCCCCATTCTTCCATCAGCGGGCGCGTCAGGCAGGGTTGCTGGCCGTGAAAATCGAGGAATATTCCCCCTTTATAATCATTATTGAGAATGATCCACGTGCGCTCGTTGGCAAATGCGGATAGCGCCAGCAGCACAAAGGGCAATGTCAGAAAGAGTCGGAGAGCCATAGACAGGGCAGGCGCGACGAGAAACAGCGGAGAAGGCGTTAACGCCTTCTCCGCTGTGTTTCTCAGCGTTCCGGGAATCGCGCCCGGCTGAGACTTACTTCAGGGCAGCCAGTTCAGCGCGAGCCTGGTTCAGCTCCTGCTGAATTTCACGCAGGTCAGCCTGCTTTTCAGCCAGTTTACGCTGATATTTTGCAATTTTATCAGCCTTACCCTTGGCTTTAGCTTCACGCAGATCGGCCTGAACTTCCGCGATATCGTCACGTTTTTCAGCCAGCTTCTTCTCAAGCTTGGTAACTTTCTTCTGTGCATCAGCCTTAACGCTGGCGTTGGTGCAGTGTGCTTTAACTTCAGCCAGAGCCTGCTTCAGACCAGCAACTTTATAGGCGTTGCCATACTGCTGCGCGATACGGATTTCTTTTTGCAGCGCGGCTTCTTTCGCAGCACAGCTCTCTGCGGCCTGCGCAGAAGCCATAGCACCCAGGGAAGCAACAACAGCCAGAACGGTTACTAATTTTTTCATCACATTATCTCCATTTATTGATGATGAGAGCCTGGTCGCCTGATGACCGGCTATCTCCTGTCGTGAAAAAGAATATCCTGACCACGCAGGTAGTTACGACGTTCCCCGTTCCTCATCTTCCTGTAGGACCGGCTTCACCGGCTGTAGTCCTGTCTCCTGCCAGCGCTGTAGCGCCTCTTTCAGGCTACGAATCAGCGTCTCCAGACGCCGAACCCCCGCCTCATCCGTTGCCCGTTCCTGCTGACGACACAGTACTTCCAGCTCGCGAACGCCCAGCAGTTGAATTCCGCCGCGCAGGCGGTGCAGCGCCTCGCGTAACGGCGTCTCTTTCTGCGTATACCAACGTTCCAGCGTCGTCAGGGTTTCGTCCAGCACGGAAATTTGCAGCGTCAGAAAAACCGTCAGGTTTTCGCCTTCCAGCAGCGCCGCCGGGAGCGTATCAGTATCGATTTCCATCGCGAACGGCGCATCCGGCACCTCCTTCCCGGCAGGGAGCTGCGCCAGCAGCGCCTCCAGCATATTGAGCGTCACCGGTTTAAACAGGCAATCGGTCATTCCGGCGTCGCGCGCCGCTTCACGCACCGCCTCGCGGGCATCGGCCGTCACGCCGAATATCGGCAGCTCCGGGTAGAGCGGACGCAGCGTACGCGCCAGCGTATAACCATCCATGCCCGGCATATTACAGTCGCTAATCACCGCATCGACCCGCTCGCGTGCCAGCGTCGCTATCGTCTCTTCACCGCTGGCGCAGCGAAAAGTGCGATGTCCCAGCCAGGCAAGCTGCTCACCCAGTAGCATTCGTCCGGCGGGGTTATCGTCAACAATCAGCAGCGTCAGCGCCGGACGCCTGCGGGACACGGCGGCCTCTGGGCCTTCGGTCTCTGGTAACGCCGCCAGAGTAGGAAGCGTTACGCTCACCGTGGCGCGAGTACCTTCTCCCGGGCGACTTTCCAGCCCGACATCGCCACCCATCATCCGGGCAAGCGTCCGGCAGATATAAAGCCCCAACCCGCTGCCCTGGGCCATACGGTTGCCGTCACCCTGCTCAAAAGGTTGGAACAGACGCTGCAGCGTGGCGTCATCGATCCCCGCCCCGCTATCTTCCACTTCCAACCGTAGCGTCAGACTGTCGCGCTCCTCCTGCTCTGGCCAGGCTCGCAGCGTGACATGCCCGCTGTCGGTAAACTTAATCGCATTCCCCACCAGGTTGACGATAATCTGCCGCAGGCGTGTGGCATCGGCCAGTACATCTACATTCAGTCCGGCGTCAAGCTCCAGCCCAAGACGCAGCCCTTTGTTCTGGGCCAGTCCTTCCAGCAGCGCTGCCGACGAAGCGATAAGCGTGCGCAGCGATGCCCGGGCCGGGCACAGCACCAGGCGCCCGGACTCTATGCGCGATACATCAAGAATATTGCCGATCAGCAGCAGCAGGGACTGAGCCGCATCCCACGCGATGCGGATTGACTGCTGGTTAGCCTGCTCGTCGTCGCGACGCTGCATTACCAATTCCAGCATGCCAATAATGGCGCCGATAGGCGTACGAATCTCGTGGCTCATGGCAGCGAGAAAAGCGCTCTTCACCTGACTTGCGCTGTCGGCACGCCGCTTCGCCCTGCGCAGCGCCTGAAGCGTCCGCCGTTCGCGGGTAACGTCCACCCAACCGCCAATACTGTAGCGTTGCCCCGGCACCGGGGCGCGCCACAACCGCAGTAACCGGTTACTGTATGACACTATCTGGTACGCTCCTCGCTGCGAAGGTGTCAAATCCGCAAACCAGTTCGAGAGTTCAGCGCCGCGCAGTTCCGACACGCTAACGCCAAGCGCATCGCACAGCGCCCGGTTGCCCGTCCGCAGACGCCCCCGCGGATCGCACAGATATGCTGGCGCCGGTAGCGCCTCAAGCAGCGCCGTCAGTTCATTGCGACGTCGGTGCCGCAACCATAGCGCCATGACCACCAGAAGTAGCACGCCTGCGGCCAGCGCGATAATCCAGGCACCACGCCCTTCCCGCGTCGGTTTCGACGAAAAGCTGTTGCCGGCATAGCCATTACGGGTCAGGGCATGTAAATCTTCGGGGGGGATATTAATCAGCGCCTTATTCAGAATAGCGATCAGCGGCCAGGCCTGACGGGGCGCGCCAAAGGCGAAACGCAGCGGTTCGGTATCGATGCCAGCCAGAATCTTCAGCCCGGAGAATTCCCGCCGGGCAAGCTGAGCATTGGCGACAATCAGCGGCATCACCATCACATCGCTGTCACCCTTTACCACCCGCTGAAGCCCTTCACGCCAGCTATTAACCCGCTCGACCTGACTGGTGTCCTGACGCTGAAGCCAGCCCTGGGGCATCTCACCACGCAGCCCCACCACCCGCCGGGCCGAACCAGAACCATGATTGGCCCGCCCCACCATCACCCAGGAGTTATAGAGCCAGGATCGGGTGGTCAGCAGTCCGGCCTGCCAGATCCCTTCCTGAGCCGCCCCCGCTACCAGTTCGCTACGCCCCGCTTTCGCCGATTCCAGCGCCTCTTCCAGTGAAGAAACGCGCTGGATCTCAAAAGTAAAACCGGTACGCAGCTGAAGCGCCGTCAGAATATCAGCGATAATGCCACGCAGATGACCGGCATCGTCGAACATCGCCAGCGGGGCGTTGTCCTGCGCCACTGCCACCCGGATATTACGATTTTCAGCGATCCACTTATGCTCCAGCGAAGTAAATACCGGCTGATGCTCACTCAGCGACAGCGGAATGCCGCCATTCCAGCGCCGATGGATTTCCACGCCCGCGCTTTCCGGCAGCGCGCCAATTACTTTATTCAGAATCGTAATCCAGGGGCGCAGGGACGGCAGCGCGGCAAACGAGAAGCCGGCCGGCGGCGGTATCAGGGTCACGGGCCGCAGGTTCAGGTTACTCAAATTAGACTGGCTTATCAGATAGCGAGCGGTAATGGCATCGCAAAAGAACAGGTCGATTTTGCGAAACGCCAGCGACTCCATGGCGTGGCGGGCCGATGAAAAGCTAACTTCCCGAGCGCCGGGATAGCGCGCCATAATTTGCGCCGTATCGTAAACCGGGGAAATAGCCACGCTATGTACCGCGTCCTGACGTTCGCTGTCGGCATTAACCACCTCCACCGCCATATTCGGGCTGTAGGCTTTACTCAGCAGCAGTCCATCCCTGCGCTGGTTGTCGCCCGCCTGGGCAAGGAACTCGGCATCGCCCTGGCGCAGCGCCGCCAGCGCATCGGCATAGTCCGGATAACGGATAACCTGGATTTCCATTCCCAGGCTGGCGGCGACCAGCCCAAGGAAGTCGGCATTAATGCCGCCATAATCATTCAGGCCGGTCGTAATATCATAAGGTGGCGACATCGGTTGCCAGACAGCGAGCCGAATTTTGCGATGTTCGCGCACCCAGCGCCATTCGGCGGTCGTCAGACCAGGATCGATAACCGCTTCCTGGCTGCGGGCCAGCAGTTGAAGCGGCTGACCCTGTTCAGCCGCCTGCCCGGGCAGCGCCATTAACAACACCAGCAGCAGAATCAATGCCCTCACGAATCATCCTCGCTCGCCAGCATCTCGAACAGCTGCGCCAGTTCCTCAACGCCGCTTTTCTTGAGCATCCGCGCTTTATAGGTGCTGATGGTTTTATTACTCAACGCCAGGCTGTCGGCGATCTCTTTATTGGTTTTTCCCTGCTTCAGATAGTTAAGGACGGCTATTTCCCGATCGGAAAAACGCGCCAGCAGCTGCTGCGCGTCGCAGCTACGTGCCTCTGGCGCCGCTATCTGTTCATACACCCCGCCGGGAAAACAGTGATAACCGGCCATAATTAACCGGCATACCGACTCTACGGAGTCCAGCGGCAGACTTTTATTAATAAAACCATCGGCCCCCGCCTGTAATGTGCGAGGAGCATAAATATGGGCCGACTGATTAGTGAAAACCAGAATTTTAATTAATGGAAAATGCTGCTTAATTCGCGGTAGCAGATCCAGACCATTGGCGTTTTTCAGATCCAGATCGAGAATCAGCAGTTGAGGCATACTACGGTGCAGTTGTGCAATAAGATTTTCACCCGACGAGTCTGTAACGACATATTCACCGCCTTTTTCCAGCAGCACTTTTAGCGCAAAACAGATAGCCGGATGATCGTCAGCAAGTAATACTGAAATCATCTTGTTTTCTCACTTCCCTGCTAAAACTCAGTAACAGCAGTGACTTTGCATGGCTAACAAGAAAAAGTAAACAGGCGTAGTCGGAAAGCAGAGGATATCGCCACCGTGAATAAGAATATTTCTTTTTCAGGAACAAGGAGCGGGGTATTTTCCTGGTCAATCGGGAAGAGTCCCTCAAAGTAACAGAAAATTTTTAACATATACCGACAGCGGCAGAAATATTACCAAAAATATAATTAAAAGCGCTGATATATCATGACCAGCGCCTGTAAACCGGTTTCCTGTATGACTCCATACTCTCCCGCCAGGGAGAGCGGATATAGCACTATGCCGATACCATCATCTCTTCGTGCGGCGTGACATGAAAACGGCGGCGAAAGTAAATAAGCCCATGACCTTCCTGCGCTACGCGAATATGGCGAACGTCCAGCAGGTAGACAAAGTGGGTGCCAATACTCTGGATTTCGCGAATATCGCCTTCCAGACTCGCCAGCGCCTGATGTAGCACAGGCTGCCCCCTCACGCCTTCATGCCAGCCTTCCAGTGCAAAGCGCTGCTCCATAGTAACGCCAGTCATTCCGGCAAAGTGGCGCGCCATCTCTTCCTGAGCATGGCTCAACACATTGACGCACATTTCCCCATTGCGTTCGAAGACCGGATTCATAGCGCTGTTGCGGTTAATACACACCATCAGCGTCGGGGGCGTATCGGTTACTGAGCAGACCGCCGTCGCGGTAATGCCGCAGCGACCTGCCTTGCCGCTGGTCGTGACAATATTCACGGCGGCTGGCAGATTCGCCATCGCGTCGCGGAAAAGTAAACGTTGCTGTTCGCTATCAGACATGGTCACCTCCCATTACTTCGCAATGCGGTTGAGTTGATTAATGTCGTCATTGTTGTGCAGGCGGGGCACTTTCCAGCCGTCGCGGTCATAGTCCGCCATGCAGCGATCCACCATCTCCATCATGCTGTCCATATTGCCGCTGCTGCGGGCGTGGCGCAGACACTGCAGACGCACTTCGTCCTGGCTACCGGCGTAGTTGATTTCGTACAGTTCATGACGACCGCCGAACTCGCTGCCGATGGCGTCCCACATCAGCTTGAGGATCTTAATACGCTGCTCGTGATCCATACCGTTAGAGCCACGAACGTATCGGGAAAGATAGCGGTCGATCTCCGGATTATTCAGATCGCGCACGCTGGACGGCAGATAGATAAGGCCGCTGGTGACGTTGCTTTCAATGATGTTTTTAATCTTGCTGTAGGCCATGGGCGCCATTACGCGGTAGGTTTGCATCGCCTGCATATCTGGCAGCCAGGCGCCGTTGCGCCATTCATGTGCCTGAGCCCACATGGCGTCGCTCAGCGACCAGAACAGATTACGCCAGGCCACCACTTCCCCCAGCGCCGCCTGCACGCCGCGAAACTCCACGACGCCGGTGCACTCCAGGCTCTTTTGCAGCAGCGCGGTGACGAAATCGAGTTTTACCGCCAGACGCACACAGGCCTGCATCGGATAAAGGCGAGCGAACCCCGCTTCCACACTCCAGCGACGGCAGCGATCGAAATCACGGTAGATCAGCACGTTTTCCCAGGGGATCAGCACGTTATCCATCACCAGAATGGCATCATTTTCATCAAAGCGGCTGGAGAGCGGATAATCGAAAGGCGAACCGGTCATCCCCGCCACCAGCTCATAGGAGGCGCGGGAAATCAGCTTCACGCCGTCAGCGTCCATTGGCGCCACAAACATCAGCGCGAAGCGGGGATCGTCCCCCATCACCTGAGCCGAACCGAAGCCGATAAAGTTGTAGTGGGTCAGCGCCGAGTTAGTGGCCACCACCTTGGCGCCGCTGACGATAATACCCGCATCGGTCTCTTTCTCCACCTGGACATAGACATCCTTAACCTCATCGCTGGGCTTATGGCGATCGATAGGCGGATTAACGATGGCATGGTTAAAGTAAAGACCGGCTTCCTGGATCCGCTGATACCAGTGGCGGGCGTTATCGGCAAAGTCGCCGTAGTATTCGGGGTAAGCGCCAAGCGAGCAGGCAAAGGCGGCTTTATAGTCCGGTGTGCGCCCCATCCAGCCATAGTTCAGACGCGACCAGTCGGCGATGGCATCACGCTGCTGGCGAATTTCAGCGCCGGAACGAGCGAAGCGGAACGTGCGGTGAGTATAGCCGCCGTTACCCGTGTCAGTCTGCCAGCACAGATTGTCATGGCTTTCCGGAGCATGGAGCGCGTCGTACAGCGTCGCCACCGATCCTGCCGCGTTACGAAATGCCGGATGTGTGGTGACATCCTGAACCCGTTCACCGTAAATATAAATCTCACGCCCGTCCTGCAGACTTTTCAGGTACTCCTCTCCGGTAAAGGGCCGATTATCGGCAGTGCGATGTTGTTCTGGTTTCATGGTTGCCTCGTCACTGTGGAAAATTGTTAATAATATGTTTTGTTTCGGTTAACTAAATTTAGGCATGAGCGGACAGTGTCGGAAGAGACTTTTCAGGCGTTCACCAGTACTTTTCCCCGGGCCCAGGTAAAGTGCGATCGCGGTCAAAAAACGCGCCATTTTTGCAGGGATGGTGAGATTCGGACGCACAAAAACGCCGCGACGGCGGCCTCTTTATACCGATCATGCAGTCGATAACCGCAGCTACCCTATTCAACGGCTGCGATAGCGAGTAGGGGAACACCCCTCCATTCGATGAAAAAAGCGGGCGAAATAGGCGGGATCTTTATAGCCAAGGCTCAGGGCTATCTGATTCACGCTATGTGAGCTATAGAGCAGCATTCTCCGGGCTTCCCGGGCCATACGCTCCAGTATCATCCGTTTGGGGGACTGGTTGGAAAAGCGGCGACACAGCTCGGTCAGCCGCGATTCGCTGACGCCCAGCTGTCGGGCGTATTCCGGCACCGTCAGATGGCGGCGAAACGCCTCGTCCACCAGTCGGTTAAAGCGCTGGAACAGCCGCATTTCGCCGCGCACGCTGCACAGCGACGCATCGTTCGGCAGCGCCACCCGCAGCAGTAACGTAAAGACCGCCTGGGCCATATTATTCAGCAGCAGTTCCCTGCCCTGCTCCTGACAACGGAACTCCCCGGCGATCAGTGGCCAGTAGTGATTCAGGGCTGCCAGCGTTTCGGGAGATGACTCCAGCGACAGGCAGATTCCCCGGCTGCTAATCGCTTCGCTACTGGTTGGCCACAGTTTTTCCACCAGCGACCAGACCAGCTCCTGGCGCACGGTCAATACGTGGCCGTCGCTGTCCGGCTCGGTGAAAAAGGCGTGCGGCACCGACGGTGGCGTCAGCACAAACAGCGGCGCCCGCACGGCATAAAAGTGATCGTCCAGCTGTAGGGTGATCCTGCCGGTCGCCAGAAAGTGCATCTGAAAATAGCGATCGTGCCAGTGGGGGCGCATATCGCGCCCGAAGAAGTTCGCCAGCCGGGCGAAGGTTTCGTAGTGCACATCATCACGGGCGTAGCGCGCATCGTACTCCTGACCGATATTGATATTTTCAAAGGTATGTAATCCGTGGTGCGCCATGGTTTCCATCCTCTGTTTCCGGCCCGCTAGTAGACCGATTTATCCGCGTGAACAGGCGGCGTCGGCGGCGTGATAAAACGGGCGGCAAGCGCCTCGGCGCTGCGGGCCAGCAGCGTGGTATCCACCCCGACGGCGACGAAGAGCGCGCCCAGTTCCAGATAGCGTCTGGCAAGCGCTTCATTCGCCATCAAAATGCCGGGCGCTTTTTCTGCCGCCTGGATTTTCGTGATACAGGATTCAATCGCTGCCTGAACTTCGGGGTGCCCAGGATTCCCGGCATAGCCCATATCAGCGCTGAGGTCAGCCGGGCCGATAAACACGCCGTCCACCCCGTCCACCGCCAGAATCGCATCCAGATTTTCCACCGCCTGGCGAGTTTCAATCTGCACCAGCACGCAGATCTGCTCATCAGCGCGCTGAATATAGTCCGCCACCCGATTCCAGCGCGAAGCGCGGGCCAGCGCGCTGCCCACGCCCCGAACGCCGTTGGGCGGATAGCGACAGGCGCTGACCGCCCTGGCGGCATCGTCGGCGTTCTGAATCATCGGGATCAGCAGGGTCTGGGCTCCGGTATCCAGCAGTTGTTTGATCACCACCGGATCGTTCCACGGCGGTCGCACCACCGGATGGCTGCCGTATGGCGCGATGGCCTGAAGCTGTCCCAGGATTGAGCGCACATCGTTAGGCGCATGCTCGCCGTCAATCAACAACCAGTGAAAACCAGCGCCAGCCAGCAGTTCGGCGCTATAGCTATTAGCCAGCCCCAGCCATAAGCCAATCTGTGGTTCGCGCCGACGCAGCGCCTGTTTAAAGGTATTGGTAAACATCGCATCTCCTCAGACAAAGCGGCAGCTAATCGACCCCATATTTCCGTAATCCACCTGGAAGGTATCCCCCCTGCGGGCCGGCACCGGACGCGTAAAGGAGCCGCCCAGAATCACCTGCCCGGCCTCCAGTTGCACATCGTGGGGCGCCAGTTTATTCGCCAGCCATGCCACGCCATTGGCCGGGTGGTTCAGTACCGCCGCCGCCACGCCGGACTCTTCGATCACGCCGTTGCGATAGAGCAGCGCGGAAATCCAGCGCAGATCCAGGGCATCGGGACGAATGGGCCGCCCCCCCATCACCACTCCGGCATTAGCGGCGTTGTCGGAAATAGTGTCGAACACCTTACGCGGGCGGCCGGATTCCGGGTCGACGCTATGGCAGCGGGCATCGATAATCTCCAGCGCCGGAATGATGTAATCGGTCGCGTTATAGACATCAAACAGCGTGCAGTTCGGCCCGCGTAGCGGTTTCGCCAGAATAAAAGCCAGCTCCACCTCAATACGCGGCACAATAAAGCGATCGGCCGGAATATCGCCGCCATCGTCGAAAAACATATCGTCCAGCAGCGCGCCGTAGTCCGGCTCGTCAATCTGAGAACTGGCCTGCATCGCCTTCGAGGTCAGGCCTATTTTATGGCCTTTGAGCACCCGCCCTTCGGCAATTTTGTTCTGCACCCAACGGCGCTGAACGGCATAGGCATCTTCAATGGTCATCTCCGGATAGCGCAACGACAGCTGGCGGATCTGCTCGCGCCCTTTCTCCGCCTGGTTTAATTCATCCGCCAGCAGCGCGACGGTTTGGTCATTCAGCATGCATCACTCCTTGCGAAACAGCGCATGGACGTTGTTCTGTTTAAAATTGAGCTGCGGGTGGAGCTCTTCCACCGCCAGTGACAGCGCCAGATAGCATCGCGCCATCAGGTCAGCGAAGTGTTCGCGAATGCAGGCGAACAGTCGCTCCATCACCGGCATCAGTTGTTCCTGGCTACGGCCATGGCCAATTTTCAGGGTCATATGGACAAAGGCGTAGTCGTGAGCGCCGTCCGCCATCTGCCAGGTATCCACCCAGTGGGCGCGACTGCGAATGCCGCCCAACGGAAAGAGTCCGCTTTCCGCCAGCAGGTCGTTAACCCGTTTAAACAGGCCCGGTAGATCCGCCTCGGCGCGGATGTTTTCGGTGCATTCGGTAATAAAGTGCGGCATCGGTTATCCCTCCGCCCGAACAGGTTCAGGCGCTGACTGCGGGCAGCCTTCCAGCGGGAACACGGCGTTCACCTGCCCGGTGCCGGAGCTGGGAAACAGCTCGGTAATAAACTCCACCTGGCCGGTGTAGCGATCCCAGCCCAGTAGCCCCATCAGCATCACGGTATCGTGCATATTGCCTTCGCCGTAGCAGTAAGCGGCATACTCTGGCAGCATGCGGCAGAACTCCGCGAACTTACCTTCGCGCCACAGCTTAACCACCCGCTTATCCATCTGCTCGTCGAATTCGCGGGTCCAGGCATTCATCCCCTCTTCGGCCCGCTGGTCGTCGATAAAGCGATGCGAAAGCGAGCCGCTGGCCAGTACCGCTACGGTGCCGTCGTATTTTTCAATGGCGCGACGAACCGCCTGCCCCAGGCGGCGGCTGTCAGCAAAGTCATGCACGGTACAAAACGCGGAGACAGACACCACCTTAAAGTGGCGATCGCCGTTCATATAGCGCACCGGTACCAGAGTGCCGTACTCCAGGGTCAGGGAATTAATAGCGTGCGCTCTGGCGCGAACCCCCATCTCCACCGCTTCATCGGCGATAAGCTGCCCCAGTACCGGGTTGCCATCGCATTCATATTCCATATCGCGAATGAAGTGCGGCAACTCGTGACTGGTATAGGTGCCCTTAAAGTGGCTGCCGCAGTTGATGTGATAGGCGCTGTTCACCAGCCAGTGGGTGTCGAAAATGATCAGCGTATCTACCCCCAGTTGCCGGCAGCGGCGACTGATCTCATGATGCCCGTCGATCGCCTGCTGGCGACAGCCGTGATGTTTTCCGGGCAGCTCCGAAAGATACATGGAGGGAACATGCGTTATCTTGGCCGCCAACGCTAACTTACCCATAACTTGCTCCTTTTGAGCATGAGGCCTATACGCCCCACTTCGGAATCGGATGGTCGCCAAACGAGATACAGACGTTCTTCTGCTCGGCAAAGACCTCGAAGCTGTATTCCCCCCCTTCCCGGCCGGTACCCGATGCCTTAATACCGCCAAACGGCTGGCGCAGATCGCGCACGTTCTGGGTGTTGACGAATACCATGCCTGCCTCAATGCCGCGCGACAGGCGCATTACCTTGCTGACGTCCTGGGTCCAGATATAGGACGCCAGTCCGTACTCCACATCGTTGGCGAGCCGCAGCCCTTCCGCTTCGTCCTTAAAGGGCAGCAGGCAGGCCACCGGCCCGAAAATCTCCTCCTGCGCTACCCTCATTCGGTTATCGACATCCGCCAGCACCGTCGGGCGCAGAAAGTTGCCGTGCTCCAGCCCCTGGGGCTTATCCGGGCCGCCCGCCAGCAGCCTGGCCCCCTCTTCAATTCCCAGACGGATATAGCCGGACACTTTCTCCCAGTGTTGCGGGCTAATCAGCGCCCCCACCTGGGTATCGGGATCGGTGGGATTGCCTACCCGCAGCCGGTTAGCGCGTTCGGCAAAGCGCTTCACGAACTCCGGGTAGATGCTCTGCTGAATAAAGATGCGTGACCCGGCGGTGCAGCGTTCACCGTTCAGCGAAAAGATGGTGAACAGCGAGGCGTCCAGCGCCCGTTCGATATCAGCATCTTCGAACACCAGCACCGGCGACTTACCGCCCAGCTCCATAGAAAACTTCTTCAGCCCGGCGTTCTGCACGATCCTGCGACCGGTGACGGTGCCGCCGGTAAACGAGACGGCACGTACGTCATGGTGACGCACCAGAGCATCGCCGGCGCTGGCGCCGTAGCCCTGCACCACATTCAGCACCCCCGCGGGGATCCCGGCTTCCAGCGCCAGCTCTCCCAGCCGGTCGGCGGTCAGCGGCGACAGTTCCGACATCTTCAGTACCGCGGTATTGCCCAGCGCCAGGCAGGGAGCGGTCTTCCAGGTGGCGGTCATAAAGGGAACATTCCACGGTGACACCAGCGCGCACACGCCCACCGGTTGCAGCAGGGTGTAGTTGAGCATCCGGTCATCCACCGGGTAGCTGCGACCATTCATCTGCTGGCACACCTCGGCGAAGAACTCGAAGTTGTGCGAAGCCCGGGGGATCAGCACGTTTTTAGTCTGGTGAATCGGAAGCCCCGTGTCGGCGGTTTCCATTTCGGCAATCTGCGGCACGTTCTGGTCAATCAGCTCTCCCAGGCGACGCATCAGGCGCGCCCGCTCTTTCATTGGCGTGTTGGCCCACTTCGGAAAGGCGCGTTTTGCCGCTTCCACCGCCTGATTTACGGCCTGTCCATCACCGGAGGCGACCTCCGCCAGTACCTCGCCGTTAGCCGGGTTGACCGTAGTGAAGTAGTCGCGTTCGGGAACGTTTTTTCCGTCAATCCAGTGGTTAATCTTGTTCATTTCAGGCTCTCCTCAAACTGCTGTTCGCTGACGATCCGATTGGTCAGGCGCCCCACGCCTTCTATCTCCACCACCACTTCATCGCCGGGCCGGACATCGGCCAGCCCTTTCGGCGTGCCGGTGGCTATCATGTCGCCAGGCTGTAGCGTCATAAACTGGCTGAGCCAGGAGACCAGAAAAGGTACGTCGAATACCATGTCGCGGGTGGTGCCGCTTTGGCGCAGTTCGCCGTTGATAAAGGTCTTCAGGGTCAGATTCTGGGCGTCCGGCACCCGCTCACGGGCCACCACGGTCGGATGCAGCGGCGTCAGGGTGTCGCGACTTTTTACCCGCAGATTGGGGCGATAGTAGTTTTCCAGATAGTCGCGCACCGCGTAGTCGTTACACAGGGTATAACCGGCGACATAGTCCAGCGCCTGCTCGCGAGAGACGTTACGGGTGACTTTGCCGATAACCGCCACCAGCTCCGCTTCATAATGCATGTAGTCGACATTGTCCGGGCGCACGCTGACGGCGTGGTCGCCAGTCAGGGTATTGGCAGCTTTAATAAAAACCAGCGGTGATTCCGGCGCCTTAAAGTCCAGCTCGCTGGCATGGTCGGCGTAGTTAAGGCCAAGAGCGAAGAAGGTGGGATGCCCCTGCTCTTGCGGCTGCGGTTGCGGCGTCTGCTCATCAACGAAGCGGTTGACCAGCGCCGTTAGCCCGGCAGCCCGAACAATCACCTCATCGCCCGCCGTCACCGCAATACGCTGCCGGGGTGTTCCCATAAGAATAATATCGCCCGGCATCAGGGTGGCGAAATCGCTAAGGGCGGCGACCAGCTCCTCCGCGCCTCGCCGGAGCTGCGCCGTAGACCAGCGCTGACGTTCTTCGCCATTCACCTCGGTGACAATCTCCAGCGCGCTACTGTCGCTAAGCGGCGCCATCTCTCCTATCGGGCAAAAACCGTCGCGACATTTCGCCTGAATCGCCGGGCGATAGAAGCTCTCTTCGGCCAGACTCAGTTCGTTTGCCAGCACAAAACCGGCGATATGCTGCCCGGCCCGGGCCTGCGTCACCCGACGCGCTTTTTTGCCAATCACCAGCCCCAGGGTCGCGCCGCTAAAGGTCTGCTCACCCGCCGGCAGCGTAATGGTCTGATGGCTGGTGCGCCAGGTATTGCGCGGTTTAATAAACCAGACCGGCGTTTTGGGCGGCGTCTGGTAAGGAGGCTGGTGAAAGGCGGCGTCCCAGGCCTGGATCTGGCTCTGGTGATTAAGCGCAACGGCAAAGATGGTTCTCTTCATGGATCTCCCCTGAAACGGATAAATCATTAATATATTAATGATTAAGTATTAGATCGATTTATGGCCAGAAATCAAACGACTGTTACAGAAATGTGATCAATACAGCAGATTGGAAAACAGCGGGAAAATGCGCACCTTTTGGCCAGAATCGATACAGCCTCGCGTACCGTAAGGCAGGTAAGCAGCAATTTATTAATATAGAAATAAAAAACCGACCGCTGAAGCGGCCGGCTGTCATTAAGGAGGAGTGAACGCTATCAGGTACGCGCGGTTTTCGCCTCCGGCACCTGAGCATTGCCCCACAGCTCTTCCAGCTCTTCCAGAGAGCGGCCACGGGTTTCTGGTACGAATTTCCACATAAACAGCGCCGCCAGCACGCCCATACAGCCATAAATCCAGTACGAAAAGCCGTTATTAAAGTGTGACACCAGCCAGGAGTTTTTATCCATCATCGGGAAAGTCCAGGAGACGAAGTAATTCGCCAGCCACTGGGCCGCCACGGCGATCGCCATCGCTTTACCGCGAATCGCGTTGGGGAAGATTTCCGCCAGCAGCACCCAGCATACCGGCCCCCATGACATGGCGAAGGCCGCCACGTAGAACAGCATCGCCAGCAGCGCCACTACGCCGGACCAGTGAGCATAGAACGCCGTACCTAGTGCGAACATCCCTGCCGCCATTCCCAGCGCGCCGATAATCTGCAGCGGCTTACGCCCAAATTTATCGACGGTCATAATCGCCAGCACGGTAAAGCTCAGGTTTATCACGCCAACGATAATGGTCTGCAACAGTGCTATATCAGTGCTGGCCCCCAGGGTTTTAAAGACCTCCGGCGCGTAGTAAAGCACTACGTTAATCCCCACGAACTGCTGGAACACCGACAGCATAATACCGATGATAATCACCCCGCTGCCGAACATCAGCAGGCGGCCCCCGGTACGCTTGCCTGCCTCCAGAGAGTGGCCTATCTCCTGCATCGCCACCGCGGCCCGCGCCTGTCCCATAATCCGGGTCAGAACGCTCTGAGCCTGATCGTTCTGACCGCGGGCCATCAGCCAGCGTGGGCTTTCCGGTACGGTATACAGCAGACCGAAGAACAGCAGTGCGGGAATCGCCTCAGATGCGAACATATAGCGCCAGCCATCGCTATGCAGCCAGCTGGCGTCACCGGAGCGGGCGATAATATAGTTGACGCAGTAGACCAGCAGCTGCCCCAGAATAATGGCGAACTGGTTAAAGGAGACCAGCTTGCCGCGAATATTGGCGGGCGCCACTTCTGCGATATACATAGGGGACAGCATCGAGGCCAGCCCCACGCCAATTCCGCCGATAATGCGGTAAATAACAAAATGGGGAACATAACCGGAGAGGTAATAAGGAATACCGCCTTCGGGATTAATCTCTGAAAACCCCATTTCCGGCCAGGCCGATCCTACGGCGGAAATAAAAAACAGCAGCGCCGCTATTTTCAGTGAATTACGCCGACCGAAACGGTTACTTAAATAGCCGCCCATCGCGCCGCCGATAATACAGCCGATAAGCGCGCTGGCCACACAGAATCCCAGCAGGGAGTTCGCGGCCCCTTCGCTCAGACCTTGTGGTTCAACAAATACCTTATTCAGCGACTCGACAGTGCCTGAAATCACCGCGGTGTCGTAACCAAAAAGCAGCCCCCCCAGCGTGGCCACCAGGGTGATTGTAAACACATAGGAGGAAGAATTTTGCGTGGTCATCTTTACCTGCCTTTATTCCCGGATATGATACCGGCCGACCCCGTTGCGGGAGCGCATTTGCCGACCAGCCAGAATCGAATGAAATAGCCTCTACGCAGCCTCTATCATCAGTTGGCCGCAAGGGGGGAACAATTGCTATTTTTGACAACCCGGTTATGAATTATATTTTTTTTGATGCTTTTCAAACTTTATTAACAGCCAACAATAAAAAATCATTAATGTGATTCTTTTCACAATTACTCATTCTGCCGATGAAAAAACCAAAAATAATAATTGTATTAAACGAAAAGCACTTATCCCGGAGACGACTTCATAAAGGCAAAGGCCTCGTGCGCCATAAAGTCCAGCTCCTCGGGCGTAGAATCTCGGCCCAGCACCGCGTTACGGTGCGGATAACGGCCGAACCGTTCAATTAAAAGGTGGTGCTGGCGTGCGGTTCGCAGCGCCTGCCCATTTCCCGGTACGTCGAACAAACGCAGCGCCTGCGCCTGAATGACGGCCGACTCCGCATGCATAAGCGGCATCAGAACAAAGTTGCGCCGCACTCGCCCCAGCCCCCCGAAATCCGGCTGGCCAATCGCCTCCTGGGCCAGCACCAGCGCCATACCATCCTGAGCGAAGGCGCGCGGGTCCCGGCGCCACAGGTGACGGGAAAACTGATCCAGAACCAGAATTTCAGCCAGACGCCCGTTGATATTGACGCGCCATCCGGCCAGTTCTCCGTGCGCGGCGGCCTGCCAGATGCTAAAAAACCGCGCCCGTATCATATTGTCCGTACGTCCGGACTGGCGAAACCACTGTCGGGGCTTCAGCTCGCTAAACCAGAAATGCAGAATCTCGCGATAGTCCATGCCCACCTCCTGCCTTTATCTAAGCACAACGACTTCTGAAAGTGATGCGCCATACGCATAAATTGTTGCCCAAAATGCACTTATAAACGGCGGTTTTTTGCGCCAGTCTCTTCTTCACAAAAACAAATACAGTCTAATAACAAATGGAGAACATCATGACCCCTGAGCAGCCCCATACCCTCCGGGCAAAGGCCAGCGCGATCCTGCGCGTCACCTCCGGTAATTTTCTTGAGCAATTCGACTTCTTTCTGTTTGGCTTTTACGCCACCTACATCGCTCACGCCTTTTTCCCGGCCGAAAGCGAATTCGCCTCGCTGATGATGACCTTCGCCGCCTTTGGCGCCGGGTTCCTGATGCGACCGCTGGGCGCCGTTATTCTGGGGGGGTGGATCGATAAAGTGGGACGCCGTCGGGGACTGATCCTCACGCTGTCAATTATGGCCAGCGGCACCTTTCTGATAGTCCTGGTGCCCGGCTATGAAACCATCGGGCTGTGGGCGCCGCTGCTGGTGCTGATCGGCCGTCTGCTGCAGGGATTCTCGGCTGGCGCCGAGCTGGGGGGCGTCTCCGTCTATCTGTCTGAGATAGCGACCCCGGGACGAAAAGGCTTCTATACCAGCTGGCAGTCCGGCAGCCAGCAGGTGGCTATCATGGTGGCTGCCGCGCTCGGTTTCGCCCTGAGCGAACTGCTGGATGAAAGCGCCCTGCACAGTTGGGGATGGCGTATCCCCTTCCTGGTAGGCTGTATGATAGTCCCCTTTATCTTTATGCTGCGTCGCCGGCTGGAAGAAACCGAAGCCTTTAGCCAGCGCCGTCACCACCCTTCGCTACGCCAGATTTTCCAGACGCTAATGAGCCACTGGGGTATCGTGCTGGCCGGTATGTTGATGGTGGCGATGACCACCACCGCGTTCTATCTGATTACGGTTTACGCCCCGACCTTCGGCAAACAGGTGCTGCATCTTAGCGCTTCAGACAGCCTGCTGGTCACGCTGCTGGTCGCCATCTCTAACTTTATCTGGCTGCCCATTGGCGGCGCGCTGTCTGACCGCTTCGGTCGCCGTCCGCTGCTGATCGCCATGACCCTGCTGGCGATGCTGACCGCCTGGCCCGCTCTGTCGCTGCTGGCGGGCGCCCCAGGCTTCGGCATGATGCTGGGCGTGCTGCTGTGGCTCTCCTTCCTTTATGGCCTGTATAACGGCGCCATGATTCCGGCGCTGACCGAAATTATGCCGGTCGAGGTGCGGGTATCCGGTTTCTCGCTGGCCTACAGTCTGGCAACGGCGGTGTTCGGCGGCTTTACCCCGGCTATCTCCACGGCGCTGATTCAGGCCACCGGCGACAAAGCCGCCCCGGGATACTGGGTTAGCTTCGCCGCCCTGTGCGCGCTATGCGCCACGCTGTGGATTTACCATCGCAGCGCCCCGCGCCTGCAACCCGCCACCAAATAAGGAGAGCCTGCATGCGCATCGTAAAATTATGTTGTCTGATTGTACTGTTGGCCGCGGGCCAGGTCAGCGCGGCACAGTTAACCGTTATGATCTCCGGCGGCTTCAGCGCCGCCCTGGACAAACTGGCGCCGGAATATAGCGCCAGCCACGGCAATACCCTGAAAATCGTACACGGCCCGTCAATGGGGCGTTCGCCTCAGGCGATCCCCAATCGACTGGCGCGCGGCGAAAAGGCCGATGTGGTGATTATGGTAGGCTATGCGCTGGATGGCCTGATCAGGCAGGGAAAAATCATACCTGGTACCCGAACAGAGCTGGCGGATTCACGCATCGGCGCCGTCGTGCGCGCCGGTGATGCAAAACCCGATATCACAAGCGTTGCGGCCCTGCGCCAGACGCTGCTGAACGCCAAATCAGTGGCCTGGTCCGACAGCGCCAGCGGCCGTTACGTGCAGGATACGCTGCTGAGCCGGTTAGGCGTTAAGCAGGCGCTGGGTCAGAGGGGGCAGATGGTGGAACGCGTACCGGTCGCCTCCCAGGTTGCCAGCGGCAAGTATCAGATAGGCTTCCAGCAGGTCAGCGAACTGTTACCGGTGAAAGGCGTCACCTTTATCGGCAAGATCCCTGAATCGGTCCAGAAGGTGACCCGTTTCGCCGGCGCCGTCCCCGTCGGCGCCGGGCATGCCGATGACGCCAGAGCGCTGCTGCGCTATCTGGCCTCTAAAGAGGTTCAGTCGCAGGTGCGCGCTACCGGACTGGACTCAGTGCCCGCCGCCTGAGGCCCCTTGATCTCAACGATCAGACGTTCCAGCGCCGAGGCCAGCGGAGTCAGCAACCGGCCCCGGCGCTTGATTATTCCTACCTGACGCACCACTTCCGGCTCCACCAGCGGCACGCTGGTCAGAATCGGGTGGGCGCCGTCAGGCAATGCCATGACCGGAACCGCCGCAATCCCCAGCCCGGCCTCTACCATGCCGAGCATGGTAGTGACATGGCGGGTTTCGCAAACGCTGGGACGCGACGGCGTAGCGTGCGCCAGCGCCTGATCCAGCAGTAGCCGGTTTCCCGAGACTTTATCGAGCGAGATATAGTCCCAGCCGTAGAAATCCTTCCAGCGGACGCAACGCGCGCCGGCCAGCGGATGATCGCGCCGGCAGGCCGCTACGTAGCACTCCTGCACCAGCCACTCAAATTCAATATCGGGATCCAGACTGCCGGAAAAACTCAGTCCAAAATCGGCCTGGCCATCCAGCACCGCCTGGCACACAGCGCCGGCGCTGGTATCCATCAGCCGGATATGAACGCCGGGATAGCGCTGTTTAAAGGTGGCGATCACCGTTGGCATAAAGTAGTAAGCGGCGGAAGGCACGCAGGCCACGGTCAGCCGCCCATGGCGCCCCGGCGCGTTATCGCTGACCCCGATCAGCGCATCATCCAGTTCATTCAACAGCCGCTCCACCCGGGGCGCAAAAGTTCGCCCCGATGTGGTCAGCCGCACCCGGCGGGTGGTGCGCTCAAACAGCCGCACCCCAAGGGCGCTTTCCAGCTTATCGATACGACGGCTCAGGGCCGACTGGGAGATAAACACCGCCTCCGCCGCCGCGCGGAACGTGCCATGCTCCACCAGCGCCCGGAAAGCCTGCAGATCGTTTAAATCGAAATTGATAGACATAGATTACAGCTACTGGTCAGTCGTAATGCCTCGATTTAACCGATAATACCTCATTTAATTTACATTTCCTTAAACATACTGACGGTGATTTTGCAACCAAATAACACAGCCACGCCTGGGCCGGGCTTGACGCCACCATCCGTCGGGGCTGTAATCAATTTTTTATGTCGGAATAACCAAAATGCGTAGTTTTATATTTCAGGTTTTCGCCCTTTTCGCGCTCGCCCTTCCCGCTTTTGCCGCACTACCTGGTAGCCGCGACACCACCAACCCGGAGTTTATGGCGCGCCCCTACAGTCAGACTTACCGCGACTGCATGGCGCGCAGCGTCAGCACCATGGAGATGGTGGACTGTATGGAAAATGAGCGAAAAAGCTGGGACCAGCGGCTAAATAAGGTCTGGAAAGAGACGCTCTCCTCGGTCATGAGTCCGCTGCAGTGGCGCGATGCCCAGCGCAAGTGGCTGGCCTTTCGCGACAGTCAGTGCCTGGCCGTCACCGGTAAAGGAAGCGGCGGCGCCACCGACAGCGCCAGCTGTATGATGAATATGACCATCGAACGCACGCTCCAGCTGGAAGACGCTAACTGGCCACTGGGCTGACGCCGGTTTGCTAAAGCCACTTTTCCGGTAGCGTTTTCTGCTGGCGACGCAGGGCGACCCGCCGAACGGTATAACGAATCGCGAGCCAGACAAGCGCCGGAAAAGCGTGCAGAATAGACCAGATAAGCAGCGCGGAGAAAATGCGGATGGGGAAGGCCCGCCCACGCTATCCTCCCCCAACTGAAATGCCTGATAGCACCAGAAAAACAGACCGCCGACCAACCACAGCCAGGGCACTGACTGAACGCCAGGTTTCATCGTTTTCTCCTTCCATTTACCGGGCCGCGCTCTGTGGACTACGCCCTCAAAGGTTCCGCTTCACCACCTCTGATTTAGCATAGTCAAAAGCGCCGCCGGTGCGTTGTTTCCGCCATAAATGAAAAAAGAATCAGCCAGGGCTTACGGCTCCAGCATTTTACGTAGCAAAAAATCCAGCGCGACCCGCTCCGCGGGATTTAACTTGCCGTAAGCCAGTTCGGTTATCCCCCACGCATTAGGGATAACCTGCTCCAGACATGCCGCCCCCTCAGGCGTCAGCATAACAATCACCTTACGTCCGTCTTCCGGATCCGGCCCCAGAGCCACCAGCCCCCGCTCCTTAAGACGGGCGACTATCCCACGGATAGTCGCCTGATCGACCGCGGTATAATCCACCAGCTCGCGCTGGGCGCTGGGGCCATGGTCGCGTAGCGCGCAAAGAGTGGTAAATTGCACCGCGGTCAACTGCGAATCGCCGATGTGTCCCTGGAAAATAGCCACATAGCGCTGGTAGACCCGACGCAGCAGATGCCCCGGCTGACGCGAAAAGTCATACGCGGCCTCTTTCCTCTGCGCTTTATCCTGCATCGAACTGATACTCCTGTGGTTAATGGCGTTCCGCCCGTATTGCCCGAACCCGCTGTTCCAGCTCCGGCCATGCCGGCTGACCCGCCACCTGCTGGCGAATGTAGTTTAACAATTCCGCAATCTGGCGATCGTTCATATTGTGGCGGAATCCCGGCATGGTGCCCAGTCCGTCGCTGGCCGGTTCGGCCACACCGTCGAGCACCGCGCGAATCGCGTTATCCGGCGTCGCCAGATGGAACTGAGTCGCCTGCTGCAAAGAGGGGCGTACACCGTGCATATCGGCGCCCCGCGACTGAGCGTGACAGGCCATGCAGGCGCCGCTATACAGGCGTGCACCTTCGCTGTCTACGGCGCGCAGTGCCGCGCTTTCTACCGCCCCGTTCGCGGGCAGTGGACGATCGGCGCGATCCCCCTGTAGACCGGCAATATAGGTCGCGATAGCTCGCAAATCGCTGTCCGCCAGCGCTGAAGTGCCTTCTTTAATAACTGGCGCCATCGGCCCGGCTGTCGCGCCGTGACGCGTAGAGTAACCGGTTTTCAGGAACTGATAGAGATCTTCTTCATGCCAGCGCAAAGGCGCCGGGCTTTGAGCGTTCAGAGCCGGAGCGACCCAGCCGTCTACCACGCCACCGCCAAGGTGTGACTCGCCGCCCTTTTCGGCAAACAGCAGATTACGGGGCGAATGGCAGGCGCTACAGTGGCCCAGCCCTTCGACCAGATAGCGTCCCCGCTCCCAGCGTTGCGCATCCACGCCGTGCGGCGCCCGCGCGGCCGGTAGCGGCCCTTTGTCCAGAAATAGCTGGTTCCACAGACCGATCCCGCGTCGGATATTGAAAGGGAAGCCCAGATCGGTTTCCGGCGCCGGCTGATGCACCGCAGGGCGGGTCATCAGCCAGGCGTAGAGCGCTTTCAGATCGTCATCGCTGACATGGGTGTAAGCGGTATAAGGAAATGCCGGATAAAGATGATTCCCTTCCCGATCGATCCCTTCGCGCATCGCCCGACGGAAAGCCTCGAACGACCAGCGGCCAATGCCATATTGCGGATCGGGGGTAATATTGGTGCTATAGATGGCGCCCATCGGTGAATTCAGCGCCAGGCCGCCAGCGTCGCGTTCCCCACCGGGACGGGTATGGCACACTGCGCAATCTCCCGCCTGGTAAAGCTGCTGCCCCCGGGCTATCTCATCATGGCTAAAGCTTCCGGCCTGTGGGGGCGCCACAGGGTCAATGGATGAATGGGATGTCAGTATCATTCCCGCCGCTGCGGCAATCACGACAACGCCCACAATGCCCGCGCTCCACTTCTTCATGCTCATTGTGCTTCCTCCCGCTTCTCACTCAGCGCCGCCAGTACCCGTTTCGGCGTAAAGGGCACCTCCGTCAGCCGGATACCGGCTGCGTCGAAAATCGCATTGGCAATCGCCGCCGCGCTGGGCACCGATGCTGATTCCCCGGCGCCCATCGGCGGCTGGTCCGGATTTTCCATCAGCAAAACATCCACCTCGGGAAGCTCATCGAAGCGCAGAATAGGATAACCGCCCCAGTCGGCGGAAGTGACGCCGCCGCTGTTAAAGGAGACAAACTCCTTCAGCGCCCGGCTGGTGGACTGAATAACGTTACCGTGCACCTGATGGCGCACTCCGGCCGGATTCACCATCATGCCGCAATCGTGGGCCACAAAAACCCGATCGACCGTCACCTGTCCGGTTTGGGTATCGACGCTGACATCGCAGATCCAGCTGGCCCAGGCGGCGCCGAATCCCGGAAATTTACTGTGAAAGTAGCGCGCATAAGCAAAGCCACGCCCCTTAAGTATCCGCTGATCGCGGCGGCGATGCTGAAACGCCGGGCCATCCTGCCATCCAGCCCGTTGCTTTAAGGCGTCGATCATAGCGATAGCCCGGGGATCTTTCAGATAGCGCAGGCGATAAGCGATAGGATCGGCCCCCGCCATCCAGGCTACTTCATCAATCCAGGACTCATGGGCAAAAACGTTAGGCAACGCCGATACCCCGCGCAGCCAGGAGGAGCGCACCACCGGGGCGGCATCCTCACAGACCACATCCATCTTCGGATACTGATACTGCGGAATAGCGGTACGATCGCCCATTTGCAGAACCACCGGTTCATTAGCCACCGCGCCGGTCAGCAGCAGCGCCAGCGTCGTCGAACCGTTCGAGGGATAGCAGGTCTGCATGCGGTAGACGTTCACTTCGTGATGCTGTGTCAGCCCGCCCTGCAGGCGAATCAACTGGCCGGTGCCCTTCGGCTCCCAACCCGTCTCCTGTTCGCGCATCAACTGCACGCGTACCGGTTTCCCCACGGCCTGCGCCAGCAGCGCCGCATCAGCGGTCACGTCGTCGGCGCAGTTACGCCCATAACAGCCGGAAGCCTCATGGCGATGAATCACAATCTGTGACTCATCCATCTTCATCAGGATCGCCAGTTCTTTGCGCAGATCGTGAGGCGCCTGGCTGCCCGACCAGAGTTCAAGGCGCTGCGGATCGGTAAAGTGAGCCACCGCGCAGGAAGGGCCAATGGAGGCGTGCGCATGAAACGGCCAGACATAATCGCGGCAGAGCCGCACCGGCGCCTGATTCCAGGCTTCGTCCGCCCCCTCATCTTTTCGCAACTGGCGGGGTGTTTTCGGCAAATCGGAGAGCGTCTGGTGCAACCCTTTACGTGACAGATCCGGCAGCCCCGACCAGGATTTCCACTCCACCTTCAGGGCATACATAGCGGCAATGGCCTGCTCTTCTCTTTGCGCCACTATGCCGATAAAGTCGCCAGCCACCACCAGCTTCACGATCCCGTCAATATGGGCGATGGACTCTTTATCCACCGATACCAGCGAATGGCCCAGGGGCGCACTGCTGTCCGCGCCGACATAAGGCGGCCTGACAACCCGGCCATGCAACATACCCGGCAGCCGCACGTCGTGTACAAAAGCCTTTGCGCCGCTGACCTTACCTGGAATATCGACTCGCGGCACAGGCTGGCCGATATAGCGACGCTCCCGGGTTAGCGAGATATCCGTATCCAGCGGCAGCACCAGCGACTGCCCCTGAACGATTTCGCCATAGCTGATACCCCTGTCTGCCTGCCCTGTGGGATAAAGTCGGCCCTCTTTCGCCACCATATTCTGTACGGGAACGCCGAAACGTTCGGCGCCCAACCGGAGCAGAAGCGCCCTCAATTGAGCCGCCGCCTGACGTAGCGGTATCGCGGCGACCTGGATGGTGGCACTGGCGATGGTCGGCCCCTGATCGGGCGTTTTATCGGTATCTCCCAACACCATCGTCACGCTGTCAAATACCACCGACAGCTCGTCCGCTACCAGCTGCGCCAGCGCGGTACGAATACCGGTGCCAAGGTCGACATGGCCGCTAAAGGCGGTAATACTGCCATCAGGCGCGATGGCGATAAAGCTGCTGAGCCTGTCGAGCGGCTTATCGAAATCGGCGTCTTTCCCCTTTTCCACCGCGGCGAGCAGCGGTGCCGGAATTGCTGAGCAGACCATCAAAATCCCGCCCATTTTCAGCATCTGCCTGCGGGTTATGCCCATTTGATTCATACCGCACCTCCTTCCCGGGCGATGATGGCTTTCGCCCGCTCCGCAGCCTGGAGAATCTCCATATGGGTACCACAGCGGCACAGATTAAACGCCAGCGCGTTTTTTATTTCAGCACGGCTCGCATTCGGTTTTTCCCTGAATAACCCGACCAGCGTCATTATCATCCCGTTGGCGCAGTAGCCGCACTGCGCAGCCTGCTCATCGATAAATGCCTGCTGTACCGGGTGCAGATGCGCTTCGTCCGGCGCCAGCCCCTCCAGAGTGGTAATAGTGCAGCCTTCCAGCGTGGAAACCGGAAGCTGGCAGGCCCGGGCGGGTTTGCCGTCCACCAGTACGGTACAGGCGCCGCACTCGCCCAGCCCGCAGCCAAACTTTGCGCCGTTGAGCGCCAGATCGTTACGCAACACATAAAGGAGCGGCGTTGAACGCTCAACGCCCTCCAGAAGATAATATTTACCGTTTACCTGAAGTTTCATCCAACTCACCTTGCCCGTCTTCCATTTACGCAATTAACAGTGATGACACTGTAAAATATCAGTCGCTGGATTCATCCCATGAGAACAAGAATCCCGCCATCACGCCATTTTATCAGTTATACAAATGTTGCAAATAATACACAATTGTTATTAATATTTTTAACTAAAAGTGTGTACACTTCTTTTTTGCACACCGACACGCAAATATGCATTTTTGCCTCGTCCTGACGCCGAAAACAGGCGTAGCATGGACAAACTGGCATGGACGACTTCTCGGGTAACGACACCATGACGCATCCCATCGATATCGACATACTCAATCACGCTATCCGCTGGCTAAAGCAGGGCCAGCCCATCTGGCTTTGCACGGTGATCGCCACCTGGGGATCCGCACCGCGCTCCCCGGGCGCTATGATGGCGGTTAATGAACGCGGGGAGTCGATAGGTTCACTGTCCGGCGGCTGTATCGAACAGAGCTTTCTGGCAGGGCTAAACGACCCGCGCATGAAGCGCCCCTCTCAGCTCATTCGCTATGGCCAGGGCGGCCTGGAGCCCGACGTTAAATTGCCCTGCAACGGCAGTCTGAGCGTTCTGGTAGAGTATCTGCCCGCAGACGATCAAAGCCTGCAGGACTGCCAGCGTTTGCTGCTTACCGCCAGCGGCCAGGACAATCAGGTTAAACAGGTTATTCCCGGCGAGCGAAGCTGGCTGTGCCCTGCCAGCGGTGATGAACCCGCAGGTGTCGCCCGGCATGAAGACGGCGCCATCAGCATCAGCCTGCGTCCCCCGCTACAGCTGATCGTCTGCGGTTTGTCGCCGGTCGCTTTCTACTGTATTGATTTTGCACGGGCGGTAGGGATGGCGATTACGGTATGCGAACACCGGGAAGACGCGCTGCAAAATTTCGCATCGCGTTATCCCGACGCTGTGCAGCAGAACATCGCGCTGCATCAGGAATTCCCGGCGGCGTGGCTGGAACGCCATCCGCCCGGCGCCAACAGCGCCCTGCTGTCGCTGACCCACGATCCACGCATCGACGACCTGGCGATGATGGAAGCAGTACAGGGCGAAAGCTTCTATATCGGCGTTATGGGATCGAATCGCAACAGCCAGCAACGCAGAAAGCGCCTGCGCGAAACCGGCGGGCTGAACGACGCGCAACTTGCCCGCATTCACGCACCGGTAGGGCTGGATATCGGCAGCAAAACGCCGGCAGAAATCGCCATTGCTATCGTGGCCGACATTATCGCCAGCCGAAATAACAAGCGCCCCCACGAATAGCTGGGGCGCTGGGTTCCAGTACTCAGCGTTCGATCAGTGCAGATTTCCTTTGAGGCCGCTATCACCGGCCAGCCGGAACTGCTTCATCGATTCCACCAGTTCCAGGGCTTTATCCTTCATATTATTCGAGGTTGCGGCGATCTCCTCTACCATGGCGGCATTTTGCTGGGTAGCCGCATCCATTTGCGTGACTGCCACGCCAATCTGATGTACGCCGGCCGACTGTTCCTGGCTGGCGATACTGATTTTGTCGATAAGCGCAGTCACATTCTGCACCTCTTCAATCAGCTGCTGCATCAGCATCTCCGCCTTTGAGACCAGATCTGTGCCTTTTTTAACCCGTAGCACGTTACTGTCGATAAGATTTCTGATCTGCCGCGACGCGTCGGCGGAACTCTGCGCCAGACTGCGAACTTCGCCGGCCACTACGGCGAATCCCCGGCCATACTCACCGGCGCGCGCAGCCTCAACGGCAGCGTTCAGCGACAGCAAATTGGTCTGAGAGGCGATGTTATCGATCATGGTAGTGATGTTGGCAATCTGCCGTGAACTGCTATCCAGGTCATCCATTGTTTCCGTTACCTCCTGCATAATTTCCCCGCCGTTACGGGCCACGGAGGCTGCGAGATGGGCGGCTTTGACGGCCTGAGAAGCGCTCTGTGCGTTTAGCTGTACGGTTACGGTGAGCTCCTCCATCGCCGCCGCCGTCTGCCCCAGCGCCCCCACCTGCTCCTGAGTACGATCCGAAAAGTGATTGTTACCCTGCGCAATCTGGGTTGATGCGACGGCAACGGCATGGGCGCTCTGATTCACGTTACCGACAATACTTTCCAGGTTGTCCTGCATCGTTTTCAGTCGGGCGATCAAACTGTCGTCGCGGCTGTTTTCCGGCAACCGGACAGGCACGGAAAGATCGCCTCTGGCGACGCGCTGCGCTACCTCAACGGCTTGCGAAGGTTCCACACCTAATACCCGCAGAATACTGCGCGAGATAACGTAGCTGAGGCTAATACCAATAATTAACGCCGATACGATCAAAACAATAATAATCGTCTTTCTCAGTTCAAGCTCAGACTTTCCATTTTCATAGGCAAGCCGCGTCTCTTCCAGTTGGAGGTCGATAAGCTGAGTTAATACTTCCTGAAGGGGATCTATCGCCGGATAAAGTTCCTGTTCCACAAATAAAGAAAGCCCCGAACGATCTTGCTCTGCTAATAATTTTTGCAAATGCTGTGCCGCTGCTACTGCCTGATTATCAACGGCATCAAATGACATGATAAGCTTTTTCTCTTTATCGGTCAGCCTCGTTGCGGCATAGGCTCTCCAGTTCTCCTCAATAATCTTTTTGGCCTCATTGACAAGCTCCAGCCCCTGTTCAGGAGTGAGTATATGATCCCGGACTTTATGGGCCGCATCCACGATATGCACCGCATAGGCATCTGAAACCAGCTTTATTCTCTGAAGCGGTACGACGCGATCGCTGTACACCGAATCCAGACGCTGGTGGCTTTGAAAATTGCCATTTAGCCCAAGCCCCCCAACGGCAAGCGTACACAAGCATAGCATCGTCGATAAGACAGCAATTTTTGTCGCTATCTTCATTGGATGTTTCCGGTTTTTTACTTCCATAATCGACTCCCTGGCTATTTACACCCTAATGAATACGGCAATGACTCACGCATTTAATGGCAGAGTGAAATATATTTCACAAGGAAATATATAAACACAGCATTGTAAAACAACTCAAAACTCAGGAAATAAAAAGCAAACACTCAGGAACAAAAATAAACAAGCGACAGGCGGGAGGCAAAAAAATAATAAGTAGATATGGACTAAAATAACAATTTTTAAACAGGGCTAACGCCCTGTTTCTGATATATAGACTAGCGCAGCGGCGCCACCTCCACCTTGACCCCCTCTTCCTGCATACGGTGCAATACCGAAATATTAATGCCCTGATTGACAATAACTGTGTCAAACTCCGTCAGACTGGCGAAGCTGTACAGCGCCCGACGCTCAAATTTGGTATGGTCGGCCAGCAGTATCCGGCGTTCAGCGGCATCGAACATGGCGCGCTTGGTCTCTACCGTCTCTGCCGATTGATGGAAAACCTGGCCTTCCATAATGGCCGACATACTGACGAAAAAGCAGTCGGCCCGCAGTCCGGCAATGGCGCTGCGCGTCATCCGCCCCATAAAAGCGTTGCACCAGTTATGGTACTGCCCTCCCAGTCCCAACAGCGTAATATCCCGGGCGTCCTTCAGTGAATTCATCAGGGTAAGCGAATTGGTGATAACGGTCAGGGGCGCCTTCGCTGGCAGATAACGCGCCAGTTGAAGCACCGTGGTGGAATCGTCAAGAAACAGCGACTGGCCAGGCTCTATCCAGGCCGCTGCGCAACTTGCAATAGCCTGCTTTTCAGCCTGCTGGCGGGTGGCGCGATACAGGTCGCTGGACTCTACCAGGCTGGTGGGCGCGGCCGACACCACGCCGCGCGTCTTGTGCAGCAAACCGCGCTCCACCAGATCGTCAATATCGCGATGAGCGGTCATCAGGCTAATGCCGAAGCGCCCGGTCAGATCTTCTATCCGCACCGCCCCCTCTGTTATCACCGCTTCAACCATTAACTGACGCCGGGCCAGCTGTCGGGCCTGACGGCTGTCGCCCGGAAGCCGTTGCGACATAAAACATTCCAGAGAGTTATCCTGTACGGGTTGGGTCATTATCTTATCCGTAAAGACGCCCCGCCAGCATGATGGCTGGCAGGGCGAATGCCTGTTGATAGCCTGATTATCGCCACTATTCCGACATAACGAAGGCAGACTTGTATTTATCGACATTCTCTTTGGTGATGAGCACGCAGTCAAAAAGTTGTTTCTCACGATCGACTCCGGTCTTCCCGGTTTTCAGGAAGTTATCCGCCTGCTCTATGGCTTTTTTGGTAAAAACCGCGACCGGCTGCATCACGGTATAGGCCAGGGTGCCCGCTTTTACTGCCTCAACGGCGTCCGGCGTGCCGTCGAAGCCGCCCACTACCACGTTTTTCAGCTTACCGGCTTCTTTCAGCGCCGCGATCGCGCCTAACGCCATCTCGTCATTGCCGCTGATGACCCCTTTGATATCGGGGTTGGCCTGAAGCAGTGACTGCATCTTGTTATAGCCCTGGGTACGATCCCAGTTCGCCACTTCCTGGCCCACCTTCTTCAGTTCCGGATACTGGGAAAGCACCGTTTCGAAGCCGTTAGCGCGGGTCGCGGCATTGTTATCGGATGGTGCTCCGAACAGTTCGACATACTTACCGGAATCTCCCGCTGCCTTGACCCACTGCATGGCGCCTAATGCTGCCCCCTGAGCGTTATTGGAAACCAGTTGCGCCTTCGCCAGGCCGCTCTGGTTCAGCTCGGCATTGATAATAAACACCGGCACACCGGCGGCCACCGCCTTCTTCACCGAGCCTATGGAACCGTCAGCGTTCGCGGGATCCAGAATAATGGCTTTGGATTTATTGGTTATCGCCGTATCAATCAGGCGACTTTCGGCATTGGTATCCCCTTTATGAGCGCCGACGGTGGCGCTATAGCCCAACTTCTGGGCCGTCTCTTTCGCCACCTGGCCTTCGGTGTACCAGTATGGGTTAGAGGGATCGTTCACAATAACGGTCATCAACCCCTTTTCCGCCGCCTGACTGACGGGAGAAAAAGCGGTTGCCATCGCGGTCGCCGCGATTAATAACAGGCGTTTGTAATTCAGCATGACCAGGTTCTCCATCTGTAGGGTTCTGTTGTTATAGGACTACTTACTGCGCCGACCGTACTGTAACGTGTTGAGCAACACCGCCAGTACGATCACCGCGCCGGTAAAGACGGTCTGCCAGTAGGCGGAAACACCGATAATGACCAGCCCGTCTGACAGGAAGCCAATCACCAGCGCCCCCAGTAGCGTACCGCGCACGTTACCGCGCCCACCGGTCAGTGCCGCGCCGCCAATGACAACGGCGGCGATGGCCGTCAGTTCATAAGTGGTTCCGGCGGTGGGGCCGGCGGAGGTTAACTGGGAAGAGAGCACCAGCCCGGCCAGCGCCGCGCAGATGCCAGACAGGACATACACCGTCACCTTGACCCTTTTTACCGGTACACCGGAGAGATCGGCAGCCCGCTCGTTGCCGCCGGATGCGTAGAGCCAGCGGCCAAAAGCGGTGCGCGACAGCAGGAAACCGCAGGCCAGGGCGACGGCGATTAGCACCAGCACGCCCACGGGGATATTGAATAGCCGGTTGAATCCCAGCCACTCGAAACCGGTATTGCCCAGTGCCGGACTACCGGAAAGTTTGTTATAGGTCAGACCGTTAGTCATCAGCAGCGCCACGCCACGCGCCACGTACAGGGTACCCAGGGTGGCGACGAAGGCAGGCACCCGAAAAATAGCAATCAGTACCCCGTTCACCAACCCCACCAGCGCCCCCATCGCCAGGGTCAGGATAGCCACAGCCCATACCGGCAGGTAGAGCACCACCCCCAGTGCCTCCAGATTGACGCCCTGCATCAGGAAACCGGCGAACACTCCGGCCAGCCCCAGGGTCGACCCTACCGACAGATCGATGCCGCCGTTCAGGATCACCAGCAGCATTCCGATGGCCGGCAGTCCGAAGATCGCCACGTGCGAGGCCATAGTCAAAAAGTTGGCGCCGGTAAAATAGTTTGGCGACAGAAAAGAGAAAGTGGCGATAATCACCAACAGCGCAAAGAAGGCGCGCCCTTCCAGCAGAATATGCGAAAGGCTGAACCGCCGCTGGCCGCTGTCGCGCTTCACCGCCGGGGGCCGGGTCGCGGCCAGGACTTGCGTTCTGTCATTCATGGTTTCAGCTCCGTTACGGGATTCAGGCGGCCACGGACTCGCCAGAGGCCGCCATAATGCGTTCTTTGGAAACAGAGGAATCAAAGACGGCGCTGATGCGCCCTTTGCTCATTACGATAATCCGGTGCGCCACGCTCAGACATTCACCCACCTCCGACGTGGAGTAGACCACCGCCAGCCCCTTACGGGCGTTTTCCGCCAGCAGCCGGAAAACCTCAGCCTTGGCGCCGATATCAATCCCGCGGCTCGGCTCATCCAGCAGTATCACTTTCGGGCGGGTCGCCAGAATTTTGCCTATCACCACCTTCTGCTGGTTACCGCCGGAAAGTGAACCAATGGCCGCTGCGCCACCTTCGGTCTTCACCGTCACATTGCGAATGGAATCATTCACCAGCTGCCTTTCCCGGCCCGGCGACAAAATCAGACGCCGAACGAACTCGCCAATGCTGGCCAGCGACAGGTTTTCGCCCACCGACATCGTCTGCACCAGCCCATCGCGCTGCCGATCTTCCGGCACCAGCGCCAGCCCGCTCTCAATACGTCTGGCGATACTGTAGTCCGAAACATCTTCGCCCAGCAGTTGCACGCGCCCACGCCCTGCCCGCAATTTTCCGGCAATGCACTCCATCAGTTCAGTACGCCCGGCCCCCATCAGGCCGTAGATACAGACGATCTCCCCGGCCCGAACCGCCAGCGATAAATCCTCCACCGCCATATGCCCGCCGGGGCCGGGTACGCTGAGCGACTCCACGTTCAGGGCCACCTCACCGAAGGAATAACCTTCGGGCGGTGCCCCAAGATCGAAATGCTCTCCCACCATATGGCGCACAATCCACTGTAGATCGATCTCGTCGCGGCTGGCAGAAGCGGTCATAGCTCCGTCTCGCAGCACCACTGCCCGGTCGGTAATTTCGAGCGCCTCTTCCAGATGATGAGAGATATAGACAATGGCGACGCCGCGACTGGTCAGGTCGTGGATAATTTTAAACAGCACCTCGACTTCAGCGGCGCTAAGGGCCGAAGTGGGTTCATCCATAATCAGGATCCGGGCGTTTACCGACAGCGCCCGGGCGATCTCCACGATCTGCTGCTGACCAAGCCGCAGCTCCTCCACCGGCGTCAGTGGGTCGATCTCCTCTTCCAGCTCCGCCATCAGCTGGCGGGTCAGGCGCTCTTCCTCAGCGAAATCGACTCCGGCGGCCCCCATAATTTCCCGACCGACAAAGATGTTGTCACGCACGTTCATATTGGGCGCCAGGTTCAGCTCCTGGTGGATAATTGAGATGCCATGTTCCCGCGCCTGAGCGCTGGACGAAAAGGTTACCGGCTGGCCATCCAGCAGAATTTCACCGGAGCTGGGGGTTATCACGCCAGAAAGCACCTTCATTAGCGTCGATTTACCGGCACCGTTTTCACCAAATAGCGTGGTGACCTGGCCACGGCGAATCTCAAAATTGACGCCCTTAAGCGCGTGGGTCGAGCCGTAAATTTTGCTGATATCCCGGGCGGCCAGTACCACATCGTCCCGAAAGTTATCGGATGACGTTAAGCTTGCCTGCATCATTGGATCTCCATCCTTACCGGCGTCACCAGCCAGTTATCAGGATTAAGCAGCCGGAAAACGCCGGTCACCTTAACGGTTTTGCCGCTCAGGGCTTCGCCATCCACCTTATCCAGCACCGCCTGTTTCATGGCCTGATTAAGGGCCGAACCGGCGTTTTGATACTCAATCTGGTTCTTAAAGTCGCCGAACTGGATCTCGCCAGTGGCATCGCGCAAATCAGTGCCGGTCACCACCGGGCCGGTCTGTAACCAAAGCTGAAACGAAGCCGGCATTCCGCTGACCTGCACGGGATAAATGCCTTTCTTGCCTGCGCCCACCACGCCGCTAAAGGTCACCGGAAAGACCGCCATCGGCGCGCCGACACCGTATTTTTCGGTCGCCTGCTGGCTGTCGGCCTTTAGGGCGTCAAACAGCGTTTTCGCCTCAACGGCGCGCTGTTCCACGCTGTGCTGAATTTTAGGGAAAGTCTCAGCGCCATACTTTTCAGGCGAGAATCCCTGTTCCTGAATATCTTGCGCCGATCCGTGCCTGACCACTTTGGTGTCCATCGCAATGCCGAACAGCACAATCAGCGCGGCGGCGCAGGCGATCGCCGCTCCTTTATGACGCCGGATGCCGGATGGCGTAAATGAAGATGCATGACTCATGTTATCGACCTCGATTACGTCGCAAACCGCTCCCTTGCGAATGGCGCATGATTCATATCTGAATCACAAGGATGTTATAAATGTGATAATGCATGTGATGAAAATGTTAGAAATATAATAGCCTGTCAACGTGGATGACGGACTTTTTTCCCGGATGGCGATCTGGATCTAACTCTGAAGATCTGGCGTAATTTTCATCACTATTTCCCTTTTTCATCGTACGACAGAGATCGCAAAAAGAACAAAAACATAAAACAACACATTAAAAATCAACAAAATAAAAAAAACAATAAATCCCATAAACGATTAATGCCCGCTGTCTTGTCTGGTGGCGTATCGCTTTTTTCATTGACTAAAATGTGATCTACATCGAATCCTTAAATGAAATTTATTACCAATAAAGAAAAATAATACACCAGTGGTGTTAAGTCAGTGAGATATGGTGTATCCGTTAAATATCATTTTTGTCACACAGAATTAACAGAACAGCGCCAGACCAGATTCGCAATCGGAGGCAACGCCATGCAGCAACCCGCGCGCACCAACCGGAAGGAGAGTAGGCATGGACAACCGTGACATTATTTTGGGCATCGATTCCGGAACCTCAGTCGTTAAGGCCGTGGCCTTCGACCTGGAAGGAGAACAACTGGGCTGTACTTCGGTACGCAACCGCTACTGGCGCCAGCGCGACGGCGCTGCACTGCAGGATATGCGGCAAACCTGGAACGACTGCTGTCAGGCCATACGTCTACTGGGCGACGAGCTGCCCAATCTGGCCCGGCGAGTAGTGGCGGTGGCAGTCACCGGTCAGGGAGACGGCACCTGGCTGGTAGGAAGCGATAACCGACCGGTGGGTGATGCCTGGATCTGGCTGGACGCCCGGGCCGCCGACACCGTCCGCCAGCTCGAACAGCACGAACTGGCCCAGCCCCGCTTTCAGGCCACCGGCACCGGCCTGAACACCTGCCAGCAGGGAGCGCAGCTCGCCTGTATGGATAGCCTCTACCCACAGCTGCTCGACGGCGCCGAAGTCGCCCTGCACTGCAAAGACTGGCTCTATCTGAACCTGACCGGCGTGCGAGCCACCGATCCATCGGAAGCCAGCTTCACCTTCGGCAACTACCGAACCCGGCGCTATGACGACACCGTAATTAGCGCACTGGGGCTTGAAGGGCGGCGTACGCTGCTGCCGGAGATTCTGGACGGCACACAGACCACCCATCCGCTGACGGAAGAAGCGGCCCGCGCCACCGGGCTACGCCCCGGCACCCCTGTCTGCCTGGGGTTTGTCGATATGGTGATGACCGCCCTCGGCGCGGGGGTCGATACCGGCGATGATGACACCGCCTGCTCGGTGATCGGCTCCACCGGCGTACATATGCGCGCCGTCAGCGACCAGCAGGTGCGGCTGAATCCCCAGCGCACCGGCTACGTCATCACTCTCCCATCCCCGGGGCGGGTCACTCAGGTGCAGACCAATATGGCTTCTACCCTGAACCTTGACTGGCTGCTGAATATGGCTCGTTCGCTGGTGGAACAATTCGGCGGCAGAGCCGGGCACGCCGATATGGTGGCGCGGCTGGACGACTGGTTAAGCGCCGCACAACCCGGCGGCCTGATGTACCACCCCTATATCTCCATCGCCGGCGAACGCGGCCCCTTTGTTAATGCCAACGCCAGGGCCAGTTTCATTGGGCTGTGTTACACCCACGGTTTTGCCGATCTGGTGCGCGCGGTGATTGAGGGAATGGCGCTGGCCGCCCGGGACTGCTACCGGGCCATGGGCGGCGACGCGCCCCGGGAACTCCGTCTTTCGGGGGGGGCTATCCGCTCGCCCCAGCTTCGAAGCATCGTCGCCGCCTGTATCGGCGCGCCGGTACGCAACAGCGCCCGGGAAGAGGCGGGAGCTGCCGGTGCCGCCATGATGGCCGCCGTCGCCATTGGCGCTTACCCCACAATGGCGCGCTGCGTCGATACCTGGGTAACGCCGCTGCTGGGTGAGCAGGAGCCGCCCTGCCCCGATCTGATGGCACGCTACAACACCCTGGATATCAGCTACCAGCAAACCCGCGAGCTGCTACCGCCGATCTGGTCGGCGCTACAGCAGCTGGCACAACAACAGGATTAGCACTAATGCAAGAGTCATCGATACTGGATCTGTTGGTCATCGGCGGCGGAATCAACGGCGCGGGCATCGCGCGCGACGCCGCGGGACGCGGCCTGTCTGTCCTGATGTGTGAAAAGGACGATCTGGCCGAAGGCACCTCTTCCCGCTCCGGCAAGCTGGTGCACGGCGGCCTGCGTTACCTGGAATATTATGAATTCCGGCTGGTGCGTGAAGCGCTAATCGAGCGTGAAGTGCTGCTGCGTTCGGCCAGCCATATTATCTGGCCGATGCGTTTCGTCCTGCCCCACAGCCCTACGGATCGCCCGGCGTGGCTGGTGCGGTTGGGGCTGTTTCTTTACGACCATCTGGGGGGCCGTAAAAAACTGCCCGGCACTCGCGCCCTGGATCTGCACCGTGATCCGGAAGGCGAGCCACTGCTCGACCAGTACCGGCGCGGCTTTGAATACTCCGACTGCTGGGTGGATGACGCCCGACTGGTAGCGCTGTGCGCGCTGGACGCCAGCGAGCGCGGCGCCATCATCGCCACCCGTACCGCCTGCGTGGCGGCAGAACGCCGGGACAGCCACTGGGAAGTCACCCTGCTCGATACCTTAAGCGGTGCCCGCCGCCAGATAAAAGCGAAAGCGCTAATTAACGCCGCCGGGCCCTGGGTGCTGGATATCATCCGCGACGTGACACATAGCCACTCTAATCGCCGGGTGCGACTGGTCAAAGGCTCTCATATTATCGTTCCCAAATTCTGGGAAGGTCAGCAGGCTTACCTGGTGCAGAATCCGGACAAGCGAGTCATTTTTATCAATCCCTATGAGGGCGATAAGGCGCTGATCGGCACCACCGATATCCCCTGGGAGGGCAAAGCTGAAGAAGTAACCGCCGATGAGTCGGAGATAGATTATCTGATCAAAGCGGTTAACCGCTACTTTAAGGTTGAACTGCGGCGCGACGACGTACTGGTTCACTTTTCCGGGGTACGCCCGCTATTCGACGACGGTAAAGGCAACCCCTCCGCCGTCACCCGGGACTACGCGTTCGAGCTGGACTCCCGGGATCAGACGCCGCTGCTGCACGTGTTTGGCGGTAAGATAACCACCTTTCGCAAACTGGCGGAACATGCCATGCAGCAACTGGCCCCCTTTTTCCCGACCATGGGGCCGGACTGGACTGCGCGGAGCGTACTGCCCGGTGGCGAGATCGAAAACGGCGACTTCGCCACCTTCCTTGGGCAGGCCAAAAAACGCTGGCCCTGGCTGCCGGCCCCTCTGCGCCGCCACTACGCCCGATGCTACGGCGCCCGCATGGAACAACTGCTGGGCGACGCCCAACGGCTGGAGGATCTCGGCGAATGGTTCGGGAGTTGTCTCTACGCAGCCGAAGCCCGTTATCTGATAGACCATGAGTGGGCCCGTAAGCCCGAAGACGTACTGTGGCGCCGCACCAGGCATCGCCTGCATCTGAATGAGCAGCAGATAACTCGTTTCAACCACTGGTTTGCCGCAATCGCGACGCCATCTCGCCTGCATGCCGCCAGCTAGGGAGACCCTATGCCGCTAACGCTCTCGCTCAATACCAATCCGTTGGTTAACCGCATCGCCAGACCGGAAACGCTGATTGACTGCATCGCCGGAGAGATTCGCCTGCGCGATGTTCAACTCACGCACGAATTTATTAACCCTTGCTGGCCGGCTTCAACCCTTAACGCGCTCATCCGTCGCACCCGGGAACGCCTGGCGCGCACCGGCGTGCGTATCACTTCGGGCATGACTGGCCCCTATGGCCGTCTTAACCACTTCGGCCATCCGGAGCCCTCCGTACGTCGCTACTACATCGACTGGTTTAAAACCTTTGCCGATATTATTGCCGAACTGGGCGGCAGCGCCGTCGGTTCGCAGTTCGCCATCTTTAGCTGGGAGGATTTCAACACCCCGGCGCGGCGCGAAGCCCAAATCGATTGCGCCATAGAGTGCTGGGCCGAGGTAGCGGAACACGCCAAAGCCGCCGGGCTGCGCTATCTGTTCTGGGAACCGATGAGCATTGGTCGGGAGTTCGGCGAAACGATTCCGGCCGCTATCGCCCTTCAGACCCGGCTTAACAATGCGGGCCTGGCGATTCCGATGTGGATGATGGCCGATATCGACCACGGCGACGTTACCTCCACCAGCCCTGACGATTACGACCCCTATGCCTGGGCCTGCGCCGTGCCGCGCTGGTCGCCCATTATCCATATTAAACAGAGTATGATGGATAAAAGCGGGCACCGACCCTTTACCGCCCGCTATAATGCCAACGGTCGCATCCAGCCACAAGCGCTGCTCGATGCGCTGGCCCGCGGCGGCGCCCGGGATAACGAACTTTGTCTTGAGTTGAGCTTTAAAGAGCGTGAACCCGCAGACAGCAACGTCATCGCCGATATCGCCGAAAGCGTCGCTTTCTGGGCTCCCTGGGTGGACACCGGCGCGAACGACCTGAATTAACGCAGAGGAGAAGCAATGAGCACGGAAGAGTCACTGGTCCTGCGTGCCGCCTGGCTGCACTTTGTGGGTGGCCTGACCCAGGCTGAAGTGGCAAAACGTCTGGGACTCCCTTCAGTCAAAACCCACAGAATGATTGCCAGAGCGGTAGCGGAAGGCGCCGTGAAAGTCTCTATCGATGGCGATATCGTGGAGTGTCTCGAACTGGAAAACCAGCTACGTCAGCGCTACGGCCTTACCGAATGCCGTATCGCGCCGGATCTGGGCGAAAGTGGCCTGCCGGAGCGAGCATTGGGCACAATCGGCGCCGAATATCTGAAGTCGCTGCTGTCACGTGGAGAACTGAAAACGCTGGGCCTGGGCCACGGCCGCACGCTGTCAGCTATGGTGCACCAGCTGCCGCGCATGGAAATCCCCGATATTCGCGTGGTGTCGCTGTTGGGCTGCCTGACCCGCAACTATGCGCTGAACCCTCATGACGTCATGCACCGTATCGCCGCCAGAACCGGCGCCATGGCCTATATGATGCCGGTGCCCTTCTTCGCCAATACTGCCGAAGATCGCGAAGTTCTGCTGGCCCAGCGCGGCGTCAGCGAAGTGTTCCGGATGGCGGCGGAAGCGGACTATAAACTGGTGGGCATCGGCACCGTCGAACCGGCGACTCAACTGGTGGAGTCCGGTATGCTGGAAGCGCGCGATATGCTGGCCATCGCCCGGGAGGGCGGCGCCGGCGAGATCCTCGGCCACTTTGTCGACAGGCGCGGTAATATTCTGCACACCACCCTGACCGACCGCACCCTTGCCGTTCCTCTTTCACTACAGCGCAAGGAGCGCATCGTCGCGCTGGCGGGCGGCCCCGAAAAAATTCCCGCTCTGCGGGCGGTGCTTAACAGCGGGCTGCTACACGGGCTGATTACCGATGAAAAAAGCGCCCGGGCGCTGATCGATAACGCAGAATAAAGGGATCGCTCGTTTTGCCATGGCTGATTCCTTACCGTGCGTTCAGAATATTCTGTAACTGCAGGAGGCAGTTTTAACAATATCCTGAACGGAGGCCTTATGGATCAAAGCAAGCATATTCTGGAACTCAACCGCCGGCTCCCGCTGGTTACCTTCGGTATCTGCAGCGCCTCATTCGCTGTCTGCTCGCTGATTTTACTGGTGTTTGGTTAAATCTCCGCCCGGATAACGGGCGGATATTCTTTACCTTCCGGCCAGGCCGGAAGTTTTCCGTAAGCAAAAAGCCCCCTGATGCCATCAGAGGGCAATGTAAACCACGGGCGTACTGACTCAGGAGATAAACAGGCTCAGCAGCAGCACCATCATCAACCCTACCACCGAATTAATCAGCTCCAGCAATCCCCAGGTTTTAAAGGTATCGCGCATCGAAATACCGAAAGTCTCTTTAAACAGCAAGAATCCGCCGTCGTACATCAGGGTTATGGTGTTGCTACCGCAGGCCACCGCCAGACACATCAGCGCCGGATTCAGATCAAAAGCCCCCACCATCGGCGAGACGATCCCGGCGGAGGTAATGGCCGCCACCGCCCCCTGACCAGTCAGAATACGGATGATAGCGGTAATCAGCCAGGCAATGATAAAGGGCGACAGATGCACATGGCTCATTACCGTCACGATATGGTCGCCTACGCCGGAGTCGATAATCACCTGCTTCAGTATTCCGCCAGCGCTAATGACAAACAGCACGTTAGCGATTTTCGCCACCGAATCGCTAACAAAACCGTTAATCTGACCGGCATTCATACCGCGACGAATGCCCAGCAGCCAGATAGCGGCACCGGTGGCCAGCAGCATACTGATTTCAGCGCTACCCATAAATTCAAAGAACTTCGCTACGCCGGATTCCGCCCCCAGCAGCGAGTGGATCAGCGATGATGCGATCATCAGCAGCGCCGGAATCAGCGGAATCGAGATGCTGACGGCAAACGAAGGCAGTTCATGCGCCGGTTTTTCCGGCTGGGGCTTGATCATCGCATTCAGCTTCATATCGCGAATGCCGGGCAGAAACGCCGGCAGCAGAATCCCCGCGCAGAACAGCGCCGGAATAATCACCAGAATGCCGTAAAGGTAAACCTGCACAATATCGGCCTGAAAAGCGCTGACCAGCGCTACCGGGCCGGGCTGCGGCGGAAACAGGCTGTGGCCCATAGTGGCACCCACCACCGTAGGAATAACCAGCTTCATCCAGGGAATATTGGCCTTACTGGCGATATTCAGCACCAGCGGCATGGCTATCAGAAACGCCACTTCGTAAAACATGGCGATACCGAAGATAACGCCAATGAACATCAGACCGACAGCCAGAAAGCGGGTGCCGCAATGTCGAATTACCGTATCGGCAATCTGCTGGCTGGCGCCTGACTCCGTCATAAACTTACCGATAATCGCGCCGAAAATAATAATCAGCGCCAGGTGCCCCATAATACCGCCCAGCCCCTGCTGAACCATGGAGACGATTTTATCGAAAGGCACCCCTTCCATTATTGCCACAAACAAGCCGGCGATGAGTAACGCGAAGATATTATGAACCTTGTATTTCACATTCATAATAACCAACAGCGCAATACCGACCAGAACCCAAAGCAAAGCCAGAGCTGGAGACATACTATCCTCCGACAGAACTATTATTATGATCAGACGCCGGGGAACCCCGGCGTGAATGAAGGGAGACTATCAGGACTTCTGGTTTTCCAGCGCTTCCCACAGCCCCAGCAGATAGGTAGCGCCAAGCGCGCGATCGTAAAGGCCATAGCCCGGGCGCCCGGTTTCACCCCAGATAAAGCGGCCATGGTCAGGACGAATATAGCCATCAAAACCGTTATCGTGCAGCGCCTGCATAACCCGATACATATCCAGCGAGCCATAACGGGTAGGATGAGCCGATTCGTAAAAATCTTTATCCTTAATGATCTTAATATTCCGCACGTGGGCGAAATGAATGCGCCCACGGCGGCTGAATTCGGCAAGAATTTCGCAAACGTTATTCTGCGGTTCCTCGGCAATAGAACCGGTACACAGCGTAATGCCATTAGCCGGAGAGTCGACGGCATTACACAGCCAGTCGAGATCGTCGCGGTTTTTAATGATCCGCGGCAGACCGAAAATAGAGTACGGCGGATCGTCGGGATGAATCGCCATTTTCACGCCGACCTCTTCACAAACCGGCACCACCCGCTCCAGGAAGTAGACCAGGTTTTCGCGCAGCTTGTCATCATCTACATCTTTATAGCTGTCGAATAACGCCTGAACCTGCGCCAGACGCTCCGGTTCCCAGCCTGGCAGCGCAAAGCCGTTGGAGTTGCCCAGCACTTCGGCCACCACCTGCTCCAGCGTCTTGTCAATGCCCGCTTTTTCGAAGGCCATAGTCAGGGAGCCGTCTTCCAGGCGGTAATTCATATCGGTCTTCATCCAGTCGAATACCGGCATAAAGTTGTAGCAAATCACCTTAACGCCGAACTCCGCCAGATTGCGGATGGTCTGCTGGTAATTGGCGATATAGCGATCGCGCTCCGGCAGGCCAATCTTGATAGCGTCATGAATATTAACGCTTTCAATAACCTCCATGGCCAGACCGGCATTGTGGGCCTGAGCCACCAGCGCCTGAATCTTCTCTTTTGGCCAGACTTCGCCAACGGGAACGTCGTACAACGCTCCGACAACACCTTCCACTCCCGGCACCTGGCGGATCTGCTCCAGGGTCACTTTATCTTCATCTGGCCCGAACCAGCGCATTGTCATTTGCATGATTATTTTTGTCCTTACCGCTCACTCTTGGAAATTAACTACCATACTAGTTAGATCATAGCATACCGGGAGTACCTACCTGCTTTTGTTGATCGACTTCACAAAATCAGGCGATGTTGTAGATTTATGGCGCAAGGGCATAACAAGCGGAATCGCAAATGAACGTGAAGCTTTTGGAGGCGATGGCTGGCAGAAGATGATGATACGGCGGGTAGGGAAACCCTCTCTTGCTTCAGGGAGAGGGCCGGGGTGAGGGTGACAGACAGCTCCGGCGCCCGGTTTCAGAACAGAAGCGGCAGAATATGATGATGCGGCGGACTGGGGGCCCCTCTCCCTTCCAGGGAGAGGGCCGGGGTGAGGGTGACAGGCAGCTTCGGCGCCCTGTTTCAGAACAAAAGCGGCAGAATATGACGATGCGGTGGCTGTTCCGTTCACTTTGCGTGATTGCTTCTCTGTCAATCCACTGCGGGTGAACGGGCCAGGGGGGCTCAGTCGCCGCCTCCCTGGCGACCCGGGCTCCCCGGCGGTAAAAAACGCCGCTGACG
>NZ_JAZHEE010000033.1:0-45863 GCF_036620675.1 Rosenbergiella sp. YN46
CATAATGTCACCTGTTTTTGTCTATGAGGCGATGATATCACCTCTGTTCAGGTGGCCAGATTAACTATGCCACTACACTCCTTCTTACCGGCGTAGGTCTTAATAAAGTAAGAGAAGAACAGCGCAGGGTCTGCCGCGATCTGTTTTTCAGCAATATCGCCAAAGCTGAAGTAGCCAAAGTGCCATCCCAGACCTGGGCCATCAGGTGTGTAGCCGGGGTAGGTAAACATCGCCTTATCCGGAATCGGGGAATCCATAAATACCACTTTCTTAATATAACCCTGGTTGTTTGCGACCAGCGGATAAGAAGCGGAATTGCCCAGGTCGTGGCTGACAAAATAGATGGGTTCGTTGCCGACAATTTGCTTAATGGCCGTCAGCAGAATGCGTGAAACGTTTTCCGCTGAATAGTCGTCACCGCTAATGGACGATGATTGGCCAAGACCAGGTAAATCGATGGCAATAACTTTATGGTCAGCCTGGAATTTTTCCATCACCGGCTCCCACATTTTCCAGGTGGAGCCAAAACCGTGCAGAAAGACTATTGGAGTACCATGGGTTCCACCTTCAACATAGTGCAGACGAACCCCGTCCACGTTGATGAAGTTGCTGTGCAGGGTTTTGGCATACGCGTACTGGCCGCGTTTTTCCTGTTTGACTTTATCAAACTGCTGTTGCGATACGGCAGGCGGTGTATCGATAGATTTCAGGTTAGGATCGAATTCAGCATGTGCGGCACTAAGCGCCCCAACATTCAGTGCTGCTGCTATTATGGCAGCCAGTAAGCGATTCTTTTGGTTCATTGCGGTAGCCTTTGTACGTTTCATATTTGCTGAAAAAATAGGTTCAGCGTTGTTTTTACTGCAAATATTAAAGCCATTGGGAAGGGGATGCGCCGTGTGTGCGATATTCCCTCTGGTTTCTGTATTGAATGATATAGAATGTGATATTTTGGCGCCAATGATTTTTGTATCAATCGATAAAAATGGTGGGTTATGCACAGAGGTACAGTTCAGAAGGGAAGACCCCGGGACTTTGACAGAGACGTTGCCTTAGAAAAAGCGATGGAGACGTTCTGGCTTTATGGCTATGAAGGCACTTCGCTGTCTCAACTGACCAGCGCGATGGATATCCGTCCACCCAGCCTGTATGCGGCGTTTGGTAGTAAAGAAAAACTCTTTCTGGAGTCGGTAAACCTGTATCTTCAGCGTTATGGGGCTTATCGCGAAACGGCATTAGCGCACTCGGCGACGGCAAAAGAGGGCATAGAGGTGCTGTTCGAACGCACTATTCAGCAATTTTTCGCCGGTCGCGATCATAAAGGCTGTTTTGTCGTGCTGACCGCCCTGAGCGGCTCTCAGGATAGTTCCGAAGTGCAGCAGTTCCTTAGCGCGGAGCGGCGCCGTACGGTACAGCTCTTTAAGGCGCGCCTGGAACAGGGAAAAGTGGCGGGTGATATCGCTGCGCAGACGGATGTTGATGCGCTGGCCGAGTATTTTACCGCGCTACTGTTTGGACTCACTATCCAGATCAGGGATGGCCTGGATGAAGCATCGGCCAGATCCCTGGTCGCGGTGGCACTTTCGGTACTGTAACCCTTTATTATCCGGCGGGTGAGGTGTTATTCCGCGCTGTCATCCGTGGTTAGCCAACTCTGCGCGGGGCTGTTCGTCTTCCCGGGAGCCACGCCGCCGGATCGGGATATGAGCAGGGCGGCCAGCAACCAGAGTCCGCAGGTTATCGTGGACGATAACATCCTGGTGACCGGCGTGCGCGCCCATCTGCGCTTTGTGATGGACTACCTGCGAATCCGGGATAACGCCGCACCGGGCGCGTAAACGGTAAGCGGCCGGGGAAGGCTGGCCGCTGCTTTCCTTTTTCTACCGTCCTGCCATCAGAGTGCTATGATATCCGCCTCTTCTTCATGGTTTGCCTGAGCGGTAAACAACGGACCTTCCCGCGGCCCGCCCAGGTGGATGTTTTTAAGGTCACTCAGATGAGCACAGGAACAAAAAACAGCGACGCCCCTTTTGGCACGCTGTTGGGCTATGCCCCTGGCGGCGTGGCGATTTACTCTTCCAATTACAGCAACCTGACGCCTGCGCAGCGCCGAGATAAGACGGCGTTTCACAGCTATATCGGCAATGAGTACATGGGCCACAAGTGGCAGTGCGTGGAATTTTCGCGCCGCTTCCTGTTCCTGACCTATGGCATGGTGTTTACCGATGTCGGCATGGCCTGGGAGATCTTCTCGCTGCGCTTTTTACGCGAAGTGGTTAACGACAATATTCTGCCGCTGCAGGCGTTCGCTAACGGCTCCCGGCGTCCGCCGGAAGCCGGTTCGCTGCTTATCTGGGCGCAGGGCGGGGAATTCGATGAAACCGGCCATGTAGCGGTAATCACCCAACTGGTGGGTAATAAGGTGCGTATCGCCGAGCAGAATGTGATTCACCATCCGCTGCCGCCCGGCCAGCAGTGGACCCGCGAGCTGACGCTGGTGGTGGAAGAGGGCCATTACACCATTCGGGATACCTTTGACGACACCACCATTCTTGGCTGGATGATTCAGACCGCCGATACTCGCTACAGCCTGCCACAGCCGGCGCTGGCGGCACCGGAAATGGCTATCCGCGGCGCGCGTCTGGAAAATCGCGGCCAGTTCGACGGCCCCTGGCTTAACGAGCAGGATCCGCTGCAGCGCGCTTACGTACACGCCAATGGGCAGACCATCAATCAGGATCCGTATCACTACTATCAGATTTCTGAAAGTGCGGAGCAGGAACTGATAAAGGCCACCAACGAAACGCATCTGATGTATCTGCACGCCACCGACAAGGTACTGAAAGATGACAGCCTGCTGGCGTTGTTCGATATCCCGAAAATTCTCTGGCCGCGCCTGCGTCTGTCGTGGCAGAGGCGGCGCCACCATATGGTAACCGGTCGCCTGGACTTCTGTATGGATGAGCGCGGCCTGAAGGTTTACGAATACAACGCCGATTCCGCCTCCTGCCATACCGAAGCCGGGCTGATTCTGGAACAGTGGGTCAAAGCGGGCGGCTGTGCCACGGGCTATAACCCGGCCCAGGGACTGCTGGACGAACTGGCGGACGCCTGGCAGCACAGCCGGGCGCGCTCCTTTGTCCACATCATGCAGGATAAAGATCCGGAAGAGGATTACCACGCGCAGTTTATGCAGCGGTCGCTGGCGCAGGCCGGTTTTGACAGCAAGATTCTGTATGGCCTGGACGAACTGGCCTGGAACGCCACCGGCCAGCTTATCGACGGCGACGGGCGGCTGGTGAACTGCGTCTGGAAGACCTGGGCCTGGGAGACGGCGCTGGAGCAGGTGCGTGAAGTCAGCGAGCAGGAGTATGCCGCGGTACCGATCCGCACCGGGCATCCGCGCAACGAGGTGCGGCTGATCGACGTTCTGCTGCGCCCGGAGGTGCTGGTGTTCGAACCGCTGTGGACGGTGATCCCGGGCAACAAGGCGATCCTGCCGGTGCTCTGGTCGCTGTTCCCCAACCACCGCTATCTGCTGGATACCGACTTCGAAGTGAACGGCGAACTGGCGCAGACCGGCTATGCGGTGAAGCCGATCTCCGGGCGCTGCGGCAATAATATCGATCTGATCAGCCGCCACGAAGAGCTACTGGATAAAACCAGCGGTAAGTTCAGCGATCGCAAAAATATCTATCAGCAGCTCTGGTGCCTGCCGAAGGTCGACGGTAAATATATTCAGGTTTGCACCTTCACCGTGGGCGGCAGCTACGGCGGCGCCTGCCTGCGCGGCGATACCTCTATGGTTATCAAGAAAGAGAGCGATATCGAACCGTTGGTGGTGGTGAAGGACCGGGCCTTTTTCCGGAATTAACCATGCTCCTTACCGAAGAGCAGCAGCCGTTACGCTTTTCGCGTAACGGCTTTTTTATCGCCCTGGCGACAGTACTGCTTAAGCAGTCCGATATGTTGCGTCTGCGCCTGGTAGCGGTAGAGGGGTCGGCCGGTAGCACCGTAGTGGATGGTGGTCTCCAGAATATGAATCTGCGCCAGCCAGATCAGATACTTACGGCAGGAAACCCGGGATATACCCACCGCGTTTGCCAGCTCGTCGGTTGAAAATTCAGTCTGGGGATGGGCGTCGATCCACTGGCACAGGGTACTCAGGGTCTGAGCCGTTAGCCCCTTTGGCAACTGCCGGCTGTTGGTGGCCTCCGGCGCGTTGCCGTGCAGCAGGCGATCGATATCCGCCTGCTCGTAGTAGTCGTGGTTCTTCATCTGGTTTTTGCGAACCCGCCAGGCGGTCAGCGCCTCTTCAAAGCGCGGAAACTGGAAGGGTTTAATCAGATAGTCCACCACTCCGTAGTGCAGTGAAGTCTGGATTGTGGCGCTGTCGGAAGCCGATGAAATCATGATCACATCGATAGGGCGGCCGCTGGCGCGGATAGCTGGCAGTAGCTCCAGTCCGCTGTCTTGCTGCATATACACGTCCAGCAGCACCAGATCAACGGGCAGGGTGGGATCGTTGAGCATCTCCCGCGCCTGGGCAAGCGTGGCGGCGACTCTGCAGCAGTGAAAACCCTGGACTCTGGCGACGTAGCAGCGGTTCAGCTCCGCCACCATAGCGTCATCATCGACGATTAAAACATTTATCACCTACTGCTCCTTGCTCCGTCCCAGGGGATACGGGCGAAAAACTGGGTAAAGACGCCAGGCTCAGATTCCACGCTCAGGCTACCGCCCAGGTTTTCCAGCTGCTGGCGGGCCAGAAACAGCCCCAGACCGCGGTTATGGCCTTTGGTTGAGTAGCCTTTATCGAAGATAGCGTTGGTATGCTGCGGCGCGATGCCGGAGCCGTCATCGCTGACTTCGCAGTTCAGCCAGCCGTTCTGGTCGTGCAGCAGCAGGCTGATTTCGCCTTCCGGCTGGTCGGCCATGGCGTCCAGCGCATTTTCGATCAGATTGCCGAGCACGGTCACCAGCGCGGCTACCTGCTGTTCGTTGGGATTATCCGGCACCCGACTCTCTTCCGCCAGCGTCAGGCTGTGCCCGGCGTCGCGGGCACGGCCTGTTTTGCCCAGCAGGAATCCGGCCACGACCGGCGAGCGGATCTGGCGCTGAATGGCGCCGATATCGGTCTGATAGTGGCTGGCGGTCTGAATCACGTACTGCTCCAGTTTGTCGTAACGCTTCATGTTCAGCAGGCCAAGAATCACATGTAGTTTATTCATAAATTCGTGGGAGTGAGCACGCAATGCGTCTATGTAGTTGACCATGCCGTCCAGTCGCCGGGTCAGTTGGTCGATCTCGGTTTTGTCGCGAAAGGTGCAGATGGCGCCGATAATTCGGTTGTTGCTGCGCACCGGTACGGTATTGCAGAGCAGCAGGCGGCCGTAGTCGTTGACTTCGCGATCCTGGTGGGGCAGGCCGCTTTTCAGTACCTCGTTCAGGCCATCCAGCAGCGGAGCATGATCGCCATTGCCGGCGCTGGCGGACTGCAGCATCCGGCGGGCGGCATGGTTGAATAGCGTGACCCGGCCCCGGGCGTCGATAGCGATAACTCCTTCCTTCAGGGAATGCAGCATCGCCTGGCGCTGTTCGAACAGGCGGGAGATCTCGTAAGGCTCCAGCCCGAACAGAATGCGTTTAAGCACCCGTACCAGTGCCTGGATGCCCAGCGCTCCCACCAGGATACAGAACAGCAGCGCCCACAGAATATTCCAGCGGCTGTGGTTGATCTGCTCAGCGATGCCGCTCAGGGAAAGGCCGACAATCACCACGCCGAGCTGGCGGTGGTGCTCATCATAGACCGGGGTAAAAGCGCGCAGCGCCTGGGCCAGGACGCCGCGGTTTACTGCGATATTCTCTTTACCCTGAAGCGCCGGCGCCAGATCCTCGCCGATAAAAGCTTTGCCGATGAGTTCAGGATTGGGATGTGAATAGCGAATGCCGCGCATATCGGTGACGATTGCATAGAGCAGGCCGTTGCGTTGCGCCACCCGGTGCGCCAGGGGCGGAATGCTATTGCGGTTCGGGGACTGGCTCAGGCCACGCCTGACCTCCGGCGCGTCGGCCAGGGTTCGGGCGACGGCAAGGGCGGTTTCCTTTACGCCGTCATAAGTGGCCCGGCTAATCTGAATAAAGTAGAGCGTGAACACCACCAACAGTACCGGGATCACCACGCTACAGACCATGAGCGTAACCGCCGTGCTGAGCTTCATCGGACGCTGCTGCTGGAGTTGTTGTAAATCGCTCATCGACGCTCCGGCGGACAATATAAAAGGCTAATTATACCGCCAGCGGGGCGCACTGAAAGTCGAACAGGAAATCGCTGATTGGGATTCAGCCTGTGCACCAGCCCGCAAATGGTGCGGAAAGGGCTAAGTATTCGTGACCGAATTCGCATGTCGATATAAGGAAATTCTTTATAGTGAAGGGCAGTTACGACTAAAGGAGGGGTTATGAACAACAGTCTGAACGATAAGGTTACGGAAAGACGCAATGCCAGGACGGCGGATATCGACAGACTGTCCACCGGGGAGATGCTGGCGGTTATCCATCAGGAAGATATGCAGATCGCCAGCGCTATCGCCCCCTGTATTCCTGACATTACGCGATTAGTGGATAACGCCGTTGCGGCCGTGAGCCGGGGCGGGCGTCTGGTACTGGTGGGCGCTGGCGCATCAGGCCGTCAGGGCATGCTGGCGGCGGCGGAGTACGCGCCCGGCGCGGAGACTCAGATCGTGGCTCTGCTGGCTGGCGGCCCGGATGCCATGCTGAATACGTCGACCGAGGCGGCTATGGACTATGAGCGTGGCGCGCTGGATCTGGAAGCTATCGGTTTTAACCAGCGCGATATGCTGGTGGGCCTGACCGTGAGCGGCAGAACCCCCTGGGTCTGGGGCGCCCTGCGTCACGCCTGGTCGCAGGGCGCGCCGGTGGCGGTGATTAGCGGAACACATCAGAGCGAAGCCGCCCAACTGGCGGAGATCGTCGTGGTGCCGGAAGTCGGGCCGGAAGTGGTGGCGGGATTTGGCAATCCGAAAGCGCTTATCGCCCAGAAGCTGGTGCTGAATATGGTGACTACCGGGTTGGCGGTGCGTAGCGGCCGGGTTTACGGCAACCTGCGGGTCGATCTGGAGCCGACGGGCGAGCATTGTAGCGAGCGTCAGATTGCGATTGTCATGGAAGCCGCCGACTGTTCGCGTACGGCGGCCAAAGCGGCGCTGGCGGCCTGCAACAATCACTGCAAGACCGCTATTCTGATGGCGCTGACCGGGCTGGACGCCTGGCGGGCGGGCGATCTGTTGAACCGCAATCACGGTTATCTGCGTCGGGCGACGAGGGATGTGGCGCTGGCGGGATGAGGGTTAACCCGGCCCTTTCTCGCAGGAAGAGGGGAAACCAGCCACAGCCCGCGAGTCTCCCCTTTTTTATTTGGGGCATGGGGAAACGACATTGTTTACAAATTTCGCCTTGCCCGCTCAGATGGCTTATTTCTATTCTTAACGCCATGACAACCTCCAGTCCTTCACGCTTTCAGCGACGACGCCAGCTTAAAGCGCTGGCGTTTCTGATGCTGGCCGGCATAGCGATGATGATTTGCCTGACCCAGCGCGCCGGCGCGCTGCGCGATCTGCAAATCACTGCGGTGAGGGTTATTCATATTGCCGGGCCCCATGCGGATAAACAGCCGCTCTCTGCGGCGCTTTCACCCTGTCAGCTTAGCGCCCACTCGCTGCTTTCGGCATCGCCGCTGTTTTTTGACGCCATAGTGCCATTGCCTGGCCTGCTGGCGCTGCTGCTTCCCGCTCCGCTCGCGCGCCGGGTGCAGCTTGTCTATGATTCGTTCCTCCTGTGGCCGCTACGGCGAATACATCTGACAAACTGTGTATTTCGGGAATAACTGACGCTGAGGTAATGATGAATAACGATCCCCCCTATGCGTAAGTTCCGTGAAGGAGAAGCAATGAACAAATTTATCGCCGCGGCAGGCGCGATGCTGATGGGCGCAAACGCCCTGGCCGCGACTCCGTCGCTGCCCAAACCGGTGCAGCAGTTTGAAAAGCAGGGTATCCAGATTATTAAGCCCTTTACCGCCCCAGGCGGCGTGGAAGGCTGGCTGGGGAAATATCAGGATACCGGCGTCACTATCTTTCTGACTCCGGATAAGAAACACGCTATTTCCGGCTATATCTACGATGCGCAGGGCAATAACCTGAGCGAGAAGATCATTAATGATGAAATTTATATCCCGGCCGGGCGCGAGATGTGGAAGCGGCTTCAGGCCGCGCCGGGTCTGGTGGAAGGCAGTAAATCCGCCGCCTGCCAGGTGGTGGTGTTCGCCGATCCCTTCTGTCCCTACTGCAATAAGTTCTGGCATCAGGTTCAGCCCTGGGTCAAACAGCAGAAAATCAGCATCAAGACTCAACTGGTGGGGGTGATCCGTCAGGACAGCGCCCTGCATGCGGCGGCGATCCTGGCGGCGAAGGATCCTGACAAGGCCTGGCGTGATTTTGAAAATTCGAACGGTAAGGTAAAACCGCCGAAGCTGGAACAGACGCCGCGACCCGTTTTTAATCAGATTCAGCATAATCAGCAGTTAATGGATGCGCTGGGCGCCAATGGAACCCCGGCAATCTACTACCTGAATAAGGATCGCGTGTTGCAGCAGATTGTGGGGCTGCCGGATGAGCAGCAGATGAAGAATCTGGTGGCCTGCCAGTAACCGGATTTGGCCGCGTCTGTGGCGCGGCCAAAAAACCCATCGTGGATGAGCGTGAAGCTGAAGCCAATTGGGAACGGCGCCTTAATAAGACGGGTTGTTGTCAGCTTAACCTGTGATTAATGGTTGTACCTTGTATGGCGAGAATATGCTGGATACTCACACAATGAGGAAACGTTCACTAACTTGTGGTTGGGAATGTAAGAATCCGAGGTTATGCTTAAGTGGGTGACAATTTAATGAATGGAGACGTTTTTATCCCTCTGCGTGGAATCAGATGAGCCCGGAATACCAAAGGGCGATTTCTTGATTTTCCGGGACATATAAGCCGACTACTTACCCGAGTGACAAAAAGCTTAACTCTGCAGAGAGTCTTATGCGTGAATTGAGACGCTGCGATGGTAGCTGAAAGGTTGACTATTCGCTCTCGATGTCCACGCACATCATTACTGGTAGTACAAAGCCCTGAATCAGTAACGCGTTTTCCTTTATCCTGGACATATAAAAGTAGTTTATGCTATCCAGCATCATTTCGCTGACGATATTGGGCGGCGCGGTATCGTCCGGAGTTTTGGACATTTTTTTCTCAGCAATATAATAGATATTGCTACCTTTAAGTTTATCAACCTTGATCTGAAGGTTTCGGTCAACAAGCCAGATGCGATCGGCGCTTTTGAGTATTCCTTTATGAATAACCGTGATTAAATGGGGGGCATTGAATAAAAAAAAGGTGGAGACCTTGAGTTCATCAATGTCCCCATTCGAGCGAGTTTTGCTGATGCTGACATCGGACTGACATTGGAAATTCTGATTCTGTTCGCTATGGGGATAAAGCATAATTATCCCGGCGATCAGAACGATAAGCGTCATGACGGTGCTGATGATAATGTATTTTTTAAACATGACTTAACTCCCTGTCAGCGTCTTAAGGGATAGGCAGTTACTGTATTTTGCTGCATCCTGCGGAGCATAGCAGACGCCAAGAAAATAATTCTGGTATTGCGATTTGTTAAATTGTGAAAAGTAGATATCGGCCGGTTGACTGTCGCAGTCAACGCGCCAGCTATGCATTTCCTGTTTGATCCGCTTCAGATAAAACGAGGCGGGCTCATACATATTCTTATCGACCAGGTAGATTGTACACTGGCGCTCTTTGCCTATCATGTGAATATCAGAGATATCTAGTCGATCAAATGCTTGTCCTTTTAGCTCGATGAACAGGAATGCAGCAGCGGCGATGATAAGCACTACCAGTAATGTTACGGGTAACAAGACGATCCCTTTTTCTTTATTGGGATAAATATTGTCACTCGCTTCCTGAAGATACGGTGCTGGCGATTCAGTCGGAGGCCGGGAAACTGGCGGTCGAATAGTATGATGCTCAATATGTGCGGCAAGGCTGAACCCCTTGCCACGCACGGTTTTTATGAGGCCAGGATCGCGCCCAAGATTGCGGAACGCCTTACGAATTTCGCTTATTGCAACATTAAGACTTACTGACGAACCTGAGAAGCCATGATCCTCCCAAACCTTTTTGATTAAATCGTCGCGTTCCAGAATGCGGCCATTATTAATGATAAGTTCATACAGCAGGCGTGATGCCTGATTAGATAAACGCAATGAAGATTCCTCTTCACCATGGATCATAATAATACCGGTGTCAACTTCATAAAGCATTTTTAGATCAATGAGATACTTCATAGCTTCCATCTTAGTTTTATAAGAATCCACATTAATAGTGGGCAGTATCGATTTTATATAATTGTGGGTCAAGGGGAGTAAAGTTATTCAATTTGTTGCAATAGAAAATTCCATTGAAAATAATTTATTAAAACATTAAACATGCTGGATACAAAACTCGCCAAAAGATTAAATTCCTTACTTTATCATTATGACAAGATTATAATCTTTAAATTTCGTTTAAATCAGAATAATGTTTTGTTATGTCTTTTTTTGCGGCATTATGGTGTCGTTGACCAGTGAATCCTCTGAGAGATTCATCCGAGTTGTTGGTTAAAATTCTTTAGTAGAGCTGAGTGCTGAATGTGAAACATATGTAATTGGCTGGTAATCATACAGCCCTGGTATGACGCACATTCGACGCATTGTAGCGTGAATGGAGACGCGATCGCGGTTAACAGGAAAGGCTTCAATTAAAGCAGTAAAGCTATTCAATTCTTCTGTAGGTCTGAGGGAACAGCCGTAATGTTAATGGCATCCTTCAGGGAAAATATGTCATTTATTATATATAGGTAATGGAGTTTATTATGATGAAACAATTCGCCTCTCTCTCGGTGCTGGCCGCTGCGCTGGTTTCAGGTAATGCACTGGCTGCCGATAACGTCGCGGGTGGCGTTATTAACTTTACCGGTGCGATCACCGATACTACCTGTACGATTAACGGCGGTAAAAGCGCGGACTTTACTGTTGCACTGTCTCCTATTTCCGTGACTGACGCCGGAACGACAGTGGGGCCAATCACTAAGAATAAGAAATCTTTCTCGATGACATTTTCCGGCTGCTCTCCTGCAGCGGGTACGGACGGTCAGAAGTTAAAGATCTATTTCTCGTCTGCCGATAATGTTTCCACCGATGGGAAATATCTGTTGAATAATTCCGTTAACGAAAATGATGCCAGCGTGGCGCGTAATGTTGGTTTCTCGCTGGCGAAGCCGGGATCGTCCACGCCGATTCAGCTGGGTCAGCCCCTTATTACTGATATTCTGGGTAATAAAGCCGCACCGGACTCTGAAACCCTGACGCTGGATGTTTATTACTATAAAACCAATGCGGAAGCCGCCAAAGTTGGCGAGTTAAGCTCTAACGTTACCTACACCATCTCCTATCTGTAATATATTACCGGGCCCGGTCTCGGGCCCGGTTACAGGGTTGCGTCATGAAAAATTGCATTTATCTGGTCGCATTATTACTGGCGACGGGCTCGTCATGGGCAAATATCGTGATTAATGGCACCCGGGTTATTTATCCGGAAAAAAGCAAGGAAGCGATCGTTCAGTTAGTCAATAACGGCGATGACCCCTCGCTGGTTCAGGCCTGGATCGACGACGGAGACATTAATTCTACGCCGGAAACTGCACGGGTGCCTTTTTTACTTTCGCCGCCGGTGGTGAAAGTATCCGGACACAACGGCCAGCAGTTGCGGATAAAAAAACTACCGGCGTCGTTACCAGGCGATCGTGAATCGGTTTTTTATCTGAACGTTCTGGATATCCCGCCAGTACCGGAAAATCTGAAAAACCAGAATACCGTACAGCTGGCGATTAAGTCGCGCATCAAGCTGTTTTATCGCCCGTCGTCGCTGAGCGGCTCGCTGGACGGCGCGGTGGCGCAGATGGCGCTACAGGCCAAAGGCCGGGAAATCCGACTGGTGAATAACAGCCCGTTCCATATCACTATCGCCAATATTGAAACTTCAGGGAAAGAGCTGCTCCTGAACGATGCCGTGATGGTTAACCCCTTCAGTCAGGCCAGCGCCAGCGTTAAGCGCCCGGTCACGAAAGGGCAGACCATGCAGGTGAAGTACGTCGATGACTTAGGCGCTTATAAATCTAAATCCTTTGTGGCCCGCTGACTGGAATAGCTCGTCATGGAATGGAAACACAACAGACTCTGTCTGCTGGCCGTTTGTTCGCTGCTGCTTGCGCAGAAATCTGGTGCGGTAACGTTTGATACCAGCCTGTTGGCCGGTATGTCGGGGGAGTCCGATCTGTCGCGCTTTTATGAGAATAACGATATTCCTGCCGGAACTCAGGAGATGGATATCTACGTAAACAGCAACTGGAAAGGGCGCTATGCCGTGATTTTCGGTGAAAAGCGCGATGATATTCGGCTGGCCTGGAAAGATGCTTCGCTGTTAGGGATTGATACAGCCAGGCTTTCCGACGCCAAAAAACCGCAGCGGCAGGTTAGGCTGCACGATCTGGTGCAGGGCGGCAAAGTGGATGTGGAAGCCAGTACCCTGAGTATTCGTCTGACGGTGCCTCAGGCGTACGTTTCGCACATGGAAGCAGGTTATGTCGCGCCTCAGTTCTGGGATGAAGGGCTACCTGCGCTCATGCTCTCTTATAACCTGACTTACTATAACACCCGTGCCAAAACCGGAAATAAAGAGAGCGATGATGACTTTTATGCGGGGCTGGAATCTGGCGCTAACCTGTTCGGCTGGCAGTTTCGCGATAGCAGTTCGTGGCGTAAAACTTCAGGGCAGAGCGGTGAATGGCAGAATAACACCCGCTATCTGCGTCGTCCTGTCGCCGCGATTAAATCCAATCTGACCATTGGCGACTTCTATACGCCCGGAGATCTGTTCGACTCGCTGCGTATCCGCGGTGTGGCGCTTTCTACCGAAATGAAGATGCGCCCTAACTCCCAGCAGGGGTTTTCGCCGATCGTTCGCGGCGTTGCTCGTACTAATGCCCTGGTGAAGGTTATTCAGAACGGCAATATCATTTATCAGGAAAACGTGCCGCCCGGGCAGTTCACGCTGGATAATATTCAGCCTACCGGATCGGCGGGGGATCTGCTGGTGGTGGTTCGCGAGGCGGATGGATCCGAGCAGTCCTTTAGCGTTCCTTTCTCGGCGGTGCCCGGTATGTTGAAAGAGGGGGTGAGCGAATACAGCGTGATGGCCGGTAAGGTGCATCAAACGACCATTGATGACGACCCCGCCTTTGTTCAGGGGACCCTGCGCTACGGCTTTAATAACCTGGTGACCGGTTATGTGGGCTCCATTGTCAGCGATAACTACCAGGCCGGGCTACTGGGGGCGGGCTGGAACCTGCCCGTCGGCGCGATTTCCGTGGATGTGACCCACGCCCGCACGCAGCTTCAGGATCACAGCGACAGCGGTCAGAGTTTTCGCATTGCTTACAGTAAATTCGTGGATGTCACTTCCACTAACTTTACGCTGGCGGCTTATCGCTATTCTACCAAAGGTTATTACACCTTTAGCGACGCGCTCTATTCACGGGAAGGCTATCAGCGTCTGCATAAACAGTACGATGATTATCGCGATCGGTTTGGTGAAATGCCAGCCTTGGATCTCAACGCCTGGGATGCGCTGCGCGCTGCGCGCCCGAAAAATACCTTTACGCTTAACCTGAACCAGCGGCTGACCGGCGGCTGGGGAACCGTTTTCTTTTCCGGCACCCAGCGCGATTACTGGAGTACCAGCCAGAGCAGCCGTGAGTATCAGCTGGGCTACTCTAACGGGCTGGGGCGCGCCAGCTATACGCTATCCGCAAGCAGGGTCAGAAACAGTGAACGTGACGAAGAGACGCGTTTTTACGTCTCGCTCAATCTGCCGTTTTCGATGTTCGACAACAGCGCCTGGCTGACGACCAGCCTGACGGCCACTGACTCTCACTACGAACAGAGCAATATTGCGCTAAGCGGTAACGCCCTGGACTCGAATCGCTTGAGCTATTCACTTTCCGGCAGTAACCAGCGTGGCGGCAGCAACATGGCGAGTGTTAATACCGCCTATCGTGCCAGCTTCTCAACTCTGGGCGCCTCTTATAGCGAATCCTCCGACTATCGCCAGGCCGGCCTGAGCAGTCGCGGCAGTCTGGTGGCGATTCCCTGGCATCTGCTGACGTCGAACGAGATCGGCAGCACCATGACGGTGGTCGAAGCGCCGAAGGCTCGCGGTCTGATGGTCAACGGTGATGAAAGCATTGTGACCAATAGCGATGGCCTGGCGCTGGTGCCTTATGCCACGCCATATCGTAAGAATTCAGTGACGCTGACTAAAACGGATAACAGCAGCGGCGCGGAGATTCTGGGCAATATGGCCAACAGCGTGCCTTATGATGGCGCGGTGAATTATCTGCGTTTTGAAACGGATAACCGCAGTGCATGGCAACTGCGCGCCACCGCAGCGGACGGCAAACCGCTGCCATTTGGCAGTGAGGTCTTTAATCAGCGTGGCGATTCCGTGGGGTTTGTGGGGCAGGCCAGCACGCTCTACATCCGGGCGGACGCGCAGCCGACGCAGCTTAAGGTCCGGTTACGCAACGGCAGCTGTACGATAAACCATCCACAGTACGGGCTGAACAACGCCACATCTTACTGCCAGTAAAAACGGGATAGCATCATGATAAGGTTATTGATTTTAGTGCTGCTGGCGGGCTTTAGCGCTTCCAGCTACGCCACCTGCGCCAGCGGGAGCATCCAGTATGCCGCACCGATTAATGTCGATCTTTCCGATAAGCTGAGTCCGGCGACGCCGGAGTGGACGGGCACCTATAGCACCCAATATTCCGGGAGCTTTAACTGTACAACGGGTAACAGTCAGTTCGCTTATACGCCGATTCTCTCAACGGACAGCAGCTACGCGACCATACTGGGATTTAGCAATAATAAGTACAGTGTTCGGGCCGAAATTACCGACGAGCATCCCAATGTCACTCTGGATAAAGGCGGCAGCCATAGCGCGTCAGAGCTGAACACCAGTTTTACCGTGCGCTTCACTCTGGTGAGCAAACAGGGCACGGCGCTAACCGGAGATACGGCGACCCTGAACGATGTTTTGTTTGTCAGCGATATGAGCGGATTGTCATTCTGGGAAGTCATTACGTGGCCGATTAACCAGATTGGTAAGATCCTCCAGTGGCTGTTTAATGGCTTTAACTGGCCCTATGACAACCGCGATATGTTCGGCCAGCCGATGATCGTAAAGTATGCGCCGAAGCTGACTACCTGTGTGTTCGATAACGCGGGTCTTACCGTGACGCTGCCAACTCTGGGGATTGGCCAGGTTACTGCTTCCAGCCAGCCGGGGCTGACGCCTTTTACTCTGAATATGCGCTGTGAGTCGCTGGCGAAGAATAATACCTCTGATCGGGCCATCGAGATGTTCCTGTCGAGCAATAATCTGCTGTCTGGCGACAGTTCCGTGCTGGTGGATAACAGCAGTGATGCCGCCAGGGGCGTTGGGCTGCGGGTGGTAAAACGCGAAACGGGGGATACGCCTGTGACTTTTTCGAGCTCCACCACCAGCCGCGGTAGTGCTACTGCCATCTATAGCGTAGCGGCGGGCGGAGCGCTGAGCGAAAACTTTACCATTCCCATGGCCGTTTACTATTACCCCTATGCGCCGCAAAGCGTGACTCAGGGGAAAATTAATACCTCCGCTACTCTCAACATTATCTATCCATAATGGGGTGGGGCAGAGAATCTGCCCCGTCACTATCTGACATTTTCCATCAGCAACAGGTATTTCGCCAGTTCGCTGTTGCTGGTAACGCCCAATTTTTTCATCGCGTTATGCTTCTGAGTGGCGATGGTGCTGACCGCCCGGTGCTTGATTTGGGCGATTTCATTCAGCGTAAAGCCCTGGGCCATCATATGCAGAACTTCTCGTTCGCCTGGCGATAGCGGAAAGCGCTGTCTGCCAGCGCTGCGCGTTCTCGCTTTCAGATAAGCGGAAATAAAAGGTGCGCCGGGTTCGGGTTGCTGAAGATGTGCTATCGCTTTTTGCAGTTCAGCGCTGTTGTCATACAGACTTAAGGTCGCGTTGAACTGCATCGAGATAATATATTGAATCAGCCATGGACTGGCGCTGGGAACAATTATGACGCGCCGCACATCGCAGGTTTTGCAGTAGTGAGCTATATCGCCGTTTATGAATCGATTAAAAGATTTATGTGCGAACAGAAAACTAAACTCGCTAATAAGGATGTCGGGTGGGTTTGTTGAGATTATTGTGAATAGCGCATCAATATCGTCATTAAACAGAATGGACTGTTGGGGATAATGGCATTCATCTTCAAAGAATCGATTAATCATATCCCTGAAAATGTTATCCCGATAAAATACGGCTATTCTTGTGTTGCCTGGGGATTTATCCATTTTATTTTATTACACCATCATTGAATGGATGAATGATATGGGAATTGCACTGGCTCCTCAAGTCATGACACTGAGTTATCTACCAGGATAAATGCGTTGTTACAGTAAAAATCCTGGCGGCGTTGGCTAATGATGCGTGATAACCGCGACAATGCACACTCCTGATGCGAATGAGCAACTTTTTGTTGACGTTAAAAACATGGAGAAACGACCTGTTTGTGATATTAAAAACCTTATAAATATTAAAATTGGAATAAAAAACTGAATCTAATATTAATCAGGGGTTAATTTCATTGTTTAATATATTAACCCGATATTTTTATTTTATGTTGGCTGATTGTTGTAGAATCTATTTACTTACAGGTGTTAGGGGCTTATCTTTTATTAACGATTTATCTCAATGATTATTCCTGGTACAGGAATTAACTGGCTTTTCCGGCAGGGCTGGTAGAGATTGCTAATTAGCGTTGTGAGAAAGGCTGCTCATCACCGGGCAGTGCATTACCCATCCCTATCTGCATTATGCAGGATGGTTGATATAAGGAGGTTCGTTATGGGAACCAAAAAGGAAATGAATATTGCTGTTGTTGATACCTGTGAGTTTACCTTAATTGGTCTTGAGCAACTGGTAAGCAGAGATCCAGTGAAGTCTATGAGTATTCACTTCCATAGTTTTACGGAGATTACCGATTTATATAACAGCCAATGTGATTATGATGTTGTTATTTACGATCCGTTAAACATCCGGGATTTTATGGTTAATGTGGAACAGGATGTTCAGACGATCAAGCAGCGCTACCCGCAGACCCGTGTTTACATCTATTCGGCCTCCGTTGGCTTTCTTAAGGTATCGAGCGTGGACGGGATGTTCAATAAGAGCATTTCTCTGGGGGATCTGGAGGTGCTGTGGCGCATCATTATCGGTCGGGTTTTCAGCATTGGCGCCAGTTACCACCTGAATATCTCCGTCGAGACGGGTAAGCGCGCGAGCCTGACCAGTGAAGAGGCCAGCGTATTGCGGGGATATGCATGGAACCTGAAAACTAAACAGATCGCCCGGCTGCTGGGGTGTAACGTCAGGCAGGTGTACTTCTACAAAAGCAACGCCATGAATAAGCTCAAGATCATGCGCGGCCCGGCCTTCCACCAGCAGCTTCGCTGCATTTTGAACTGACTCGTGGCTGTGGGCAGGGCACTGGAGTCCTGCTCCGCTGGTTATTTAATGGCGCTTTCCGGAATATTCGGGAAGGTCCGGGGGGATATTTGCGTAGCCGTCAGCACTGTCTTCATAGATATGGTCAGCTTGACTTTATCTTTCAGTCGGCGGCATAGCCCCGGGAATCGCACGCCATACCGGTTGTGTCTCGTGGTCGCTGACAAACAAATCTTTACAGCGCAGTCATTGCGAAATCGCGCCGTCTGGCTAAGATAAGCCTCACTAATAACCGGGGGTGTCATGGTCAAACGGCAGCGAATCGCTGGCTGGTTTCTGGGTCTGGCATGCGTTGTGATGCTGGTTTGCATCGCACAGCGCGTGGCAGGTCTGCATGCCCTGGCGCAGGTCGCTCTGCCTGTGGCCGTTGCCGATACCGGAAACGCTAACGTGTCCGACGAAGCGCCGGTTTCCCCCTGCGAACTCAGCGCGAAATCCCTGCTGGCGGCGGCGCCGGTGCTGTTCGACGGCGTGGTGCTGGCGCTGGCGTTACTGCTGGCTCTGCTGGCGCCGCGTCCGCTGGGACGTTTACGTCTTGCACCGCCGCCCGCGGCCTCCCCTCCTTCCCTCAGAGTTCATCTCCGATTATGCGTATTCCGTGAATGAGTCGCAGCCTGTCTTTTTTTTCAGGTTAATGACTTAGTTACGGAGAAAATCTATGTCTGTTTTACTCAGGCGAGCGCTGCTCTGCCTGTTATGGCTGTGGCTGCCTGCAAGCTGGGCGGCGGACAGCGGTTGGCTGCGCGCGCCGGACAACCAGCATGCCAGCGTACGACTGCGCGCCGGGGGCCCCCAGGGCAACGATCGTATAAACCTGCTGCTTGATATCAAGCTGGAGAAGGGCTGGAAAACCTACTGGCGATCGCCGGGGGAAGGGGGCGTAGCCCCCTCTATCCGCTGGAACAGTGATGGTATTAATGCGCGCTGGCAGTGGCCGACGCCGCACCGTTTTGACGTGGCCGGTATCACTACTCAGGGGTATAAAGGCGACGTCACGCTTCCCATCGAACTACAGGGCCGTCTGCCGGGCAGGCTTTCCGGCGTGCTGACGCTCTCTACCTGTAGCAATGTCTGCATTCTGACCGACTACCCGTTCCAGTTGGATCTCACCAGCCCGACCGGGCCGCAGTTTGCCCATGACTATGCCCGGGCGCTGGGGCAGGTTCCGCCGGAGCAGGGGCTGACCCGAACCCTGAACGCCGGATATCGTTCGGGAGAACTGGTGGTAACGGCAACTCGTGACGGAGACTGGCGTCAGCCCGAACTGTTTCTTGATAACCCGGACGATGCCTCCTTTGGCGAGCCGGATTATCAGATTGAGGGCGAGCGGTTAACGGCGACGGTACCGGTGACCGATAGCTGGGGCGATAAGGCGCCGGATCTGCGAGGTCAGCATCTTTCACTGGTGCTGGCCGATGGTGATATGGCTCAGCAGAGCCAGTTAACGGTGGGCGCAGCAGGTCAGACTGTGTCTGGCGCGGGTGTCGGCCTGTGGCAGGGGATTCTGGCGGCGCTGTTGGGGGGCTTTATCCTCAACCTGATGCCCTGCGTGTTACCGGTGCTGGGGATGAAGCTTGGCAGCATACTGCAGGCCCAGGGGCAGAGCCAACGCCAGGTGCGGCGTCAGTTTATCGCTTCTGCCGCCGGGATCCTGGTCTCCTTTCTGGCGCTGGCCCTGATGATGACGCTACTGCGCCTTAGCAATCAGGCGCTGGGCTGGGGCGTTCAGTTCCAGAGCCCATGGTTTATTGGTGGCATGGCGCTGGTAATGGTGCTATTTAGCGCCAGTCTGTTCGGGCTATTTGAACTACGTTTGTCTTCCGGAGCCACCACATGGCTGGCTACCCGGGGCGGTCACGGCACCATGGGGCACTTCTGGCAGGGGGTTTTCGCGACCCTGCTGGCGACGCCCTGTACCGCGCCGTTCCTTGGTACCGCTCTGGCGCTGGCGCTGGCGGCGCCGCTGCCGGTGCTGTGGGGCATTTTCCTGGCGCTGGGGATCGGTATGAGCCTGCCGTGGTTGCTGATCGCCGCCTGGCCGACGCTGGCGCTGCGGCTGCCGCGTCCCGGACGCTGGATGAACGTGCTGCGTACCGTGCTGGGGTTGATGATGCTGGGCTCGGCCCTGTGGCTGCTGAGCCTGCTGGCGCTGCATATTGGGCGTGGCGCCGCGCTTGGGGTGGGCATTGCGGTTGTAGCACTTATGCTGGTGGCGGTGGCCTGGCGCTACGGCTGGCGTGTCGCCGGAATCAGCACCAGCGTGGCGGTGTTAGTGGTGGGCGGCGCGCTGTTTGGCGCTTCGCTGACCAGCGAAAAGCATCCGCTGCGCGACGACGTGAACTGGCAGCCGCTTAGTGAGCAGGCTATTCGTCAGGCGCTGGCCGACAATAAACGGGTATTCGTGGACGTCACCGCTGACTGGTGCGTGACCTGTAAGGCCAACAAGTACAACGTTCTGCTGCGCGACGAGGTTCAGAGGGCCCTGAAGGCGCCGGATGTTGTGGCCCTGCGTGGCGACTGGAGCCGTCCGTCCGCTGAAATTACCGCCTTCCTCAACCGGCGCGGCAGCGTCGCAGTCCCCTTCAATCAGGTGTATGGGCCCGGTCTGCCGCAGGGCAAAATTTTGCCGCCCCTGCTGAGCCGTGAAGAGGTCCTGAATACCTTGTCTGAATCCAAAGGAAAAAAATAATGAGAATACTGACTTTTATTCTGCTTTTTTGTCTGGCCCCGCTAAGTATGGCGGCACCGTTTACCCCCGAACAGGAGGCGCGCATTAAAGAATTAGTGCGTGAAACCATGGTATCCGAGCCGGATATTCTGGGCCAGTCGCTGGATGCCTGGCAGCAGAAGGGCAGCGCGGAACGCGTGCAGTCGGTGCTATCTTCTCACAAAGATGCGCTTTATTACGATGATGCCAGCCCGTCGATGGGGGCCGAAAAGCCGCTGCTGACTCTGGTGACCTTTACCGACTATAACTGCCCGTATTGCAAACGCTTTGACCCGGAGCTGGAGCGTATTGTGAAAAATAATCCGCAAGTGCGGCTGATCATTAAGCTGATTCCGTTCCGGGGAGAAAGCTCAATCACTTCGGCAAGGGAAGCGCTGACGGTATGGCGCAAGGATCCTCAGCACTTCTGGGCGCTGCATCAGAAGCTGATGGCGAAAAAGGGCTACCATGACGATGCCAGTATTCGTACCGCCATACAGAAGTCCGGTGCGATGGCGGTTGAGGCGGATAAGCAAAGTGAAGAGACGCTGCGCACCAATCTGAAGCTGGCTGAAGCGCTGGGGGTGCAGGGAACACCTGCGACGCTGGTTGGTGATGAGATGCTCTCCGGAGCGGTTCCCCGGGAAGAGCTGGAGGCGCTGGTAAAGGAGCAGCTGGCGAAAGCTCGTGGCGGCTAAATGGCGCCGTCGCTTGCGGGAACTGCTGATGATGCTGGCGTTAACGGCCGGGGTTGTGCTGGTGGTGGATACCCTGCGTTCGCCGACGGTTTCGGTTCGACAGCTGAGCCAGCCGCTGCATACCCTGGAGGGAAAGAGGGTGGATCTGGCGGCGCTTAGTCAGGACAAACCGCTGCTGGTCTATATCTGGGCCACCTGGTGCAGCATCTGCCGTCACACCACGCCGGGTATCGAGCAACGGGTTCGGGACGGGGATAACGTGCTCACCATCGCGCTGCGTTCCGGCGATGATGTCAGCCTGGGGCGCTGGCTGAAGCGCCGACAGCTGTCGATGCCCGTGGTTAACGATAGCCGCGGACGGCTGGCCGCCGCCTGGCAGGTGGGCGTGACGCCTACCCTTCTGGTGGTTTCCAGAGGGAAGGTGGTGTCCAGCACTACCGGTTGGAGCAGCGGCCCGGGCATTCAACTGCGGTTATGGTGGGCCAGGTTGATGCAGTAGAAAACAAGCCGGGGCACTGCGTCCCGGCTTTTTTGCGTAACGTTACGCAGGCTTAATTCAAAAATCTTACCGCAGTTCCATGATCTGTTAGCGTGGCGAAAAATTTTTCGGAGTCAGGACGATGAAGAAAACGCCAACGTCGGTACCCCATGATGGACTGTTTAAAACCTTTCTGACCGATCCGGCGGTCGCCCGGGACTTTCTGGCGATCCATTTGCCGCCTGCGTTATTGCAAATTTGCGATCTGAATACCTTGCAGCTGACGTCGGGATCCTTTATTGAAGAGGATCTGCGTACCTGGTTTGCCGACGTGCTCTACTCCCTGAAAACGATAAACGGAGAAGGGTATCTTTACGCGCTGATTGAGCATCAGAGTAGCCCGGATCGTCATATGGCTTTTCGCCTGATGCGCTACTGCATCGCCGCGATGCAACGTCATCTGGATGCAGGCCATGATCGGTTGCCGCTGGTGATGCCCATACTGTTTTGCCATGGGCGCGCCACGCCCTGGCCTCATACTTTGAACTGGCTGGAATTGTTTGACGATCCTGGCGTTGCGCATCAGTTGTACAGCCAGAGCTTTCCTGCTGTTGACCCAGGGACGCTGGCCGATGACGATATTATGAAACACCGACGTGTGGCGGTGCTGGAATTACTGCTCAAACACATTCGTATTCGGGAGCTGGCTGAGATTAAGGAGTCGCTAATTAGCCTGCTGAGCCAGGGATATAGTACTGAGACGCAGCGAATGGCTTTGCTTAACTGGATGGTGCAAACCGGTAATGCCGCTGAACCCACGGCGCTGTTAGAAGAACTGGCGCACCGGTTACCACAATACAAGGAGGAATTTATGACGATCGCACAGAAGCTGGAGCAAATAGGGCGGGAGCAAGGGCTGGTGCAAGGACTTAAGCAGGGACGTCTGCAGGGTGAACTGGAAACGACAAGGAAAATCGCCCACACCATGCTACAGAATAATATGGATGACGTGACCGTCATTAAAATGACCGGTATCTCAGAAGATGAGCTAAACCAGATTCGTCACAATGCACTTTAATGGTGCAAAAAAAGATTTGCGCGCACTATTATGGTGCGCATCGCTTTGTTTGCCGTCGATAAGTGTGCAATTTGCACACTTATCGCTATCCTCTGCGCCCTGTTTTCACTGGCACATTTCTTGCTAATAACAGTCCGTTTATTATGGGTTAATTGCAGAGGAATCGCCCTATGTCGGCCAGTAACGAATTTCCCCTGAGCGAAGCGCCTGAACACGGGCGCCGCGGACTGTTTTCCATCGCAATGGTGTTATTCAGCTTTACCTTCTTCACCGGCACCATGTTTGCCGGCGGCAAGCTGGGGGTGGCATTCCCCATCGTCGAGATGCTGTGGATTGCGGCGATTGGCAATACGCTGCTGGCGCTCTATGCGGCGGCGCTGGGCTGGATTGCGGCGCGCAGCGGCCTGAATACGGTACTGATGGGGCGCTTCTGCTTCGGAGAAGCAGGCAGCCGACTCTCCGACTTTTTGCTCGGGTTCGCCGAACTGGGCTGGTACGCCTGGGGAACCGCCACGCTGGCGATTTCGCTGGTTCGCCTGCTGGCGCTGCCGGAATGGCTGACGATTCCGCTAATGGTGCTGTTCGGGCTGGGATTCTGCATCACGGCGCTGGTGGGCTTTAAAGGGCTGGATATGCTGTCGCGGGTTTCGGTGCCGCTGATGTTTGTGCTGCTGGTGGTATCGATGTGGATTGCCACCCGCCACGCCGGCGGCTGGCAGGGGATGACCGCTATTGCGCCCAGCCAGAGCATGGGCTGGTCAGCCGCTATCACCATGGTGTTTGGCACTTTCGCCAGCGGCGCCACTCAGGCCACCAACTGGACCCGCATGGCGCGCGGCAGCGGCCCGGCCATCGGCGCCAGCCTGATCAGCTTTTTGATCGGCAATGGTCTGATGGTGGTGGCCGGCGCCTGGTGCGCCGTGGTGTATCAGCAGTCGGATATCGTCGCTGTAATGATGCTTCAGGGGCTCTCTGCGGCGGCGGTCATTATGCTGTGTCTGAATCTGTGGACGATTCAGGGGCCGACGATTTATAACGTTTCCGCCGCCGCCTGCCATCTGTTGCGCAGCGAGCGCCGTCGCACCCTGACGTTGCTCAGCGCCGGTATCGGTATCCTGCTGGCCATTGGCGGCATGTATGAAATGCTGATTCCTTTTCTGGTGCTGCTGGGCAGCATTATTCCGCCGGTGGGCGGTGTCATTATCGCTGACTACTGGTTCCACCGGCGCGGTCGTTATCCCTCTGTGCAGACTGCACAACTGCCGCGTTATAACTGGGCCGGATTAACCGCCTACGGCCTGGGGGCGCTGTGCGCCTGCTTTTCGCCCTGGGTTGCGCCGCTGGTGGGTATTGGCGTGGCGGCGCTGAGCTATATGATATTTACCGGACTGGCGAGACGCCCGGCCGCGGCGGCCCAGAGGCAGTAAGATGAGCATGACGATTGGCGATATCCTGGCGCTGGAAGGGCTGGGAGCGCTTCGTCTCAGGGCGGGAAAACATGCGCTGCACGCGCCGGTGCGCTGGTACTACGTGGCGGAAAACGAAGGCATTGCCGACTGGGTGATGGGTGGTGAGCTAGTCTTTGTCACCGGCATTAACCATCCGCGGGATGAGGCAAACCTGCTACAGCTGCTGCGCGAAGGGCGAGAGCGCGGCATCGCCGGAATGGTGGTGCTGACCGGGCCGGATTTTATTCGCGCGATTCCCCCGGCAGCCATTGCGCTGGCCGATAGGTTGAATATCGCCCTGATCGAGCAGCCTTATCTGCTGAAAATGGTGCTGGTCACTGAGCTTATCGCCACTGCTTTGGTGCGGCGCGATCAGGTGGAGCGTTCGCGGCGTGATATGCTGCTGCAACTGCTGACCGGAGATTACCCCGACGTGGAGATCATTCGCCAGCGCGCCCGTAGTCAGAACCTGGATCTGTCGCTGCCGCTGCGGGTGGTGGCTTTTCGGCTGACCGGCGCCGCTGCGCTGTTTCGCGAGCTGCCCGGTGAAACCGCAGAGGCGCGGCTGCAACAGGCGCGCCAGATCGCCAGCCAGCGGCTGGAGGTGCTGCTGGGCCAACTGGATAATCCCTTCCCGCTGCTGGTGACCGGGCAGATGTTTATTATGCTGCTTCCGGAGCCGGGGCTGTCGCGTCATAAGCAGCGCCTGCAGCAGTGGTTGCAGGAAGGAGCGGAAGACTCGCGCGAGCCGCTGGGGCTGCTGTGCGGCGCGTCGTCTGCCGTTACCGATTTACGTCACTGGTCGAATGCCCTGGCACAGGCGCGACGGGCGCTGGATGTGGCTGCCGGTCTGGCGCCGCGCCAGCGCCTGTGCGACTACGATCAACTGGGCGTGATTAAGCTGCTCAGCGCCGTGGGCGATAGCGCCCTGCTGGCGGATTTCGCACGTGACACTCTGGGGCGGCTGGTCGACCCCGGACGCCGCTCCCCTTATCTGCTGGTGGAAACCCTGGAGGCGCTGATTCAGGAAAACGGCAACGCGCTGCGCGCCGCTGAACGGCTTTCCATCCATCGCAACACGCTGCATCAGCGTTTGCAGCGCATTGAACAACAATCCGGCCATACGCTGGACGATCCGCAGTTTCGGCTGGATGCCGCCGTGGCGCTGCTGATCTGGCGTATGTCCCAGGCCAAACTACAGGAGTCCTGATGAAGATTATCAACGCTCGTTTACGCCGCCGCGAAGGCTGGTTCAGTATCGATCTGGACGGTGAACGTATCGCCGGCGTTACCCCGCAGTCCGCGCCACGCGCGCCGTTCGAAGGGGAGCTGGATGCCGAAGGCGGGCTGGTGATCCCGCCGCTGGTGGAGCCCCATATCCATCTGGATGCCACCCTGACCGCCGGAGAGCCGGAATGGAATATGAGCGGCACGCTGTTTGAGGGGATCGAGCGCTGGGGCCAGCGCAAGGAGACTATCACCCATGACGACACCAAAAGCCGCGCCCATTCCACCATTGGCTGGCTGCGCGATCACGGTATTCAGCACGTGCGCACTCACGTGGATGTTACCGATCCAAGCCTTGCCGCGCTGAAAGCGATGCTGGAAGTGAAAGAAGAGGCGCGGGATCTTATCGATTTGCAAATCGTCGCCTTTCCGCAGGAGGGGATCGAATCCTTCCCCAATGGCCGTGCCCTGATGGAACAAGCGGTGGAGATGGGCGTTGACGTGGTGGGGGGGATCCCGCACTTTGAAAATACCCGCGATCAGGGCGTCAGTTCGGTGAAGTTTCTGATGGATCTGGCCGAGCGTAGCGGCTGTCTGGTGGATGTGCACTGCGATGAAACCGACGATCCACAATCGCGCTTTCTGGAGGTGCTGGCCGAAGAAGCTCGGGTGCGCGATATGGGGGCGCGGGTCACCGCCAGCCATACCGTGGCGATGGGATCTTATGATAATGCCTACTGCTCCAAACTGTTCCGTCTGCTGAAGCGCTCCGGGATTAGCTTTGTCTCCTGCCCGACAGAAAGCATCCACTTGCAGGGGCGTTTTGACACCTGGCCGAAACGCCGCGGCGTTACCCGGGTGGCGGAGCTGGACAGAGCCGGAATGAACGTCTGCTTTGGGCAGGATTCGATTAAGGATCCCTGGTATCCGCTGGGCAATGGCAACATCCTGCGGGTGCTGGATGCCGGGATGCATATCTGTCATATGATGGGCTATGAAGATCTCCAGCGCTGTCTGGATTTCGTGACCGATAACAGCGCCAGAGCGCTTAACCTGGGCGACCGTTATGGTATTGAAGCGGGACGCCCGGCGAACCTGGTGGTTCTGGATGCGCAAAGCGATTATGAAGCCCTGCGCCGTCAGGCGAAGGCCAGGATCTCCATCCGCAACGGTAAGGTGATTCTGCGTCGCCACCCGGAGCGTCTGGAATATCCGCACTAGTTACCTGTGGCCGGTATCCGGCGGAGTCAAACCCGCCGCCGGCCTGCAGAGCCTGCGATTGTCGTTAAGCCGTATTGCTTGATGAGGCGGGAAGCATCGCTTCCCGCCCGTGCGATGCCTGATACGCCCCTTTGCTGTTTTTATTATCCTTATCAATACTTTCTTCATAACGTCGCACTATGATACCGCCTCTCATTTTCCATGAATTTCTATAAGGAGCTCCCGGTGAAAAACGGCCAGCCCTGGGTGAGTCCGCTGCGTCATATTCCCCTGACGCTCAGACCCATTGCATCAATGCAGCAAAAACACTTTGGCCTGGTACTGAACCCGACCCGCTGGTGGGGGCGCCTGCCGTGGTTGTTCTGGCTGGTGGCCCTGATGGTCGGTTTTCTGGAGCGCCGCCGGGCGCGCCTGGCGCCTGAACTGCGGGCGCTGTTAATGACCCGGGTGTCACAGCTGTGCGAATGTGCGTTTTGTATTGACGCGAACTCGCTGCGCCTGGCTCAGCGTAGTGGCTCACTGGATAAGGTTCAGTCCGTGGGGCAGTGGCGGCAGTCGTCGCTGTTTAGTCCGCAGGAGCGTGCTGCGCTGGAATACGCCGAGGCGCTGACCGCCACACCACCGAAGGTGGAAGACGACCTGAAAGCAGCGCTGAAGCGCCACTTTTCCGATAGCGCCGTCACCGAGATGACTGCGCTGCTGGCTTTTCAGAATTTATCGGCGCGCTTTAACGCGGCGCTGGATATCCCACAGCAGGGGCTGTGCGTCCGTGAGGGGAGGCGCGACGATGCTTGATCGACATATTCATCCGGCGCTCAAGCCGTATCTGAATCGCATGGCAGCAGCACTGGACAGACCCGCCGTTACACCGGACGGTTTAACGCTGTTGGGATTCGCGAGCGGCGTACTGGCGTTGCCCTTTCTGGCTCTGGGCTGGTATCGGGTGGCGCTGATAGCGATTGTCATTAATCGCCTGCTGGATGGGCTGGATGGGGCGCTGGCCAGACGCAGGGGGCTAACCAGTGCAGGCGGCTTTCTGGATATCGCGCTTGATTTTCTGTTCTACGCGCTGGTGCCTTTCGGCTTTGTTCTGGCAGACCCCGCGCATAACGCGCTGGCTGGTGCCTGGCTACTGTTTGCTTTTATCGGCACCGGCAGCAGTTTTCTGGCCTTTGCGGCGCTGGCGGATAAATATCATATCGCTAACCCAGGCTACTCCCATAAGTCATTTTACTATCTGGGGGGACTGACCGAAGGGGGAGAGACGATAATATTGTTTGTCCTCTGCTGCCTGTTTCCGGCGCAGTTTCCGCTGCTGGCCGGAATATTCGGCGTGCTGTGCTGGCTGACCACCCTGACCCGGATATGGGGAGGCTACCTGACGCTGAAGGAGGCGCAGCGCCAGGCAGGAAAGGATACCGCCTAACGCACGCTATCCGGGCTGCGTTCGCCGCGAACCACCGGATTGTGAGGGTCGCTGCTCCATTCGTACCAGCCGCCGTCATAGAGCGCAATATCAGGCCAGCCCATGGCGCGGGCATACATAAAGGCTTCGGCGGCGCGCCAGCCGGTGCCGCAATAGAAAGCGACTTTCTGAGCGGCTGTAATGTGCCATTCGCGCCACATTGCGGCGATGTCGGCGGCGCTGCGCATGGTGCCATCCGGGTTATGGAAATCTTCCATATGGGTGGCGTCGCTACCGGCATGTCCCCAGCGGGCGCCTGCGATTTCGCCTTTTGGCTTAATGTAGGTATAGCCGCTGGTCACACCGGTGAATTCCGGCCAGGAGCGAATGCTGACCAGGGAGGCATCCTGACGGTGCAGCATGGCGCGTGCCTGAGCGGTACTGACCATTAACTCGGGACTGCCAGGCATAGTGCCGCCGAAATCTGGAGCTGGCTGTACGTCCGGCGGCATTCCGCGCTCTACGGGGAGGTTACTGGCGGACCAGCTTTTCCAGCCTCCGTCCAGCAGGCGTACATCGCTTACGCCGGAGTACAGCATAATCTGCGCAACCCTTGCCGCGGCATAGACATCGCGCCCGTAGAGGATAACGGTGGTGTCATGGCGGATACCGTGTTTCGCCAGCATGCTTTTCAGTTGCGTATCTGAAACCTTATTCCACAGCGGCTCGCTTTCAACTTCATTGGTGTCGATATAATCCGCGCCGGGAATATGGCTCAGCAGATAATATTTCGGCGCGCCCCAGCCGGCCTCCAGGATTTTAAAATCCCCGGCGGGAGCGGCGGTAACGGCTTTACCCCGTTGAAGATCGTACAGCCATTGGGGATAGACCAGTTGTTCGAAATGAGCCAGCTTTTGCAGGCGCTGGGGTTGCGTCAACCCGTCGCTAAGTGTGGTGACCTTATGAAACCCGGCTTGATTCAGGCGCCCGGCGACGGTTTGAATATCGCGGGGCGCGCCGTACAACGCAATGGGCGTCGCTGTGTTGATCCGATGCTGGCGCGCCCAACTGGTGAGCTGTTTGTCGTTCATCTCGTTTAGCCAGGCGGCGGCCAGATTTAACGCATCGGGTTCGTGGCCGGATGTGGCTCCGGGCTGCTGCGGCCAGCCATTGTAAAAAGCGCTCGGGCGGGTATCTATCGCCACGCCGTTAGAGGCATGCAACTGCTCAAGGGTCAACGGCGCCATTGTGACGGCCGCCAGGGCAGAGAGGCTGGCGGCCAGACCAATAATCAAGGTCAGCGCACGCAGGGGAAGGTTTTTTTTCATCGGAATGCCTTCGGTTGTCGATAACCGGGGAATACTGGCCTGGCGTCTGGAAAAAAACGTTGCGCTAACGCAGATACGGCGCAGATTCATTGCCATTGCTCCATTCTCAGACAGCGGCCCCCCGGAGGAATGTCGGCGATATCGTGAGTGACCAGCACGACCGGAATTGCCAGCCGCGCCGCTTCGCTGAATACCCGGCGGCGAAAATTATCCCGCAGCGTGGCGTCAAGATGGCTAAAGGGCTCATCCAGCAACAGGGCGCGAGGGTGGGCAAGCAGGGCGCGCAGCAGGCTGACCCGGGCACGCTGGCCACCCGAAAGGGTTGCCGGATCGCGTGGGAAAAAGTCCGCCAGCCCGGCATTTTCCAGCGCCTGCTCGACAATGGCCCGCCGCGTGGCGCGATCGGCGTTCGGTGGTAGCGCCAGCAGCAGGTTGCGGCCGACGTTAAAGTGGTCGAACAGGAGCGGATCCTGGAGCAGCAGCCCCATCCGGCGCCGTTCTATGGGTAGACTATCGTAGCGCTCTCCACCTATCCATAGCTCGCCGCTGGCCCGGAATGCGGCATCGAGGGCACCCGCCATCCAGGCGAAGAGCGTTGATTTTCCGCTGCCGGAATCACCCATTAGCGTCAGCGTTTCGCCGGGGGCGACCTGGAAAGAGACGTTGCGTAACAAAGGGGCGGAGGCGACGGAGATAGTCAGATTTTTAACTTCGAGCATTAGCGTAACCCCCTTCGGTAATGGCCCGCGAGCCGGGTAAGCAACGCCGCCAGCAGGAAAAACAGTACGGGTAGCATCAGCTGCCACAGCGCCCGGGAGGCCAGAATCTGAGGCTGGCCTGCGCTACTCAGGGCCACAGCTTCGGTGGTTAGCGTGGTAATGCGGCCCGCACCTAACCACAGGGTGGGCATATACTGGGCAATGCTTACTGAAAAACCGATAGCCAGCGCCGTTAATAGTGGCCGCAGCAGCAATGGACACTTGATGGTCAGAAAAATGCGAACCTGTCCCCATCCCAGGCTGCGTGCGATGAGGATCTGGCGTGGATCGAGCCGTCTCCAGGCTGGCTGTATCACAAACAGCATCCAGGGAATGGCCCACAGCAGGTGTCCCCACACCACGGTGAGCCACTCGCTGTCTACCTGGAACGCCAGCGCCAGGCGATACTGTCCAGCCGCCAGCGGCAGGGCCGGCAGCAGCAGCGGCAACCAGACCCAGGCATGGCCGCGCCGGGGGCCCCATTCCAGCCACAACAAAATCACGATAAGCGCGCAGCCGCTAGCGGTCAGGGCCAGTAGCAGGCTGTTGAGAATGCTGGCAGGCCCGGGAAGCGAGTTTTCCGCCTGGAACAGTAAAAATAGCAGGCACAGCGCGCCACTCAGTGGTAGCAGAGCGGCGAGCGTTTTTCCGGCAGTCCACTGGAGACCGGGGCGACGTCGTCCGCTGAAGTCTGGCACCCGGCGACACCATATCCGCCAGAGCTGGTGGAGCGCGACAGCCAACAGCAGCGGCAGTAATACCAGCAGCAGACAGGCCAGCATGCCCTTATCCTGCTGCTGTGCGTCTCCCTGGTTAAGCCACTGCCACGCCAGTACCGCCAGGGTAGGAGGATTGCCGGGGCCAAGAACGAGCGCGACATCCACGACGGAAAATGACCAGGCGCAGGTCGCCAGCAGCGCGATACTTAATCCCGGCGCCATGGCGGGCAATAGCAGATACCAGAGGCACTGCCAGCGGCCATATCCCAGGCTTTGTAGCACCAGATGCTGTCGTCTCAGGTGAGGATCGCCGAGCAGGCCGTAACTGACCCATAGCAGAAACGCACTCTCCTTTAGCGCCAGAACCAGCCCCAGTCCGACACCGTAGCGATCGGCGCCCGGCGTTAGCAAAGGCCAGTGCTGCCATAGCCAGCCGCCTTCGGCAAACAGGAGCAGTGCGGCGCTGGCGCATGCGACATGGGGGATGGCCAACAGCCAGGGCAGGCGTGAAGCCAGGCGATGCCAGGAGGCGCCTGGCCACAGGGCGGCTACCAGCGTTAAGAGGATAAGCGTCGCGCCAATTACGGCAATGCCGCCGGAAACCAGCGTTGCCGTTAATGCCTGCCATAGCTGGACGTCGCATAGTAGCTGCTTCCAGCGCTGCGCCTTGAGCGCCGCAATGAGCAGTTGCCAGACCGTTGGCACCAGCGGCAGATAGATAACCCCCATCAGCCCCCAGGCGACCAGGGTCAGTGCGTGCCGTAACGGCGCAGCCATTCCTGCTCCAGTACCTCTATCCAGCCGGCATGGGGTTCGGCCAGTACCGGTGTTTTATCCTGCTCGCTAAAAGCGGCAAGGGCATGACGTTGCTCTTGCGTCAGGCGTTGCGGATCCAGCACGCTGGGGTCGCCCCAGTGTGTAGGGTCGGCCTTGCGAATTTGCGCCTCAGGGGACAGCAAAAAATTGGCGACCACCATGGCGCCAGCGCTGGCTCTGGCATTGGCCGGAATAGTGACAAAGTGCACATTGCCTATCATTCCCTGACGAAAACCGAAACCATAGCTTTCCTTCGGCAATTCGCCGCTTGCCGCTTTCTGGCGGGCATGCTGAGGGTTAAACGACAGTGAAAGACGAAGCACGCCCTGGGCGAACATCTGATCCATGCGGGCAGGGGAGAGGGGGAAATCGCGCCCCTTGCGCCATAGCCAGGGATGCAGCCGATCCAGATAGTCCCAGAGTGGGGCCGTTACCTGCGCCATGTTTTGGGGATCTGGTGGTTGTGCCAGCGCCTGTGGCCGCTCGGTAAGCGCCAGCAGCATCTGTTCCAGAAACGCGGTACCGGTGAAGTCCGGGGGGCGCGGATAGCTGATGGTTCCCGGATGATTGCGGGCAAAGTTTAGCAGCTCTTCGGGGTCGCCTGGCGGTTGCGGTGTCCGATCGCGGCGGGCAATAAAGGTGAGTTGCGCGCCTCCCCAGGGGGATTCCGCACCGTCAGTGGCCGTGGAGAAATCTTCGCGTACCGGTAGCCGGGTATCCACGTAATGCCAGTTGGGAAGGCGTTCGGCCCAGCCTGTGCGAACCAGGTGGTTTTGCTTCAGGGTATGGAAATTTTCGCCGTTAATCCACAGCAGGTCGATGGAGCCGCCGTGGCGACGTCCGGCTGCGGCCTCCGTCTGAATACGTTTTACCGCATCGGCTGCGTCGGCAAGCGGAACGATGCGCAGATCGATAGCGTAGTCGCGCTGCATTCTGGCGCTTACCCAGTCCAGATAGCGATTAACTGAGGGATCTCCGCTCCAGGCGTTAAACCAGACGGTCTGGCCCTGGGCCTGTTCTTTAATCTGCTGCCAGTTTTGCGTTGCAGCGGCGTGTCCGGCCAGTAACAACAGAATCCCTGAGAGATAATAACGCGCAAGGCGCATGGAGGCTCCTTAGTGAGATAGCAGACGTTTTAGCAGCCAACGTGAAACCAGTGGCAGCAGCCCGATAAGCGTAAACGCCAGCAGCATTCCCGGTGAAAGTATTCCCTTCAGTTCGCGTAGCTCGCCAAGCCGACAACCGGCATTCAGGTAGACCAGGGTTGCGGGCAGCATACCTAACTGGCTGACCCACCAGTAACGGGCGACGCTCAGCCGGATCACCCCAGCCAGTAAATTGACCAGGAAAAAGGGAAACAGCGGCATTAAGCGTAGCGCAAAAAGATAACAGGCTCCGTTACGTGCCATACCGGCGTTAATCGCCGCTATTTGACGCGGAAAGCGTGACGTTACCCACTCAGCCAGCATATAACGGCTAAAAAGCATTGCCAGCGTGGCGCCGGCAGTGGAGGCGAATGAAACCAGAACTCCCCCCGTCCACAGACCAAATACGGCGCCGCCAGACAGCGTCAGCAAAGTGGCTCCGGGGAGCGAGAGCGCCGTAACGGCCACATAGAGCGTAAAGTAGCCGAGTGCGGCGGTCAGCTGGTGTTGCTGATACCACTGACTAAAGGTCACCTTGTAATCGCGCAGAGCTGAAAGCGACAGCAAATCCTGAGGCAACAGCAGGCTAAACGCAACGATGGCGCTGGCAAGCAGCGCCAGAAACGTCAGTTTCAGGCGATATGATTTCATTGCTGAATTGAACCCCGGAAGCGGATACATGGGACGGTAACGCTTAACCTTCCTGACTGTAAGGAAAACAGTGTAGCGGCCTTTGGTCAGCGGGAACAGCTTCTCTTTGTTGTGAATTTATCCTGGCTGCCGATATCAATTTGTGGCGCGGGGATAAAATACCAGCTCTGATGCAGCCTTACCCTGAATCACCAGACGGACATCCGCACGGATAGCGGCAGAACATAAAACGTGGCTAAATATCTTTTTATTGCGATGGCGGATGAGCGTATGAAACTGCATCGAAAACGGGCCAGCCCTGGGGCCGACCCGGGAGAATTAGTCGCGGGTCTGTACCCAGAAGGCGTGAATCAGGCCCGGGATATAGCCCAGCAGAGTAAGGATAATATTCAGCAGGAATGCCCAGCCGAACCCTTTACCCAATAGCACACCCAGCGGTGGCAGGATGATAGTAAAAACAATTCTCCAGAAACCCATAGTACCTCCTGTATCAATACAACTCACTGTTTTAAATCACTATCTATTAGTTTAGCCGGGTGACGTCAGAGCGCCAGCGCCGCGTTAGCGATTTTGACCAGGCGACGTTTGAATCAGGCAGAAATCGCGGTTTCCTGCAGGAAGCGCCAGTATGGTTTTTGGTCAATGATTTCAATCATCGCCACTGACCAGCGAGCCTGAACGCTATCGCCATCATGGTGGGTTTCCCGATAGCGGCAGACGACCAGGCCTTTTTCCTGCGCCAGGGTTTCGCAGGCGTCAATGTCAATGCGTAACGCCGGGCGCGCTCCGGCCAGGCGCTGAAACAGCGCTTCTACTTCAGTTAGCCCTATGGTCTGGCCGCCGGTGGTGATCATAAGGAAATCACGGTGAAAACTGCCCATCAACCTCTCCCGCACGGCGACGCTATCGGGGGCGCCGCGAAATACCGCCTCGATCCACTGATGTAATTCCACCAGGCTACGGCGGGCGATCAGCGCGTTTTCTGTTGACATAAGGACTCCTGTGTTTGGTCGGAGCAGGGATTATCCGTAGTCGCCGTGTCTCCGGCAAGGGGCGAAAATGCCTGGTGATAGCTGCGTGGGTGAAAGCGCAGGTTAAGCAGCATCAGCCCACAGATAATCGCCAGGTGCAGCGCCCAGGCGCTATGCAGGGAGCTGGTCAGGGCGCGTAACTGACCGGCGACGAACGGCATGATACCGGCGATGATAAATCCTACGCCCTGAACGAAAGCGACCAGACGTGCAGAATGGCCCGGATGCGCCAGGTGATCCAGCGCCAGAACCAGCGTTAGCGGAAAGGCGCCGCCCAGTCCCACGCCGGCGGTGACGGCCCAAAGCCACGGAGCGGCGAGTGGATGAAACAGAAAACCGCTCAGCCCTACGGCCTGAAGCAGCAGACACAGCAGGATCAGAGCGCGTCTGTCCTGGCCGCGAGTCAGTAGCGGCAGAATCAGAGCGCCACAGACCTGGGCTGCGATCATCAGCGCCAGTAGGGCGCCGCTGGCCTGAGCGGGCCAGCCGTTGCTCATAAAACTGTCCGGTAGCCAGGCTATCAGTGAAGCGTAGGTGCCGTTAACCAACCCGAAGCTGAGCGCCAGCGCCCAGGCGCGGGGAAAACGGTGTAGCGCGGTACGCATTCGGGGCCGCTGTGATTCAGTACGGGCGGGCTCCGTCAGCCGTACCGCCAGCCACAGCAGCAGAGCCAGCAGCACCAGAATGCTCCAGCCGGAAAGGGCGAGGGAGGTCGAGAGTCGTTCCGCCATCCATGGGGTCAGCGCCGCCCCCAGGCCGCCGCCGCCCATTAACGCGCCTGACCACAGGCCGGTGACTGCGGCGCTACGATAAGGGAAGCGTTGACGAATAGCGCCCGGCATCGCCATTTGAACCAGCCCTATTCCTGAACCGCCCAGTGCGGCGGTGATCAGCAGCGCGCTACCGGACTCCGTCCACTGGCGCGCTGCCGTACCGAATAACAGTAACGCCAGTCCGGTGATGAGAATCCGACGAGCGGGATAGCGCTGCAAGAGTCCGCCCGCCAGGCAGGCGATAGCGCCCATCATGACCATTGGCGCTGCCGCCAGCAGCGATGCCGGCGCGTTGCCGACGCCCATAGCACTTTGCAGATGCGGCAGCAGCGTGCTGACAGAGGTAAGAAGCGGGCGCATGGTCAGACCCGCCGCCACCAGCGCCAGCAGCGTTAACAGGGAGGATTCTCTCTTCACTGGAACTCCGGGAGGTTAAAGATACCGGTCAAGGGCACACTATGCGCCAGGCCGGTAGCTATCTGGAAATTAAATCCTGGCATGGCGAGCAGTGGGAAAATGAATACTAATCAGAGATGGGATATCTACCGGGACGGGGGCAGCCCAACATTGAGGGAGAAGCGTCTATGCTTTTATTTCCAGTGAATAGATGAACTTTAAAATTTATTTTTGGGCATAGCCAGAAGATAAAGTAAGGAAAAAAATAGCGATCCCCAGTAAGTTGAATCATAGCGGTAGGGATCAAAGTTGATATGTAAGAAGTTTTTTACAAAGTCGTATCCATTGGCAAATATATTAATTTGAATTGCTGCGATGGCAATCACGAAAAGGGAATAAAAAATAAATAAAGAATATTTATGGGCCTTGTTTACTTTACTTTTTCCAATGTAAAGTAGTACGAAAATTAAGATGGATACTACAAAGTAGAGCACTACAGGCCAGAAGGGGGGCTGAAAAAGATCAATACCTTGTTGCATCATTAATTCTCTTTAGACAATTGACTGTTTTTGATAATTGGTACATTTGCCACCCGGTAATACTGCTACTGGTAAGGCCCAGTGCCAGTGATGTGTTAGTCAATGCCTCCCTGATAAGTCAGACAGTTCGATTCTATATCGCGCTTTATTCGTGCGATAAATCTCATGGCGTCACAATAGAGATCGGAGGCTCCGTACAGTATATGTTTTGTTGAAAGAGTCTGTGACAGCTTATTCCATTCTCCGGCTCTGTTTTCGAATTGATCTTTATCCCGGTTGTGAGAATACATCTTACAGCCCTTACTTTCCTGGATTTTGTCAGCATATTATCTTATTTATCATATGTGTTGCAAAATTGTGATAATCAGGAGGGAGACGGCGAGTAAACCGCCTGTAACCTTAGTCAGATCACGCTCCCGGGAGAAAATCCCTGAATAAAGATTGCCCCTTTCCCTCATCGGTTACTATCATAAAACCCAATTTCAACATCCCCAGCAGTGGAAAAATGAATCGTTATCCGATGTTTAACGCACAGCAGCTGGTGAGCTTTGTGGCGGTGTGCGAAACCGCTAGCTTTACCCGCGCCGCTGAGCGGGTCTGCCTGTCACAGTCAACGGTCAGTCAGCAGGTGCGGCGACTTGAGGCATCGCTGGGTAAGGCGCTGCTGTTGCGCTCTTCTCATGACGTGCAGCTAACGGAAGAAGGGGAAAAACTATTGGGCTACGCGCGACGGATTATCGCCCTGAACGGCGAAGCCCATGACATTCTGAGCGAGCAGTGGCGCGATGGTGTGGTGCGCCTGGGGGTGCCGGAGGATTATGCGGCGCCCACGACGCCGCTGCTGGCGGAGTTCAGCCGCCAGCATCCCCATATGCGGCTCGATATTATCAGCGGGATGAATGTGGAGCTGCGCCGGGCCTGGCAGCGCGAAGAGCTGGATATTATGTTGATCAAGCAGCCTGGAGGGGAAAAACCGCAGGCGGCGCGCCCGGAACCGCTGTTATGGCTCGACAGCCGGGAACGTCCGGCATTTGAACTGTCGCCTGTGCCGCTGGTGGTTTTTCCTCAGGAGGGGCTGTATCGCGAAGAGCTATGTCAGGCGCTGGATGAATGCGGGTTAAGCTGGCGCATCAGCTACTGCAGTGCCAGCCTGCAGGCGCTTGTCGCTGCCAGCGCCGCGGGGCTGGGGGTTACACTGCTACCCGCCAGTTGCCGTCAGGCCCAGCACCGGGTGCTGGGCGCTACTGAGGGTTTGCCGATGGTTGATCATTTTGAACTGGCTCTGTTTTGCCGGGAGGGGGCAACGCAGCTTCAGCAGGATCTGGCCGGAGCTCTAATTCGGTTCTGTGGCCTGAGCTGAATCACTATTCGGTTTACCACTAGCCGGTAGTGGCAAATATCGCTGCGCGGTTAATCCGGGTCGGTCAGGATAAGACAAATCACCGACAGGAGACCTCTGATGACCTCTTCTATTTGCGGCAGTCGCCGCGACTTTCTTTGTACCGGGGCCAGGCTTACGGCGGCTGGAACGCTGCTGGCTGCGGGGATGAGTGGCCCGGCCTCCGGCGTACAGCCCCGAATCAACGATGCAGAAAAATTGACGCTCCCTACCCGTTACCGCCTGCATAATGTGCGGCTGGAAGAGAGCTTTGAGAAAGAGGGAGAGATTGTCGTGGCTACCCAAACCGGGTTGTACGACGTTGATGTCGACGGCGGTAAGATTGTCGCGCTACACCCCGTAGGCGCCAGTCCGGGGGAGGCAGGGCCGGATGCCCGCGGCGCGCTGATGCTCCCCGCCACCCGGGATATGCATATTCATCTGGACAAAACCTTTTATGGCGATCCCTGGCAGGCGCCGCGCCCGCGTAAAAGCGTGCTGGAGATGATCGAACGCGAGCGGCGTTTGATCCCGCAGCTGCTACCGCGATCCGTCGAGCGGGCGGAAAAGCTGATTGCGCTGTTACAGTCGAAGGGCAGCACCTTTGCCCGTAGCCACTGTAATATCGATCCGGTCAGCGGTCTGAAGAGTCTGGAGCATTTGCAAATCGCGCTACAGAAACATCAGGCCGACTTTGAGTGTGAGATAGTCGCCTTTCCGCAGCACGGACTGCTGCGCTCGCACTCTGAGAAACTGATGCGCGAAGCGATGCAGATGGGGGCACATTATGTGGGCGGACTGGATCCGACCGTGGTCGACGGCGCCATGGAAAAGTCGCTGGATACCCTGTTTGCTATCGCGCTGGACTATCAGGCCGGGGTCGATATCCATCTGCATGAAACGGCGCCGTCCGGCGTGGCGGCCATCCGCTATATGCTTCGCACCGTGCGCGAGAATCCGGTGCTGAAAGGAAAGGTAACTTTGAGCCACGCTTTTGCACTGGCGACGCTTCAGGGCGAAGAGCTCCACGACATGGCGGCGGAGCTCGCGGAGCAGGGGTTTAGCGTCGCCAGTACCGTGCCCATTGGCCGTCTGATTATGCCGCTTGCGGAACTTAAAGCGGCAGGGGTGAAGGTGATGAGCGGTACCGACAGCGTGACCGATCACTGGCAGCCTTACGGTACCGGCAGTATGCTGGAGAAGGCCAACCTTTATGCCCAGATTTATGGCGGCCCGGATGAGTTTTCCTTGAGCCGGGCGCTGGCGCTGGGCAGCGACGATACGCTGCCGCTCAGTCATGACGGTAAGCGCCAGTGGCCTGTTCTTCAGCAGAGTGCGGATTTTATGCTGGTGGATGCCAGCTGTTCCGCCGAGGCGGTGGCGCGTATCTCGCCAGTCGTCGCCACCTTCCACCGCGGTCGTCAGGTTTACGGCTCGCTGTAGAGGGTGAAAAGCGGCCTTTCCGGCAGGGCGTTGATAACCAACGTAATGCAGGCACAACCCAGTGCTTGCATTCACGGCAATATCTCCGGTGGCTGTGTCCTGGAGCGCTGCTGTCATTCGGGCACGGTGGCTGGAATATCTCTGACAACTCATTTTCGGTGATTACCAACTCTTCAGGCAAGTAAGCCCGGTAGCCGCTCCCGCTGGGGTGGCTTCCTTACTTTTGGTCATAGCCTTTTCTTATCTGATCCTGATGACAGCAGCCCGGCGACCGGTTTTTCTTTATGCTGGAAGACGGCTGCAAAATCTTGATTTCGCGATCCCGAACGCTTTGTCCGGGCGCGGCGGCTGATTACACTATCTTAAAACGCGCCTGAGGGACCGGGTGACACATAACACCTGCATTAAGGAGCCCCTATGGCGAACTATACCCTGCGCCAGTTAAAATATTTTGTTGCCACCGTGGAAAGCGGCAGCGTGGCGGAAGCCTCGCGAAAGCTCTATATCGCCCAGCCTTCGATCTCGACGGCGATAAAAAATCTGGAAGACAGCTTCGGCGTGCAGCTGTTTATCCGTCACCACGCTCAGGGGGTTTCCCTGACGCCTTCCGGAGCGCGCTTTCACCATAAGGCTCTGCGCCTACTAAGGATGGCGCATGAATTCGAACAGGATGCGCTGGCGGATAACGATATGATCTCCGGGAAGATCGATATCGGCTGTTTTGAAACCGTCGCGCCGCTGATCCTGCCGAAGCTGCTGCGCGGTTTTAAGGCGAGTTATCCCGGGGTGGAGATAGTGATCCGCGACGGCGAGCAGCACGAACTGGTACAGGGGCTGACCGCCGGCAGTTTCGATCTGGCGCTGCTGTTTAATCACGATCTGGACGACAGCATCAGCGTCGATCCGCTGGTGGCACCGAGTCGCCCATACATCTTGCTGCCCGCCAGCCATAGGTTCGCCAGCCAGCCCTGTATCTCGCTGGCGGATCTGGCGGATGAGCCGATGATCCTGCTGGACGTACAACCCAGCCGTAACTACTTCGTTAACCTGTTTACCCGGGCCGGGATTACCCCCAACATCGTTTTTAGCTCGCCTTCCATTGAAATGGTGCGCGGCATGGTAGGGCAGGGATTCGGGTTTGCCGTGCTGGTGACCCGCCCGCACGGCGAGCGCAGCTACGACGGCCAGCCGCTGGCGGCGGTCGAACTGGCTGACGAGGTGGAAGGATCTGGTCTGGCGGCGGCCTGGCTGCGCCGCAGCCGGTTAACCCGACCGGCGCAGCTGTTCGTGGAATTCTGTAAGGCGGAGCTGGCAGAGGCAGTTTAAGCCGCCATCCAGCCTTTCAGGCTGGCCAGCATCGCCATACAGCGATCGAGCTGCTCAATCTCGACATACTCATCGGCTTTGTGGCCCTGTTCCATGCTGCCTGGCCCGCAGACCAGGGTGGCGACGCCCGCTTCATCGAACAGTCCGCCTTCGGTACCGAAAGCCACGGTGTCAAAGCTGTCGCTACCGCACCAGTCGGCCAGCAGTTGGGCGAAGTCGGATTGCGGATCGGTCAGCAGCCCGGGATAGCGGCTCAGCGGCTGAAAGCGAATATCGCAGCCATCGTCGATGCGATGCATGGCGGGCAGCAGTTCGCTCTCTGCATAGCGGCGCAGCGCGTCGAAGGTCGTTTCCGGCGCGTGATCCGGCAGATGGCGAATTTCGATATCGAAGCGACAGTGTTCCGGCACGATATTCAGGGCGCTGCCGCCACTGATGGTACCCACCTGTAGCGTGCTGAATGGCGGATCGAAACGCGAGTCCTGGCGCTGGCGGAGTTCTTCGCCAAGAGCGCCAAGTTTGCCGATAAGCTTCGAGGCGTAATCGATGGCGTTGACGCCCTGCGGCGCATACGCCGAGTGGCAGGGGTGACCCTGTACCTGGCAGCGCATTGCCATCTTTCCTTTATGACCGAAAACCGGTCGCATCCGGGTAGGTTCGCCGATAATGCACAGGGCGGGCTTATCGGGGCTGGCCTGAATATGAGACACCAGACTGCGCACGCCCAGGCAGCCCACCTCTTCATCGTAGGAGAAGGCCAGATGCAGCGGCAGGCGCAGCGGCCGGGCGGTGAAATCCGGTATGGCCGCCAGCACGCAGGCCAGAAAGCCTTTCATATCGGCGCTGCCCCGGCCATAGTAGCGACCGTCTCGCTGGGTCAGGGCGAAAGGCGGAACGCTCCACTGCTGGCCATCCACCGGCACCACATCGGTATGGCCGGAGAGGATCACTCCACCGCCACCCTTCGGGCCAAGGGTGGCGTACAGATTGGCCTTGCTGCCGCTCTCGTTGTAAAACAGCTCGCTATCGATGCCGTGTTCCGCCAGATAGTCGCGTATGGCGTGAATCATCGCCAGGTTCGACTCGCGGCTGGTGGTGTCGAAGCTTAGCAGGCGCGCCAGGATCTCTCGCAGGTTGTTATTCATCGCCCGGTACTCCGTATCCCGGCGCCTCCCGCGGATCGATAGCGCGGGTAATATAGTCCTGCATCTGGGGAGCATAGGCCTGCCATAATTCGGCAAGCTGTCCGATGGGATCGCTATCGGCCCAGTCCACCCGCAGGTCGACTATCGGCCAGCTGTAACCGCCTACCACCTTCAGGGCGGCGGAGTGCACCGGCCCGGCTTCTCCGCCTTTGGCCAGCGCGGCCTGAAGGGCGGACACCAGCCGACCGGGGAGCGGGCCGCTGCTCTGCTCAAAATGGCTTATCAGGGTATCGACAACCGTCGTATCGGCCAGCATATTCCCTGCCGCCACGCAGCCGCGCCCCCGGGCCTCATGCCAGGTACCGAGCGAGCGGGCACCGCTAAAGACCGCCGTTTCGCCGCGACTGTCGATAACCGTAATCTGACGGTATTCGCTGAAGTCCCGACCGGCCAGCACCTGCTTCAGGGCCTGCTGAGGCGTCGCTCCCTGTGCCAGGGCATCAAGAATGTCCGGGCCGAGCTGGGGCAGGGTGATATTCTGGCTCGATACCGCTCCCACGCCGGAACGTGCCCAGGGGCAGCGCGCCCCAACGGCGATGCTGGATGAGCTGACGGCGATGCCCAGTTGCCCGGTTTCCGGGCAGCGTGCCGCAATAGAAAAGGTCATGGCGCCTCCTGTTACTGGTTATCCGGAATTACGGCGATAACGTCAATTTCCATCAACCACTCGGGCTGGGCCAGGCCGGCAACCACCAGACCAGTGGAGATAGGAAAGACCCCTTTCAGCCATTTGCCCACCTCGCGGTAGACCGGCTCGCGAAAGCGCGGATCGGTAATGTAAGTGGTGGTCTTTACGATGTGCGAAAGGTCGCTGCCCGCCTCTTCCAGCAGTTGTTTCACGTTTTTCATCGCCTGCTCCGCCTGGGCCTGAGGGTCGCCCAGCCCCACCAGATTGCCTTCGAAATCGGTGCCGACCTGGCCGCGCACGTAGACGGTATTACCGGCGCGCACCGCCTGGCACAGATCGTTGTCCAGGGTCTGGTTGGGGTAGGTGCTTTTGGTATTAAACATGCGGATACGGGTATGGGTGGGTGAGCTCATGTGTGACTCCTCTGTTCTTCTTTCCTGTACGGCGCCCGTTCAGGCGCCGTGTTTTATTCAGCTTATGGGATGTTGCAGCCCGCTCTGGCGGCGGCGATAGGCGGTGTCACGGGTGGCCAGCCAGTAATAGAGCGGCGAGGTCACCAGCAGGCCAATCAACCATGAAAGATCGGCGCCATTGATATAGCGCGAGATGGGGCCGACGTAGAGCGGGGTATTCATAAAGGGGATCTGCACCAGAATCCCAATGGCGTAGGCCAGCAGCGCCTGGGGGTTATAGCGACCGTAGATGCCGCCATCGACCCGGAAGATCGACTGAATATCGTAGCTGCCCTTGTGGATAGCATAGAAGTCGATCAGGTTGATGGCGGTCCAGGGCACCAGAACCACCAGCAGCGCCAGAACCAGATCGACAAAGTGGCTGATAAAGTCGGCGGAGGCGCCGATCGCGGCAATACAGCAGCCGATCAGCACGATGATGGAGATCCAGGTACGACTGCGGTGCCCGGGGATCCAGCGCCAGACGAAGGTCTGCACCAGGGTGATGATAGAGAGCACGGCGCCATACAGGTTAAGGGCGTTATGGCTGATTACGCTCAGCAGGAACAGGATCAGCATTAGCGGGCCAATCGCGCCTGTGGCAAGTTTCACCGCTTCCATGGTTTCCAGCCCCGGCGGCGTTGCCAGTACCGCCATGGCGCCAAAAATAAACGCCAGGCTGGAGCCCAGGGTCGATCCCAGCCAGGTAGCCCAAAAAGTAGAGGCAACAGAGACCTTTTCCGGCAGATAGCGGGAATAGTCGGAAACGTAAGGGGCAAAGGCGATCTGCCATAGCGCCGCCAGCGAAACCGTCGCCAGCCAGCCGGAGAGATTAAAACTGCCGCGGGTCAGGAAGTCCCCGGTGTGGATATGGGTCAGGATATAGCCGAAGCCGACCAGGATCCCTATCCCCAGCACCCAGGTACCGATGCGGTTGAGAACGTGAATAAAGCGGTAGCCGATAATGCCGATCGCGCCAGAGCCCACGGCGCCGAGCATAATGCCGACCGGTAGGGGGACGCCGTCGGCGATGCCGTGCAGCGACTGGCCCGCCAGCACGATATTGGAGGCGAAGAAACCGATGTACATGATCCCGGCGATGACCACAACCAGCAGCGATCCCAGCGAGCCAAACTGGGCGCGGCTCTGAATCATCTGCGGGATCCCCATCTGCGGGCCCTGCGCGGAATGGAGCGCCATCAGTACGCCGCCGATCAACTGACCGACCAGAATGGCGACGATGCCCCATAGCAGATTCAGGTGAAAGAGTTGAATGCCAAGGGCGCCGGTGACGATCGGCAACGGCGCGATATTGCCCCCGAACCAGAGCGTAAACAGATCCCTGACTTTTCCGTGCCGATCTTCCGGTGGAATATAGCCGATAGTGTGTTTTTCAACGAGCGGTGGCGATATTTGTGTGTTGGACATAGCAAACTCCAAAGCGACAAAGAGACAGGTGAAGTCGTGCTGGTGCCGCATCATGATGGCGGCTTTTTGTTATCGAATTGATAATGCGCACTGTTGCGGCGGTGGGTAAATTAGTAAGTTTGTTCTCAGGGGTTAGAAAAAAACTATATCTGCTTATTCACCCGAAATAACAGGGTAACTAGTTGTCAGTAATATGAATTTGTGATGGATGAACGCGGCGTCAGCGCGTTTAGCTATTACCGTCTGCAAGCCTGGGAATCCCCTTTTAAAGGGTGCAGGTAATTGTAAGGTAGCTGATTTGTTAATTTATGGTCAGTAACCAGCTTAATACTATTTTACCCTCCCACGGCGGCTCCATAGTCTTGAGTTATTCCCCATGACTCAGGATACAGAGATGACGCCAGAAACAATTCAAATCGACACATTAGTGGTGGGCGCGGGGCAGGCCGGTGTGGCGATGAGCGAACACCTGACCCGTCTGGATATCCCGCACCTGGTGCTGGAAAAAAATCGGATAGCCGAAGCCTGGCGTAGCGCGCGCTGGGATTCGATGGTGGCGAACGGCCCGGCCTGGCACGACCGCTTTCCCGGTATGGCGTTTCCCGGCGATCCTGACGGCTTCGTGCCGAAAGAGCAGATCGCAGATTACTTTGTCGCCTATGCGCAGCAGTTCAACGCGCCGATTCGTACCGGAGTAGAGGTGAAACGACTGCGTCGCAACCAGGGGCGCCCCGGTTTTACCGTTGAAACGTCGGAAGGAACCATCGAAGCGCTGCATGTGGTGGCCGCGACCGGCCCGTTCCAGCGCCCGGTTATTCCGGCGATAGCACCCCAGGATCCGGAACTGTATCAGATTCACTCGGCGCACTACCGTAACCCGCAACAGCTTCCTGAAGGGGCGGTTCTGGTGGTGGGCGCAGGATCTTCAGGCGTACAGATCGCCGATGAACTGCGGCGCGCCGGGCGCGAGGTGTATCTGTCGGTTGGCCCTCACGATCGACCGCCGCGTTCTTACCGTAATCGTGATTTCTGCTGGTGGCTGGGCGTTCTGGGGCTATGGGATCTGGCCTCCAGCGAACCGGGCAAAGAGCACGTGACCATCGCCGTAAGCGGCGCCAGAGGCGGGCGCACCGTCGATTTCCGGCATCTGGCGCATGAAGGAATTACGCTGGTGGGCAGAACCCAGGCCTTTGAGCAGGGGATCGCTACATTCAACGCCGATCTGGCGGATAATATCGCCCGCGGCGATGAAAACTATCTGGGGCTGCTTGATGCCGCAGATGCCTGGGTGGAACGTAACGGTGCCTCCCTGCCGGAAGAGCCCGAAGCGCGGGAAATGTTGCCGGATCCCTCATGTGTTACGGATCCGATTCTGAGTCTCGATCTGGCCCGTTCAGGCGTGACTTCGATTATCTGGGCGACCGGTTACGCCACCGATCACAGCTGGATGGAGGTCGATGCTTTTGATGAGCTGGGCAAGCCGCGTCATCAGCGCGGCGTTTCCAGTGAATCAGGCATCTATTTCCTGGGGTTGCCCTGGCTGTCGCGCCGCGGCTCCACTTTTATCTGGGGCGTATGGCACGATGCGAAGCATATCGCCGACCATATCGCCACCCGACGTAATTACGAGCATTACCAGCCGTCGGGGGAGTAGGGGGCTTTTGGATAAGGTATAAAAAAACCCGGCGCAGATGGCGTTAATGCCGATCAGTTAAGGATCGGTTGATCGATCCAATAGTTGTGTAAGAATCCGGAAACGCTCACTCGTTTCCGGA